>JBGUSX010000027.1:0-2860 GCA_045132775.1 Eubacteriales bacterium
ATGCTCATCCGATCCGCGCAGGAACGGAACCAGCGTAACGTGAATAAACAGGCTGTTTTCTCTGCCGACCTCCAAGGAGATCTGACGAACAGCTTCCAAAAACGGCTGAGACTCAATATCGCCGATAGTGCCGCCGATTTCCGTGATTACCACGTCGGCGTCGGTCTTTTTACCCACACTGTAAACGAACTCCTTGATCTCGTTTGTGATGTGCGGAATGACCTGCACGGTCGAGCCAAGATATTCACCTCTGCGCTCCTTGTTCAGCACGTTCCAATAGACCTTACCGGTGGTCAGATTGGAATACTTATTCAAATCCTCGTCGATAAATCTTTCATAGTGTCCGAGGTCAAGTTCGGTTTCAGCCCCGTCCTCTGTCACGTACACCTCACCGTGCTGATACGGACTCATTGTGCCGGGGTCTACGTTGATATACGGGTCAAGCTTCTGTGCTGCCACCTTGAGTCCTCTCGCCTTGAGAAGTCTGCCGAGCGAAGCGGCGGTTATTCCCTTTCCAAGTCCCGATACGACACCACCCGTTACGAATATATACTTTGTCATTTTTTCTCCTTCCGACTGATTACTCAACCGTAACCGATTTTGCTAAATTCTTTGGTTTGTCGATATCGCAACCGTTCTCCTTGGCGACATAATATGCAAGCAACTGCAACGGAACAATCTCAACTGCCGCCGAGAAAATCGGCTCTATTTTCGGCACAAAAATCACATCGTCTGCCAAAGACACGATCTTCTGATTATCCTTGAAGGTTACGGCGAGAACTTCAGCACCTCTTGCTTTTACCTCAACAATATTGCTCATGGTCTTTTCCATAATAGCTTCATTGCAGCACAGTGCGATAACCGGCTGATGCTCTTCAATCAAAGCAATCGTTCCGTGCTTTAATTCGCCCGCTGCGTAAGATTCCGCATGGATATAAGATATTTCTTTCATTTTCAAAGCACCTTCAAGTGCTACTGCATAATCGGTATTGCGACCGATGAAAAACATTGAATCTGCAACGTGATACTTTTTTGCCAAGGTAGGAATTGATGAATTTTTATCGATAGCTTCCTGGATTTTCTTAGGCAACGCTTTCAAGGATGCTAAAAGGTTATTATAAAGCTCATCGTTAATACGATTCATCTTTTTGGCTGCATACAAAGCTAACAAATATAAAACCGAAACCTGTGTGGTATAACCCTTAGTTGTCGCTACAGCAATTTCCGGGCCTGCCCAAGTATAAAGCGTGTAGTCCGCAGTATTCGCAATCGTACTGCCCACAACGTTGACAATAGCCAACGTTTTTGCACCGCGATTTTTACATTCCTTCATTGCCGCTATGGTATCAGCCGTTTCGCCGGATTGAGATAACACGATCAATAGCGTATGCTCGTCAATAAGTGGATCGCTGTAACGCAGTTCGCTTGCCAATTCTACTTGAACAGGAATACGACACAATTTTTCAATCGCGTATTTTCCGGCACATCCTGCATAATACGCTGAACCGCAGGCGGTAATAACGATTTTGTTGATGCTTTCCAGATAGTCAGCACTGAGCTCGGTTTCATCAAGAATGATATCTCCATCCTTGATTCTCGGTGCTATGGTCGCTTTGACTGCTCTCGGTTGCTCAATAATTTCCTTGAGCATAAAGTGCTCATATCCGCCTTTTTCCGCCGACTGAATATCCCATGTGATGCGACTGATCTTCTTTTCAATCGGCTGACCCGCAGGGTTGAAAACCGTTATGGAGTCTGGTGTGATTTCCGCAAACTCACCGTCGTCCAAATAGATTGCATTTCTCGTGTAGGAAACCAATGCTGTAACATCAGAGGCAAAGTAATTTTCACCTACGCCTACACCGAGGATCAAAGGACTTGCTTCTCTTGCCACGTATACCTTTTCAGGCTCGTCGGTACAAACAACACCAAGCGCATAAGATCCTTGCAGTCTTGCAGATGTTTTAATGACCGCCTTTTTCAGATCGCCTGTATAGTACATCTCAATCAGATGCACTATTACCTCCGTATCCGTCTGGCTTTCAAAACGATAACCCTTCTGTATCAGCTCTTCACGCAAAGCGATATAGTTTTCGATAATGCCGTTATGAACAACAGCGAACTTGCCGTCATTGCTCATGTGCGGATGGGCATTGGTATCGGTAGGCGCACCGTGAGTAGCCCATCGAGTATGTCCGATGCCGACCGTACCAGGGCAATTCTTACCGTCAGCCGTTCTTTCGCACAGATTAGCAATCCTTCCGGTAACCTTGCTGACAGCAATCAGGTTATCGTTGAGTACAGCAATGCCTGCTGAATCATATCCGCGATATTCCAACTTTTTAAGCCCCTCCAAAAGTATAGGGGCCGCCTCCTGAGAACCTGTATATCCAACTATTCCACACATAAAAATCTATCTCCCAATCTATATATTCATTCCCACTCCACCGTTGCCGGCGGCTTTGAGGTGATGTCATACAACACTCTCGTTATCATACCGATCTCGCCCGTGATTCTGTTTGACGCTCTCTCCAAAACCTCATATGGAAGTCTTGTCCATTCCGCCGTCATAAAATCGTCGGTCGTTACGGCTCTTAGTGCGACCGTGTATCCATACGTTCGAGCATCTCCCTTGACACCAACGCTACGCAGGTCGGTCAACACAGCAAAATACTGATTTGTATCCTTTTCAAGCTTTGCATTTGCAATCTCCTCACGGAAAATCGCATCCGCCTCTCTTAATACATCTAATTTATCTTTCGTGATCTCACCGATCACACGAACGGCAAGACCGGGACCCGGAAATGGCTGTCTCCACACAAGCTCGTAAGGAATACCGAGCTCGGTACCGACCTCTCTG
>JBGUSX010000028.1:0-4302 GCA_045132775.1 Eubacteriales bacterium
CAAAGGAATCCTTGTGCCACAATACAAAATCCACAATATTCCCGTGTAGCACACCCCGATGGCGACCTCCTCATCCACCGCTGGCGCGGTCCCCCGTAAAGCGCGTTTTGCTTGCAAAAGGTGCTACGAGGGCTCGCCCGAGTTGTTCTCCGCTGGAGAAGGCTATTCGATAAATTGCAATTTACTTATTTTGTTTCTGCGCGGTTATGACACTATGTTTTATCAATTTGTCATTGACAGTATCGTTAATTGATGATAAAATGTAGTTAGAAAAATATATCCCTAAAATATATATCCTTGTTTTTGGAGGGTTATTATGAAAAGACAGATCATCTCCATATTGCTGGTGTTGGCGCTCTCGATCGGTTCGGTAGCGACACTTGCGTCATGTGAAATCGACGTGGGAGAGACCGAGGTGCCTACGGTACAGAACACCGAGGCTCCTACTGATGAGTCGGCAGATGAGTCCACTACAGATCCTGCCGATGCGACTACTGTGGCTCCAACGCAGACACCTACGGCTGAGCCGACGGTCGAGCTCACGGTTGAGCCGACGGTCGAGCCCACGGTCGAGCCCACGGTCGAGCCGACAGTCGAACCTACGGTCGAGCCTACTGAAGAGCCCACCGAAGAGCCCACCGAAGAGCCGACGGTCGAGCCGACGGCTGAGCCTACGGTCGAGCCTACGGTTGAGCCTACGGTCGAGCCCACGGTTGAGCCGACGGTTGAGCCCACGGTTGAGCCTACGGTCGAGCCTACGGTCGAGCCGACTGTTGAGCCCACGGTTGAGCCCACCGAAGAGCCCACGGAGCAGCCGACTCAGGCTCCCACACAAGAGCCTACCGAAGAGCCGACGGAAGAGCCCACAGAGGCACCTAAGCCGAGATGCCCCGACGGTACCTGTCAGTATAAGTCGGTCAAGGGTGTTCCCACGTGTAAGATCTGCGGTAATCCCGCAGAGTGTCTCGGTGTGCACGATTATACCGCCAACGAGGTAGGTCACTGGAAGCCGGAATGTGAATTTTGCGGCAAGGCTTCGGGTACTCCGCAGAATCACGAGTACGTTGAAAAGATAGACGACGCGGGAGACGCGTGGGTATACGCTTTCCGCTGCACGATCTGTAAATACATAGCGTACGAGCAGTACGTTCCTTATGAGATAAATTCCTTCTATTCCGCAGGTGAGCTTTCGGGAATAGATACCGATAAGACCTTTAAGGGTGAATTCCGCTTTGAAGCGGGAACCGGCTATGCCGCGTACACGATGAGCGGCGGAGGCGCGGGAACTGTAAAGATAGTTGACAGCGAGGATATGGATATGGAGTCGGGAAGATACCTTGTTTTCAAGGTCAGACTTCCGGCTTCAAGGACCTCGTTCACCATCACGATAAGATCTGTATGCGCCGACAAGAGCTACAGTATGGCATTCAACGATCTTCTTCCCGGTTGGATCACCGTCGTTGCCGATATGACCAAGGCGGTATCGGAAAACTCGGACGGTACGGTTTCGGGATACCAAATTGACGAGAACGAGGAGTATTATCTTGCTTATCTCGGTATGAACGGCAGAGTGAATTCGGGCGAGAGCTTTGACGTAGCTTACGTTATGATGTGCGACACACTTGCCGAGGCACAGGATTTTGTCAAGGGAGAGAAGCAGATATATACTTATCATGACATTGCCAACGAGCCCCCCGAGGTCGTAAAGCTTCCTTGTGTCGACAAGGACGGAAACGAGATCGTCCACACCTTTACCTCTGACGAGAACGGACACACCGTTCCCGAGGGATGTGATCAGTGCGGACTTCGCGCGGTGGCAAACGAGCCGCACACCTACACGCAGATGCGCGTAAACGGAGAAATGACTTACGCTTGCTCTGTCTGTGAATATCTGCAGTACGGTTACTATTTGAATAAGCTCATCTCCGCACAGGAGATAAACAATAACGCGCTTGTTTACTATAAGGTCGACAGACCGAAAGAGCCTATTTCAGAGGACGGAGTTGATTTTGCTAGGTTTACCGGAAGAGGCGAGACTGCGCAGGTCATTTTCGCGAGAAACAACTGGGCGACCACCGGAGGCTCGGCAGAGGCGATGAATCAGATCGCGGCGGCATTTCCCGTAGGACGCGCTGATCTTCTTGTCGTCAGAATGAGGACAAATGACCCCACGGCAAAGATACGCATGATGCTCGGCGGAATCGCGGGCAAGGAGAAGGAGGTCATCTTCCCGACAAGCCTTGCGACCGTGGTAAGCGAGCCCGATGCCGAGACGGTCGAGTACGGTTGGACGACCTACGTTATCGATCTTCCCAGAGCGATACCGAGCGTTTACGTTCCCGATGAAAAGGGAGAATATACTCTGCACAACTTCTATTTCCAGATGGGAAGCGGAAGCGATGGAGCAGATTACACCGCGGACGTACATTATGACATTGATTTTATGGCTTTCGTTGACTCATGGGAAGAGCTCAAGAATCTTGTCGTTGACGAGACCGTAGTTAAGGTCAATGCGTCGGATGACGGAACACTTGTCAAGACTCAGGAGCAGAAGTGCGTGGGTGAGCATTCCTGGGGTGAGAACGTTGAGGAAAACGTTTATTCTTACCTTTGCGTCAACTGCGGAACTCCGCTTAAGACCGTCACTCTCGGCGAGAGCGTGACGAAATACATCTCGGGATTTGAGGTTGGAAGAAATGCGACTGTTTATGCCGCGGCTCCCGGATACGTCGGTGAAAAGAGCGTAGGTCTTGACGGCGAGGATACTGTATTCGGCAGATTGAATATCTACAGTGAGATCTGGTGGCTGAGACACCAGCGCGACTATCATCACGGTGCGACCGGTGCCTCCCTGAACAACAAGGAGATAAACATCGGTAAGGCAAAATATTTTGTTGTCAGAATGAGAAATACCGATAATCAGAAGAACGTTGAGTTCTATATGAGTACGTCGGGCAAAAACGGCGAGGGGTATTCGGTAGCCCCCGACGGCACCGAAACCAAGCCCACCTCGAGCGGTACTATTCTTATTTCTTCTCCCGCGAATGCCGCAACGGCAGGGCAGTGGACCACCTTCGTATTCGATCTTGAGGCTCTGATCCCCGAGTATTACGTAGCGGATCCCGAGACGGGTGATTACCTTATCGACACATTCGGTATGGCACGCTCGAGAGATGGCAACGTTACGGATATAGAGTTTATGGCATTCGTCGAGGGCGGTTGGGAAGAGATAGACGCTCTCACACCCGACGAAACGGTTATATACGCGACGCACTACAAGAATAAGACCTATTCGATTATGGACGTTAAGACCGGAAAATGCGCTAATGATCAGCATTCATACCTCTATGAAGGCGAAAAGCAGGAGGACGGAAGCACGCTTTACAGCTACGCGTGCGGCGGATGCGGTGACTGTCTCTATACCAAGAGTGTTCCCGCGTCGGTAACCAAGTTCTTCTCGGGTAACGACGTTGCTTTCTGCGCTACCACCTATGCGGCAGGCTCGGGAACCAAGGAGATCGGTGTCGGTGAGGACGGAGTCTTCTATGGCAGAGTTGCCGATCACTCGGAGATCTGGTGGATGAGACATCAGCAGGACTTCAACGGTCAGACGGGCGGTCAACTCGACAACAAATTTATTGAGGTCGGAGAAGCTAAATACTTTGTCGTAAGACTCAGATCGAGCGATGTTTCAAAGGGATTTGAGTTCTATATCAGTACGACGGGCAAGAACGGCAAGCCGAGGACCGAGGATGAGGTCACCGAGACACGTCCTCTTGAGATCCCCACCACTACGGGCTATACGGCGATCGCTACTCCCGTGCAGCAGGCGGCAAAGGCAGACGAATGGACCACTTACGTTTTCAATCTCGAGGAGATCTACGCGGATTATTACGTAAAGGATCCCGAGACGAACGAATATATCCTTGATACGTTTGCTATTACGTATGCACAGGGATATAATGCCGACGTTGAGTTTATGGCGTTCGTTGACGGAGATTGGAGCGATATCGATGCGCTCGTCGACGATAGTACCGTCGTTTACGTGACACACAGCAAGGATAAGACCTTTGAGGTAAAGGATACCGCTACGGGTGAGACTGTTGCTTCGGCTGAATAAAAAATTATATTTTTCGGGGATCCGTTATTTCGGATCCCCGAAGCGTGTCGAGAAAGTCTCGACACGCTGGCAGAGGTCGAAAAAGGTAGGTAGATTTTTCGTTTTTGCATTCGTCGGCGTACGGGGGTACGCCAGAGTGCAAAAACGGAAAAAGCAAGAAAGCACAAGGCATTCTCGATGAA
>JBGUSX010000029.1:0-14290 GCA_045132775.1 Eubacteriales bacterium
CGAAGTGGTGGATGAGGAGGTCGCCATCGGGGTGTGCTACACGGGAATATTGTGGATTTTGTATTGTGGCACAAGGATTCTTTTGCAACGAAACAAGGTAATCAGAGGACGTGAAACCCTTGAAAAAGCGACCTCCTCATCCACCGCTAACGCCGTCCCCCTTCCCCGCTGGGGAAGGCTTAACACACCGCCAAATCAAAATTTAAAATTCCAAACAAAAAACGGCTCACACGAGCCGTTTTGATGTTATTTATGGTATTTTGTACCTTTGATAATATTGAGGCATCTGTATATACTCTCGAGCAGAACCACGCGCATAAGCTGGTGGGGAAAAGTGAGCTTTGAGACCGAGAGGCGCAGGTCGGCGGCATTCTTTACACTGTCGTCGAGTCCGTGCGACGAGCCTATGACAAAGCATATCTCATTTGAAGTCGAAAACGCGCCGTCGATCTTTTGCGCAAGCTCCTCGGAGGAGAATTGCTTGCCCTCAACACACATTGCGATCTTGTACGCGCGGTCGGGCATATTGGCAAGTATCGCTTTTGCCTCCTCGGAGAGTGCACGGCGGATATCTCCGTCCGACGGATCCTGGGGGAGCTTTGCTTCCTTTATGTTGACCGACTCCACACGGCAAAATCCCGAAATTCTTTTCTCATATTCGGCTACCGCACCTCGAAGATAATCCTCCTTGAGCGTGCCTACGGTTATGATCTTTATCGTTGCCATATCAGTCCTCGCCTCCACCTATCAGCCAGACGACCTCGTCCTGCGATGCGACCTTTAAGCTGACAGACTCGTCCGCGATCGCAGACAGTGTTTCGTTATACGCGATATCGGGCAGATTGTTTTCCTCGCTCAGATGCGCGAGCATTAAGTGCCTTGTGCCGTCTGCACAGAGCGATGCCGCGAACGCGGCGCAATCGGGGTTGGACAGGTGTCCCTTTTTGGAGCTTATCCTCTGCTTTAATTCGGGAGGATAGGGACCCTCTCGTAGCATATCAAGGTCGTGATTTGACTCGATTACCGCCGCAAAGCAACCCGTGAGATTCTCACGCATAGCATCGGTCACGTAGCCCGTGTCCGTCGCGTATCCTATCGAATATTCCTCGCCGTTCTCAAAAAAGGTGAGTCGGTAGCCCACTGCCGCGCGGCTGTCGTGCGGGGTGGGGAAGGCTTTTACGTGCAGATCCTTTACGTCGACCTCAAAGCCGTCACCGAATTTGAGATTGAGACAGTTGCAGAGCTTTTCGTCCTTTAGACCGTAGAATATCTCTGCGCTTGAAAGCAGAATGTGTATCGGAATATTGTGTTTGTGCGACAGTGTCTGCAGGGCGGATACGTGGTCGCGGTGCTCGTGCGTTACGAATATAGCGTCGATCGAGTCGATATCGACCCCGATCGAGCATAATGCAGAGCAGAGCGCTTTCGCGCTCTTGCCTGCATCAATCAGTATTTTTGCGCCCCCCGCCTCGATGAACGCGCAATTTCCGCGCGAGCCCGAGTAGAGAAGGCATATTTTACAGTTTGGCATATTTTTCCTCTGTCAGCTAAGACCCAAAAGATTTTTGATTATCGGCCAGGTGAAAAGGCTGATTGCATCGAGCATTATCGGTATCATGATCGGAATTATGACCGTTAGCATCCACCTTGAGCGGCTGTCGCGCCTCTCGGCATCAGAGATGTACTTCGCCTTTTTCTCCGCGTCCCAGGAATCGGGAAGCATCTCGGGAGTGAGATTCTTCTGCGTAAAACCGCGGTTGTATATCACGTAAATGACCGCAAGCACCGCCAATACCACCCAATATCCCACGTTTACGATAAGGGCGAGAATGGGCTGATTTATCCCCATCGAGCCAAAATAAATGAACGTGAGAATTGCGGTATTGAACAGAAGCGTGACTGCGCGCTTTTTCGACTCGGGGGATATATCGCGAAGAGTCTTTTTTGGAGCAAGCTCTTTTTTGTCGTTTTTCTTCATTGTCAGAATACTCTCGCCGCGCCTACGGGACGGATATTGAGCACCATGCAAGCGCCCTTGCCAAAGCAAGCGTCCATAACAGATTTAAGAGCCGCCACGTCCTCGGTCTTGACAAATGCCTGGATAGTTCCCGCAAAGCCGCCTCCGTGCACGCGCCAAGCCGCGCTCTTGCCCGAGAGTACCTTTTCCGCAAGGCAGAGGGCAAGGGAAAGCCCCTGCTCGCCTACGTTCTTTGTGGTATATACGTTCTGGAGATAGCAGAAGGATGAGCGTCCCGAAGCCTTTACGTTCTCGAAGAAGGTCTCGATGTCGCCTCTGATAAGCGCGTTCTTCTGTGCCTCAACTCTCTTGTTCTCGTTAAAGAAGTGAAGAGCTCTCAGAATAGCTCTGTCACCGAGCTTTTCGCGAAGCGCGGGGATAGCCGCGATAACTGCGTCCTCGTCTGTCTCGCGGAGCACTTCCTTTCCGAGATAAGCCGCGACAGCCTTCATCTCTGCGGGGACGGATGCATAATCGTCGGTGAGATCTGCGTGATTTCCGCCCGTGCTTACGATACAGAGGTTGTAGCCTGCGCCTGTAAAGTCAAAATCGATAGGAGTGATGACGGGGTTCTTTGTATCCTCAAAATCTATTGCCACCGCGCCGCCGTATGCGCAAGCGACCTGGTCCATAAGTCCGCAGGGCTTACCGAAGAATTTGTTTTCCGCATACTGCGCAAGCTTTGCGATCTCGACGTTTGATACCTCGCCGTTGTTGTAGAGGTGACTCTCGATAGTACCGATCATGTCCTCGAACGCGGCAGAGGAGGAAAGTCCCGAGCCCTTGAGAACGCTTGAGGTGGTGTAAGCGACAAATCCGCCTGTTTTGTGACCGTTCATTTTAAATCCCGCGCACATGCCTGCGATGATGGACTCACTCGTGCCGAATTTTTCCTCCACGGGAGCGGTGTATTCGGAAAGAACAACGGTGTCCTCTCCAAAGCCCTCGCTCTTTACGTGAACGATCCCGTCACTCGTAGCAGATGCTACCGCGATGACGTCAAGGCTGATAGAAGCCGCAACAACGCATCCGCGGTTGTGGTCGGTATGGTTACCCGAAAGCTCGCTTCTTCCGGCAACAGTGTAGAGGCTGACCTCGCGATCATCCCCAAAAGTCGTGATGAATTCGTTTATGGCGTTTATGTATCTTTCTTTTGCACTGTTAAGATTATCCTTGCCGTAGAGCAGGGTAAGCTTTTCGTCGAGAGTGCCTTCTTTGATAAGATCGATAGTTTTGGTTGCGTTCATAATACGGTTCCTTTCGTATTTTATAAATAGTTCACCGATAATTATATCATATCTTTGAAAATATATCAAGTGGTTTAGAAAAAATATCGCCTCGGTGAAAGCCGAGGCGAGTAGATTAAAAGGTTTCTTTTATCTTTTTAAGGCAGCTCTCGCAAACTCTTTTGCCGCTGAAGAATACAACGTCGTCTGCGTTATTGCAGAAGATGCAGGAGGGCTGATACTTCTGGAGTATTATTCTGTTTTCGTCGGTAAATATCTCAAGCGAATCCTTTTCGTTGATATCCATCGTCTGTCTGATGCTGATAGGAAGGACTATTCTTCCGAGCTCGTCTACTTTTCTTACTACGCCTGTCGATTTCATTTGATTTCTCCTTTGTTTTACACTGTATATTATTCTTTGCTTTTTTTCGATCTTTAACAACCTTATTCTATCATAATAATTTGGAAAAGTCAATACAAAAATGGAAATTTATGTATTGTTTACAAATAATAGGGTGTATTATGTCATTGCTTGTCGAATGATGTCGGTACTGCTCGAAATATGGGAAAAGGTCAGAGACAGACGGTGCGTATGCAGTGTATTAAAAAGGGAAAACAAGGTAAAAATCTACGAAAAGGATAGTTGACTATTTGTGCCGCCGCGTGCGGAGGAATGGAGATTGATATGCTTAAGGGTGCACAGAAAAGGATGATAGTTGTCAAGACGGCGGACAGTGATATCTTCGAGGAGGCGTATTTCGTCGTCAGGGGCGGAGTGGAGAGAAGCAAGCCTGATATGGTCCTTGAGGCAAACAGAATAATTGACGGCTGCTCGGAGAAGCGTAAGGAGAAGAGAAGAAGGGATGCGCGCATCCTGCTCTTGCCTCTGATCTGCTTTATGATCGGAACGCTTTTCGGCGGAGGGATCGCGGCTCTTATTTGTATGGTGGCACTCTGAATTATACCTATTGACAAATCGGTATTTTGAGTGTATAATAGGAAGGACAGCTTGATGTGGTAACGGGGAATGCTGCCCCGTTTATAATATTCGACAGGAAAATAGGAAAAATGAACGCGTCTTGATCTTTTTCTGCGGAACGAAGGCGGAAAAAGTCGAGGGGCTTTCCTGCGTTGCGCCCAAAAGGGCGAAAAACGCGGGGCTTTGGTCAGAAAATAAGAAAGAGAGGACAGGAATGGCTAAAAATCAAAAAAAACTGAATGAACGCACCGAGGCTACTCACGGCAAGGTGCAGGAAAACGCAAAGGCGAAGGAGCAAAACGACAAGGCATCGCTCCCCGCACTGAAGAAAAAGAACAACAGAGGTAAGTCGCAGGCAAAGGCAAAAAAGAGCGCCGAGACTGCGAACGTCATAAAAAATACCGTAAAGGAAGAGAAAAAGAGCTCGGCAGAGCCGAAGCGAGAGAGTGTAAGAAAAGCCTCCCCGAAGAAGTCGGTATCCGCTACGGAGAAAGCTGTCGCAAAGGAAAAAATCCCGGCACCCGTAAAGCCGCAGGTAAGCTCAAAACCGAAAACGACCCGGAGAAAGAGCAAGCCCGCGGCAAGCAAGCCGTCTGAGGCTATGACGGTCAGAAGGAACGAAAGCTCGCGCATCCGCATCATCCCCTTGGGCGGACTCAATGAGATAGGCAAGAACATGACCGCGATAGAGTGCGACGACGATATCATCGTCATAGACTGCGGTCTTGCGTTTCCCGACGAGGAGATGCCCGGAGTTGACCTTGTCATCCCCGACGTTACTTACCTCGAGGCGAATGCATCAAAGCTGCGCGGAATAGTGCTCACTCACGGTCACGAGGATCATATCGGCGCGATACCGTACGTTCTCCGCAATATTAACACCCCAATCTACGGCACGAAGCTGACTGTTGGAATAGTCAGAAATAAGCTCAAGGAATTTACGCTCGACGTAGTTCCAAAGCTTGTTGAAGTGAAGGCGGGAGATACGATAAGGCTCGGAGGTATGACGGTGGAATTTATCCACGTCAATCACTCGATAGCCGATGCCTGCGCGCTCGCGATAAGAACACCGCTCGGAACCATCGTGCATTCCGGAGACTTCAAGCTCGACCTCACACCCATCGACAGCGAGATAATGGATATCACGCGCTTAGGCGAGATAGGAAGAGAGGGAGTTCTGCTTCTGATGTGCGAATCGACCAATGCCGAAAGATCGGGCTACACCCCGTCAGAGCGAAAGGTCGGCGCGTCGCTCGAATACATCTTCAACACCCACGAGAAGCAGAGGATAGTCATCGCGACCTTCTCGTCAAACGTTCACCGCGTTCAGCAGATAATCGATGCGGCGGTGAGACACAAGAGAAAGGTGGCAGTCACGGGACGCAGTATGCTCAATATCGTGAGCGCCGCGGTCGAGCTCGGATATATGCACGTTCCCGCGGGAGTGCTTATCGACATTTCCGAGATAAGAAAATACAACCCCGAGCAGCTGACCATCGTGACCACGGGAAGCCAGGGAGAGCCGATGAGCGCGCTCTACCGAATGGCTTTCGGTGACCACAGAGACGTAAGACTTGATATGAACGACGTGGTGGTCATTTCGTCAAGCGCGATACCCGGAAATGAAAAGCTGGTCTCGAGAATAATCAACGAGATGTGCAAGATAGGAGTTGAGGTGATACACGACGCGTCTGTCGAGGTTCACGTTTCGGGACACGCGTGCCAGGAGGAGATAAAGCTGCTTCAGGCACTTATCAAGCCGAAATACTATATGCCCGTCCACGGTGAGTACAAGCACATGGCGGCAAACCGCGATCTCGCGCTACAGATGGGTATGGACAGTGCGAATATCTTTATTTCGGATATAGGAAACGTGCTCGAGATAGACAAAAAGGGAGCGAGGATAAGCGGCACTGTCAATTCGGGACGCGTACTCGTTGACGGCTACGGTGTCGGCGACGTCGGAAATATAGTTCTGCGCGACAGATTGCTTCTCTCGCAGGACGGACTTATCGTCGTGGTCGCAACGGTGAGCCAGGACGGAGGATACGTTATCTCGGGTCCCGATATCGTCTCGAGAGGATTCGTTTACGTCAGAGAGTCCGAGGACCTTATGGACGAGATGCGCGAGATAGTCCTCTCGTCGATAAATTCCTGCCTGCACTCTAAAAACAGATCCGATTGGTATCAGATAAAGGGAAGAGTCAAGGACGATCTTGCCAAATTCATCTACGGTAAGACCAAGAGAAAACCGATGATAATACCCATGATAATGAACGTTTGAGTCGAAAAGGGAAGAATTTTATAAAAATTTTCGACTTGTTCACAATATATTCAACAATGATGCGCACGAAAATACTATAATAAAGAGTATTTCAGCGCAGATCCCTCCCGGGATCGACAAAGATAAATATTTAAAAAGGTGGAACACTATAATGGGAAAAGGCAACAGAAACAGCCAGCAGAGACTCGAAAGACAGTTGGCTAACGAAGAGAAGCTTCTTGCCGAGAAAAAGGCAAAGCAGAACAAAAAGAGAATTGACAGGGTAGTTGCGGTAACGTGTATCGTTTTCGCGCTTCTCATCGCGGCAGTTCTCGTACTTAACGTGCTCAGCGAGACAGGCGTGTTTATCCGTGCAACGAATACAATGTCACAGGGTGACATCAAGGTCGACGCTGCAATGATGACCTTCTTTGTAAACGATCACGTTACAAGCTGGTACAACAACTACTACGTTTACATCATGTACGGTCTTATCAAGCTTGATATGAGTAAGGATTTCAAGGATCAGAAGCTCACCGCTTCCGATGCAAACTATATGGGCGACAGCTCTCTTGCAGGCAAGACCTGGTATGATTACTTCATGGATACCGTAATCGAGAATGTTGAGATGTACCTCACTTACGCTAACGCGGCGAAGAAGGCTAACATCACACTCAGTGAAGAGGACAAGAAGGAGATCGATGAGACCGTTAAGGAGCTCAAGGATTCTCTCAAGTCCTACAAGATGACATTCGCAGATCAGTACGGTAAGGGCGTAACCGAGAAGGACGTTCGTAAGTGCTACGAGCTCATCTACCTCGCATCCAACTACGGCGAGAAGTTCCAGGCAGATACAGAGGCTCGCCTCGAGGCAGAAGAGGGCAAGACCACTATCACGAATTATCCCTTCGACAATAAGGGTCAGTTCTTCTCCGCAGAGTACCTCTCCTACAGCATCAGCGTATCCGAGAAGACGCTTAAGACACAGAAGGCTTATGACGACGCTGTAAAGGAAGCAAAAGAGGCAGCGGCAAAGATCGCAGAGGCAAAGACACCTGCTGATTTCGCAGCACTCGTACAGGAGTATAAGGATAGCCTTAAGGTAGAGAAGGAGACTACATCCTCTACCGCAACAAAGACCGAAAAGGAAACAAATACAGAGGCTGAGACCAAGTCCGAAAAGGAAACTGCAGATCCCGTTGAGCAGTATAAGGAGACTATCTACTACGAGACTATCGACGAGCTCGGTGAGTGGATCTTCGACGAGACAAACGTTCCCGAGACTAACGACGTAAAGGTAATTGAAGAGACCTCCACAGAGAAGGTTACCGAGAAGAAGCCCACAACGAACAAGACAACCGAAAATGCAACCGAAAAGTCCACATCTGACTCCGAGAAGGAGACAGATAAGGACGGCAAGATCATTTACGAGAACTTCAAGATCACAGTATACATGATCACAGAGCTTCCCGACCTTGACAGAACAAAGACACATAACATCGCATACATGATCTCCGATAACAAGGAGGCTGCAGAGGCATTCCTCAAGGCATTCCTTGGCAGTGATAAGAAGGACAGAGACACGTTCGAGGAGCTTGCACAGAAGCAGTACGATAAGCTCTTCGAGGGTCACGATCACGATCATCACGAGGAAGGCGAGGTAGATCCCGTATTCAGCTTCGCACAGGCGGATCAGGCAAAGGAAAAGTACTTTGCAGACGATTACGGCGCGATCAATAAGTGGATCGATGACGATGCACGTAAGGATAAGGATTATACCGACGAGCTCATCAAGATAACGATCACAGGAAGTGATAATAAGGTAACTACCTACTACGCAGCCGCTTACTTTGAGAGCCACGACGAGCCCGCTTGGTACGTTGACGCATTCGCAGGCGCTACTCAAAAGGAGATCGACGACTGGTATAAGGCAGAGCTTGCAAAGAAGCTCATCACCTATAACATGGATGCTATAGAGGATATCACCCTCGTAAGATTCAACGTTCAGTAACTATTAAAAAGCTATGGCTGCCGCGTTTGCGGCAGCCATAGCAATATTTACCTGTAATATCATTTGCTGAATAAAAAGCATACAATGTATTGATAATAACGTGACGGCAGAGATCTGCCGCAGTCGGTCATTCCGTAAAGATAAATGTGACCGATTTGCCGCCCGTGCGGCAGAATGGAGACTAAGATGGTTATTGATCCAAAGCAGACAACAGTTGCATACCGTTGCCCCGAATGCGGCGGGGGAGTAATTAGCGCGGTAGGTCTTTTTTCGCTTTCTGCGGATATGATAAAGCTGAAATGTACTTGTAAAGAGAGCGATATGCAGATCGTCTACCGCAGGAATGAAGATCAGATGCGCTTGACGGTGCCTTGCATATTCTGCCGCAAGCCGCATAGCTATAACGTGAGCTCGAAAATGTTTTTCTCAAAGGATATTTTCCTTCTTCCGTGTCCGTATTCCGATATAAACATCGGATTTGTGGGCGAGGAAAATAACGTAAAAGCGGAGCTTGCGCGCACCGAGCTTGAGCTCCTCGATATGCTTGAGGAAAACGGAATTTCGGATTTCAAGAGCCTTCACGGAGATGAGGAGGATATGCCCGACAGCCAGGTGCTTGACGTGGTGTCATACATCGTGGGCGAGCTTGACGCGGAGGGAAAGATATACTGCAAATGCTTTCCCGAGGGCAGAGAGCCGCTGGCTGACGGAGAGCTTGACAGAGAAGACTCGGAATACGAGGTCGAGATCACGGGCGAGGGAGTAGAGGTGTCCTGCGCAAAGTGTGGCGCGAAGAGAGTGATACCCACCGACTCAATGCTGACAGCACACGCATTCCTTAACAGCGATTTTCTGAAGCTTGAATAAGCATAATAATGGGGGTGTTTCCAAGTGGAAACACCCCCATTATCGTTAGTTCCTACCCTGTCTGAGCAGTCTGTTTCCTCAATGGCAGCAGCAACAGATGATGAGAAGCGCTATGATAAGGAGCCAGATCCAGTTGTTGTCAAGAAGAGAGCAAAGGCAGTTATTCATAAAAATATCCTCCATGGAATAGGTATATAGATTTGAGAATTGGCTTTCTCACTATCATATTATGTCGAATGAGAGTAAACGTGAGAAAAAACTGTCGTATTTTTACACTTCCTACGTGGTAAAAATTAAAAAAGATACTTGCGCTCAGGCTTGAAATATGGTAAAATAATAAGAAGAGAAAAAACAGACGGAGAGAGTCTCTGTCGAAAGGAAAAATAGATGTCACAGAACGACAGAATGAAGAAAATAAGAAACTTCTCGATAATCGCGCACATCGACCACGGCAAATCGACGCTTGCGGACAGAATACTTGAGTCCACGCAGGCGGTCTCAAAGCGCGAGATGGAGGAGCAGATCCTTGACAATATGGATCTTGAAAAGGAGAGGGGAATAACCATCAAGGCAAGAGCGGTAAAGCTCGACTATACCGCGCCGGACGGTGAGACATACGTCTTCAACCTCATCGACACCCCCGGTCACGTTGACTTTAACTACGAGGTCTCGCGCTCGCTCAACGCGTGCGACGGTGCACTGCTCGTCGTTGACGCAACGCAGGGAATCGAGGCGCAGACGCTTGCTAACGCATATCTTGCGGTAGATGCAAACCTTGAGATCATCCCCGTTATCAATAAGATCGACCTCCCGAGCGCAGACCCCGACAGAGTAAGACAAGAGGTCGAGGATCAGATAGGAATTCCCGCGGAGGGATGTCCTGCGGTCTCGGCTAAGACGGGACTTAATATCGAGCAGGTGCTTGAGGCGATAGTGCGCGATATTCCCGCGCCCACGGGCGACGAGGATGCACCCCTTAAGGCTCTGATTTTTGACTCTTACTACGATAGCTACCTTGGAGTCGTCGTAAACGTTCGCGTTATGGACGGACAGCTCCGCGCCGGCGACAAGATAAGACTTATGAGCACGGGCAAGGAATTTGACGTTGTCGAGGTCGGTACTATGGAGGCGTTCGGACTCTGTAAGTGCGACTGCCTGCGCGCAGGTGAGGTCGGATATATCACCGCGTCGATCAAGAGTGTTGGAGATACAAGAGTCGGCGATACCGTGACCTTGGCAAACTACCCCGCAGACAAGGCACTCCCCGGATTCAAGGCGGTTCAGCCTATGGTTTTTGCGGGTATTTATCCCGCGGACGGTGCAAAGTACGGAGATCTCCGCGATGCGCTTGAAAAGCTACAGCTTAACGATGCGGCACTCGTTTTCGAGCCCGAGACGTCTATTGCGCTCGGATTCGGATTCCGTTGCGGATTTTTGGGACTTTTGCACATGGAGATAATCGAGGAGAGACTTGAACGCGAGTTCAATCTTGACCTTATCACCACCGCGCCGGGAGTTATCTATGAGGTGACCTTGCGCTCGGGCGAGATGATAAGGATCGATAACCCCTCAAATTACCCGACGACCGACGAGATAGAGGTCGCACGTGAGCCGGTTGTCAAGGCAAGCATAATTACCCCTACCGAATTTGTCGGTGGACTTATGGATCTTTGTCAGGATCGCCGCGGAACCTTCCATGATATGAAATATCTTGACAGCACAAGAGTTGAGCTTCATTACGATCTTCCTCTCAACGAGATAATATACGACTTTTTCGACGCGCTCAAGAGCCGTTCGCGCGGCTACGCGTCTCTCGACTATGAGCTCAAGGGCTATGAGCCGTCAAAGCTCGTCAAGCTCGACTTTTTGCTCAACGGCGAGCAGGTCGATGCGCTTTCATTTATAGTCCACGAGGAAAAGGCTTATGCGAGAGCGAGAAGGATCGCGGAAAGACTCAAGGAAAACATCCCGAGACAGCTCTTCGAGATACCGATCCAGGCGGCGATAGGCTCGAGAGTTATTGCGCGTGAGACGGTCAAGGCTATGCGTAAGGACGTGCTTGCAAAGTGCTACGGCGGTGACATTACCCGTAAAAAGAAGCTGCTTGAAAAGCAGAAAGAGGGTAAGAAGAAGATGCGTCAGCTCGGCAGCGTTCAGGTATCTCCCGAGGCATTTATGGCGGTGCTCAAGCTTGGTGACGATGACTAAAAAGGTTGGAATTTACATCCACGTTCCGTTTTGCCTCTCAAAGTGCTATTATTGTGATTTTTGCTCGCGAACACGCGCGGATGACGAGACAAAAGCCCTTTATGTAAAAAGGCTTTGCGAGGAAATTGATAGAGTCGCGGCAGAGATCGGAGCAACCCGCCCGATAGCCGATACCGTCTATTTCGGAGGCGGTACGCCTACGCTTTTGTCCCCCTCGCAGCTTGAGAGGATCATGGGGGCGATAGAGCGCAATTTCGGAATAGAAAACGACGCGGAGATCACCGCGGAGACGAATCCCAAGACAGCCGACAAAGAAAAACTCAAAAATATGCGCTCGGTCGGAATCAACCGACTCAGCATCGGTATGCAGAGCGTTCACGATAATGAGCTGCGAGCACTTGGTCGAATTCATACCTTCAGCGACTTTCTTGATACCTATCTTGGCGCTAGAGAGGTTGGATTTGATAATATCTCGGTCGACTTAATGTACGGAATACCCGAGCAGACCAAGGAAAGCTTCTCGCGGTCGATAGAAACGCTTGCCGTTGCAGGCCCCGAGCATATTTCGTCCTATAGCCTTACCGTCGAGGAGGGAACACCCTTCTGGAACAGACGCGATAAGCTGATCCTGCCCGATGAGGAGACCGTCAGCGATATGTATCTTTTAATGGGAGATATCCTCCGCGCGTACGGATACGAGAAGTACGAGATAAGCAATTTTGCGCATAAATCGAGGGAATCAAGGCATAATCTAAAGTATTGGAGACGCGAGGATTACCTCGGCTTCGGTCCTGCTGCACACTCGTTTTATGGCGGTGTCAGATTTGCTCATTCAAGGGATATCGATGCATATCTGCGAGGCGAAAATATCATCGAATCCTCCGATACGATAGCCGGCGAGGAGGCTATGGACGAGTACGTAATGCTCGGTATGCGGCTTGCAGATGGAATTGACATTGAAAAGTTCAATTTGATCTTCGGAGTCGATTTTTACGAGCGATACGGCAGAACCTTTGAGCGTTTT
Organism: Eubacteriales bacterium; assembly: GCA_045132775.1. Taxonomy (GTDB): domain Bacteria; phylum Bacillota; class Clostridia; order Oscillospirales; family CAG-272; genus SVTX01. The sequence continues at coordinate 12,596 of JBGUSX010000029.1, forward strand.
GCGCCCGAATACGTACGCATCGACAAAGGCACTTGCAGATTTACAGACAAGGGAATGCTTGTAAGCAATTATATACTCTCCGAGACTTGACACGGAGTAGCTTTTGTGGTAGAATAATAACAGAAAATAAAAAGGTGGCATAGCCGCAGAAAAGGAGAAAAAAATGGCAGAGAACAAGAACATAGACAATGAGCTTGAGGTAACAGAGGGCGAGGCTCTCTATATCACACTTACAGACGAGAACGGTCAGGAGCTTGAGTTTGAGGTTATCGGAGAGGCAGTACTTGACGATATCACCTACTACGCAATGGTTCCCGCAGGTGAGGCAGAAGAGAACGAGGGTATTATCGAGTACGTGCTTCTCAAGAAGGAGCAGGACGAGAACGGCGAGGATCTCTTCATCACTCTCGACGACGAGGATGAGTTTGAGAAGGTTGCAAACTACTTCGACGAGCTCTTCGACAGCGAGGTTGACTACGACGCGTAATCGGTCGTACCTCTGAAAAAACGTGATTTTATCCTGCTTAGTGCGTGATATTTGAACGATTGAGACCTACAATTAGATTAAAGGAGCTTGAACCCCTTGTGGTTTGCAGACCTCCCCTTACCCGTCAGGTTCGACTTGTCCCCGCGGGTTTTGGGAAGCTGGGAGCAGTAAAGCAAGAGGGGGGAGCACCGCCCTGGGTATAAGGGTTCCATTTCCTCAAATACACGGCTCGGCGGGTGGCGTTGCGTGCAACCGCAACGCCAACGAAATAAATCCCTTGCGGGATTTGTGAAATGCACTACGTGCGTGAAATACGCTTCGCGTGTGAAATGCGCTGCGGCGCGTGAGATGGGATTTATTTCATTTCACATTGCCACCTACGGTGGCAATATTTCACAATGTGCAGAGCACATTATTTCACGTTTGGTGAAGCCAAACATTTCACTTTTGGATAGGTGAAGTTGATCAATATTGCAAAAACCGCTTACGTTTTGAACGTAGGCGGTTTTGACTTTATTTATAAGGTCTTTTTTCGTTGGTTCGACCAAGTAGGTAATCTACACTTGTGTTGTAAAACTGTGCAAGACTAATGAGAATATCAACAGGAATCTGGCGGTGCCCGTTTTCATATTGAGAATAGGTGTTTTGCTTTATGTGAAGAAACTCTGCAATTTGCTTTTGTGTCAGATCACGGTCTTCACGAAGATCTCTTATTCTCATTCTTTTACCTCCCATTGGAATATATTTTAATTATATATTATCTCAACGTGAGATATTGACTTATATCTCAAAATGTGATATTATTAACTTGTTAATATGTTGTTGAGGGGTAAAATGATGGATTTAAAAGAGTTTTTAAAAATTATAGTTGTTTTTTGCTTAATTATTGGAATTATTATATCACAAATATGCCTGTTTGTTTTCGGGCACAGATATTTAAACGCAAGAGAAGGGGGAATTATTGCCTGCGTTGTGTTTTTCTCGAATTTATTGACAACAACGGTTTTTTATCTTCTTGTTCGATTTGAAATATGGAATAAAAATAGCGGGAGATAACACTCCCGCTCAGCGTGTCGAGAAAGTCTCGACACGCTGGCAGAGGTCGAAAAAGGTAGGTAGATTTTTCGTTTTTGCATTCGTCGGCGTACGGGGGTACGCCAGAGTGCAAAAACGGAAAAAGCAAGAAAGCACAAGGCATTCTCGATGAA
>JBGUSX010000030.1:0-12212 GCA_045132775.1 Eubacteriales bacterium
TTTTTCAAGGGTTTCACGTCCTTTGATTACCTTGTTTCGTCGCAAAGGAATCCTTGTGCCACAAGACAACATCCACGATACACCCGTGGCGCGCATCCTAATGGCGACCTCCTCATCCACCACTTCGTGGTCCCCCGTAAAGCGCGTTTTGCTTGCAAAAGGTGCTACGAGGGCTCGCCCGAGTTGTTCTCCGCTGGAGAAGGCTATTCGTTAAATTGCAATTTATTTGTGTATCTTCAGATTTATAGTATGACGTAGCTTGTTTTTTTATTCTGTTTTTCTTTTGAGTGAATATTTATACTCTGGGTGCATATTATGGGTAAAAAAGAAGGAGGGGAGCGTTATGAAATACATTTGCGAGCTTTGCGGTTACGTATATGATGAAAAGTACGGCGACAGTGAAAACGGCATTGAAGCGGGTACAGATTTTCAGGATCTGCCGAGCCTTTGGGTCTGTCCGATGTGCGCGGCGGACAAGGATGATTTTGAGCCTATGGAGGAGGAATAAACATATTTGGGACACGGGCGGCAGGGTGAGACTGCCGCCCGTGTCTGCATGTTTCAATATTTCCATTGACAGGTGAAGGCTGATATGGTAGAATATACGTGTAGGAATTTTTTCCCGAATTGCCCGACAACGACGCTTATCTTTGGTTGCCGAGTAAAGCATATCATTGTTGAGATAATTGCGCACAGAGGTCGGCAAGGGCTTTTTATGCGGTTTTTTGAAAATTAAAATTTTTTTCTGAAATGCGTTACTTTTCTTAAAAAAATCTGTATTTGTGTATAGAGGGACAGATCTTATCCTCGCGAAGACGTTGTAAGAGGAGGTTTATTTATGAAGCTTATTCGTTTACTATCAATTTTGCTGTTGCTTGGAATAATTTTTTCGTGCATATCCTGTGATATCAGAGACATTCAGATCGAGAGCGGTGATCCTACCGATACGGATAGCGGTTGGAACGTTGAATCAAGTATTGAGCTGAAGACCCTGGCTGATATACGCAAGCTCGATCCCGATGCGTTTTTCTATCTCTTTTATGCCTTTTTCGAGCATGACGGAAAATGGAATATCGCGACGATTGATGAAAAAATGAATATCAAGGAAATTCGCTCGACCGACAAAAAAAGTGTCGATGTTAACGATCTTGCACAGATCGTGCCGTCGTCTGATACCGATATTTTTGACATTGTTTGGGCGGTTGGAATTCCCAAGGCATCTTACACCTCGGGGATGATATCCCTTGTTTTCGAAACAAGCGACGGGGCGCGCGCGACTGTTTACTTTTCTAACAACGAACAGGTCGGGCTTTACGTTACCGACGTGTGTATAGATCCGTACAGTATTGATTTCGTCGGAATGAGATATGCCGACGTTGTGCGGATTATGGGTTCGAAGGGTGAGGATATAGGCTCCGGTGTGGTTATTTATGAGTGGCCGATGCCCGACGGAAAGGTCTTGCACGTATGGTTTGATACGAAAAATTGGATACTTGACGAATATACGGTTTCTAAATATCGATTCGAAGAGCCTACTATTCCCGAAACCGAGTTGGAGACCGAGGTGTTCTATGATGAATATACCGTGGTTCCGGATTGCGAATTGCCTACGGAAGAGCCCTACACTGACTATCCTACCGAGGAGCCGACCGAGGTTCCGCAGGATGAGATCGAAGTAAATTATTCATACTTTCATCCGATGTATATCGATTATAAAACTGTGTCGGGCGACATAGCTGAAAGGATTGCACGGGGGCTTGAAAATGTATGATCCATCCCGATTGATAAGTGAAATAAAACGAAAGACGGCGGCAAGCTGATGCTTGCCGCCGTTGTTTTTTTGCGTTGTTCAGTTGTTTGTGTGAATTACTCTGTACGCAGTGCGATCACGGGGTCCTTCTTCGCTGCGGAGCGAGAGGGAATTATACCTGCGATAAGTGTGAGTATCATACTGATGACTACAAGTATTACTGCACCTTCCCAAGGAAGTATTGCGCGGATATTGTCAAGTCCTGTGAAGTACTGGACGATCCAGGTGATCGGGAAGCAGAGGAGCACTGTTGAGAGTATTCCGATAGCTCCCGCGCAGAGTCCGATGATAAGCGTTTCTGCGTTGAATACGCGTGAGACATCCTTCTTGGATGCGCCTATTGCACGGAGAATTCCTATTTCCTTTGTTCTCTCGAGAACAGAGATGTTCGTGATGATTCCTATCATTATCGAGGAGACAACGAGCGAGATGGATACGAATGCGATAAGGACGTAGGAGATCGCGTTTACGATTATCGTTACGCTCGACATAAGTGCGCCGACGAGGTCGGTGTACTGGAGCACGTCCTCTTTTCTGCCGTCTTCCTCAACTGCCTTATTATAGTCGTTGATAAAGGTTTCGACAGCATCCTTGGACTCGAAGTCCTTTGCGAAGAAGTTTATCGATGCGGGACATGCTTTCTCTGCATCGTCAAGGGTCTTGAGAATGCTGTCGTAGGTCTCGTCGATCTGGGGAGCCATGCTGTAGAGGGTCTCCTCCATCGTTGCAAACAGATCGTCGGGCATAGCATAGAGGAGAAGAGAGAAGATCTTTTCATTGACCTCGAGGTTCATTACAAGATCGTTCATTTCGGCATATATGCCATCCATTGTCTCTGCATCTGCATAGTCAATGAATCCCGGCATTCCTCCCATCGCGAGCGCGGGAGCCATCATGGCTGCCTGTCCCTCAAGCGTGGGAAGTGTTGTTGCAATATTCTCCTTTGTTATTTCGGTTTGTGCCTGGCTTGAGATAATACCGCAGAGAATGGATACCATAGTGTCATTTGCCTCATTGACAGAGTCAACGAGCTTTTGGTAAACGTTGGTCTGCTCATCTGCGGGGAGTCTTCCGATATACATCGACAGGCTTTGAGCGGTTACGGCTCCGAATGGCGATGCGGCAAACTCGGGATGATTATCGTTGATCTCCTTGACGACAGTGTTTACTGTCTCAGCATCCGCGAGAGACACAAGTCCGGGAACACCGAGCGAGATCAGAACGGGCATGCTTTCCATATTATTGAGGATGGGGAGAAGGATAGAGATCGTTTCCTTCTTGACCTCAATTCCACCCGTCATAGAGGACATTGTTGTAAATACTCTGTCTGTTGCGGCGGGATCGTTGTCGTATGCTGAATTGATTATCTTGCCGAGAATATCAGCTTGCTGTTCCTCGGGGAGAAGCATGAACATTGTGTTTATGTTTGCTCTCGTTACGTTCAAAAGCGAATTTGTTTCGTCGTTGTATTCGTTTTTGATCATGGAGGTCATGTAGCTGTAGAACATATCCATTGTTGCCGCGTCGATCTTATTGATGAGATCCTGGATGTTTTCGCGAGTATATACTGTTCTGTCAAAGGAAAGACCTGTGAGTACGTTTATCTTAGGAGTTTCCTTTTGCTGATTGATGACCTCGCTTGCTGCGTTCTGATCAAGGATATAGTCTGTGAGCAGCTTTGTATATCCGACTGCTCCCGAGATCGAGGTCGCGGTCGCGCCTTCTTTGGGACGGACTATACCTGCGATCCTTATTTCAACACCGTTTTCGGTTACGAACTTCTCCTGATCGAAGTCAAATCCCTCGCGGACGTCTGTCCAGACGTTATAGGTCTTGTCGCTACCGTCTACGGTGTAGGTCTTATCTGTCTTTTCGAAGAACTTGGAGGTGGTGAGGAGCTTGAAGCGCATATTGAGGATATCCTCGTAGGTAAAGGGCTCCATTTCCTTTGACTCGTATTTACCGCTCATAAGGTCCTCCATTTCCTTATCGATGTCGTTGGGATCGAGGACTCCGAGCATATAGAGAGTCATTTTGCTTATCTGGTTATTTGAGTTTACGACGAGGACGACCTCGTTATACTCCTTCGGCCACTCGCCTGCGATTACATCGTACTGCTGGTCGAGGAGGCCTTGGTTATTGATCATCTCGGAAAAGACGTTCATTCCCATTCCGCCGCCAATTTCGATAAGGTCGCTCATTCCTGCGAATGCATCGCCCATGTGCTCGAAGACGGTCTCCATTCCGACCTTGACTTTACCGTCTGCGGAATATACCTGGAGGTTATAGTCGTAGGTGTACTGAATGTCGCTGACGAAGTCTTTGATGCTGTCGTAATTATCCTCAATGTGCTTTTTGAAGGCTTCGAGATTGTTCTCAACAGTTGAGGTCATAGCGCCCATCATGGTTCCGAGCGAGTCGTCGACGTAGATCTTGCCCGAGTCGCGATAGTTTTCGCTATCCGAGACGCTTGTCATTGCCTCGAGCATTGCGGACATATCCTGCGTGTTTTTCTGTATCGTCAAGGGATATGTCGAGAGGGTATCCTCCTGTACCTGCGCGATAAACGCGTTGATACCCGTTGAAAGTGCGAGGATAAGCGCGATGCCGATGATACCGATACTGCCCGCGAAGCTCGTCATTATAGTACGTCCTTTTTTGGTCGCGAGGTTATTGAGCGAGAGAGAAAGCGCGGTGAAGAATGACATTGAGGTCTTCTTCGTTTTATCCTTTTTAGCTTTTTTCGTCTTCTTTGCAGGGAGTGTCACGGGCTCGGGGGCGCTCTCGGGCTCGGACGTATAGGGATTTGAATCGTCTATCACGAGTCCGTCGAGGAGCTTTATTATTCTCGTCGAGTATGTCTCTGCGAGCTCGGGGTTATGCGTTACCATGATGATAAGTCGTTCCTTGGAGATCTCCTTGAGGATATCCATTATCTGAACGCTCGTCGCGGTATCAAGTGCTCCCGTGGGCTCGTCTGCAAGCAATATCTCGGGGTCGTTGACAAGTGCGCGCGCGATCGCGACTCTCTGCATCTGTCCGCCCGACATCTGATTGGGTTTTTTGTGAAGCTGGTCGCCGAGTCCCACCTTTTCAAGCGCTTCCTTGGCTCTTCTGCGGCGCTCGGATTTTGATACGCCCGAGAGCGTCAACGCAAGCTCTACGTTAGCGAGCACTGACTGGTGAGGTATGAGGTTATAGCTTTGAAAAACGAAGCCTATCGAGTGGTTTCTGTAGGAATCCCAATCCGAGTCCTTGAAGGTCTTGGTGGATTTACCGTTGATAACGAGGTCTCCGTCGGTATAGCGGTCGAGTCCGCCTATAATGTTGAGAAGGGTAGTCTTACCGCATCCCGACTGACCGAGGATAGATACGAATTCGCTCTTGCGGAACTCTATACTGACTCCGCGAAGTGCCTCAACGGTGCTGTTTCCCGTAACATAATGCTTCGTTACGTTTGTTAGCTTTAGCAAGTGTTTTTCCTCCGAAAAATCAAAAATTTCAACATTTTACATTCTATCATTCTATTGTAAACTGATTATGAATAACGTTAGAAATATTTTGCCGTTTTTACTGATTTTTTTGTGATGATTTCGTCACGGTGAAGTAAATATGGGAAATTATTGCGATTTGGGGTTGAAAAAAGAGCAGCAGAGTGATATAATCAAAATGTAAAATTATGTTTTGAAATACATTGCTAAAAGGGACGGAAAATGAAGCCTATTTGGAGATTTTTGAGAAAATACAAGCTTGAGTGCGTCATGGCTCCGCTTTTCAAGCTTCTTGAGGCCTGCTTTGATCTGCTTGTGCCTATCGTGGTCAAGTCGATCATGGATATTGGAATAAAGAACCGCGACACCTCCTACGTTTTGTACGGGTGTCTTATTCTCGTGGCGCTTGGAATTATCGGCTTGCTTTGTGCGATCGTGGCGCAGTATTTTGCGGCGCGTGCGGCGGTAGGCACGTCGGCGGGGCTTCGCCGTGAGCTTTTCGCTCATCTGTCGCGCCTCTCCTACACCGAGTCGGACAAGCTCGGTCGCGCATCGATGATAACGAGAATGACGAGCGACATAAACCAGGTGCAAAACGGTGTAAATCTTACCTTGCGACTCTTTTTACGCTCGCCGATAATCGTTTTCGGATCGCTTGTCATGGCGGCGGTGATAACTCCCGTTTCCGTGCCTGTATTTTCGGGTGTTATTGCGGTTTTGGCGGTTATAGTTTTCACGATAATTCTTGCGGGAATTCCTCTGTACAAGCGCGTTCAGTCGAGGCTTGACAGTGTGACCGGTAAAACACGTCAGACCTTGACGGGTGCGAGAGTGGTTCGTGCCTTCAACAAGCAACAGGGTGAGAAGAGAGAGTTTGCCGAGGCGAACAATGCGCACACGGACGTGCAGAATTTCACGGGCAAGATATCTGCTCTTATGAATCCGTTAACTTACGTTACGGTCAATATTGGTATCATTTTTATTCTTTATATTTCGTCTGCCGAGATCCAGGTCGGCAATATGTCCCAGGGCGATCTTTTTGCTCTGTACAACTACATGTCGCAGATACTCGTTGAGCTTGTCAAGATGGCGAACACGATATTTACGATGACAAAGGCGGTTGCTTGCGGTCACAGGATCCGGGCGGTGTTTGACATTCCTGCGGGAATGGAAAACGGTGGAGAGACGGAGGTTTGCTCCGATGCTCCTGCGGTTGAATTCAAGTCTGTAAGCCTTACATATCACGGTGCAGGTGCGCCTTCTCTCGAAAATATTGATTTTTCGGCAGAAAGGGGAAGCATTGTCGGTATCATTGGCGGTACGGGCAGTGGAAAGAGCTCGCTTATCAATATGATACCGCGCTTTTACGAGGCGAGCGAGGGTGAGGTCCTTGTGCTCGGTCGCGCGGTCGCCGACTACGACCTTGACACACTTCGCGAAAGTATTGCTATCGTGCCGCAAAAGGCGGTATTATTTAAAGGAACTGTTCGTTCCAATCTTCTCTGGGGCAAGGGTGACGCTACCGATGAGGAGATGTGGGAGGCTTTGCGTCTTTCCGAGGCGGCAGATTTTGTGTGCGAAAAGGGCGGACTTGACGCCCCCGTCGAGCAGCTCGGCCGCAACTTTTCGGGCGGTCAGAGGCAGAGGCTGACTATTGCGCGTGCGCTTATCCGCCGCGCTCCGATAATCATTCTTGACGACAGTGCGTCTGCTCTTGATTTTGCGACCGAGGCGAGATTGCGCCGATCCATCGCATCTCTTGATTATGCTCCTACGGTGTTTATTATTTCCCAGCGCACGTCGTCTATAGCTCATGCGGACAAGATAATCGTGCTTGATTCGGGTGAGGCGGTCGGTATCGGCACGCACGAAGAGCTTCTCGAGTCCTGTTCGGTATATCGCGAGATATACGACTCTCAGTTCAAGGGAGGTGAGGCAAGATGAAAAAGAATGGCTTGCAGACACTTCCGACGGTAAAAAAGGTGCTTAAATATCTTAAGCACTACAAGGCTTTATTTGCTATTTCGCTTGTTCTTGCGCTCGTTATCGTTGCGGCGACGCTTTATATTCCGATACTTGTCGGAGAGGCTATTGACCTGGCGGTCGGCGAAGGGCTCGTTGACGTTGACGGAATAATGCGGATAATCGTCAAGATAGGCATTATTGCGGCGGTAACGGCACTGCTTCAGTGGGTGATGAACGTTATCAACAACCGAATCACGTTCGGCACTGTGCGCAGACTCCGCAGAGCCGTTTTCGGCAAGATCCAGGAGCTTCCGCTCTCTTACGTTGACTCGCACCCCGTGGGTGACACGGTGAGCCGAGTTATTTCCGACGTTGATCAGCTTTCCGACGGTCTGCTTATGGGCTTTTCACAGCTCTTTACGGGTGTTCTGACTATTGTCGGAACGCTTGCGTTCATGATCTCGATAAACGTGACGATAGCCGCGCTTGTCGTGGTCGTCACGCCTCTTTCGCTCTTCGTTGCGGCATTTATAGCAAAGCGCACGCACTCGCTCTTCAAAAAGCAATCCGAGACTCGCGCAGAGCAGACGGCTCTCATTGACGAGATGATCGGTGAGCACAAGACTGTTGCTGCTTTCTCGCAGGAGGATGAGGCTTGTGAGCGGTTTGACGAGATAAACGACAGGCTGCAAAAATGCTCGCTCAAGGCGGTGTTTTACTCGTCTTTGACCAATCCATGTACGAGATTTGTCAATAATCTTGTATATGCCGCAGTTGCGCTTGTCGGATCGCTTATTGCTATTTCAAGCGGCGGTGTTGCTTTGACGGTCGGTGCGCTTACGAGTCTTTTGAACTATGCTAACCAATACACGAAGCCGTTTAACGAGATCTCGGGTGTTATTACCGAGCTCCAGAATGCGCTTGCTTGTGCGGCGCGGGTCTTTGAGCTTATCGATGCTCCGAGCGAGACTCCCGATGCGGTCGATGCCGTTGAGCTTTCCGAATCTGAAATAGACGGCAGTGTGACGGTCAGCGACGTTGAGTTTTCGTATTCGGCAGAGAAGGAGCTTATCAAGGATTTCAACCTTTCTATCGAGAAGGGGCAGAGGGTGGCTATCGTTGGTCCTACGGGTTGCGGAAAGACTACGGTTATCAATTTGCTTATGCGTTTTTACGACGTGGATAAGGGAAGCATTGAGGTCTCGGGACACGATGTACGAAATATTACTCGTGCGTCTCTCCGCCGCTCCTACGGAATGGTCCTGCAGGAGACCTGGCTTAAAAACGGTACTGTTCGCGAGAATATTGCCCTGGGCAAGCCCGATGCTACTGACGAGGAGATAATCGCGGCGGCGAAGAGTGCGCACGCGCACAGCTTTATCCGTCAGCTCCCACAAGGCTATGACACGGTCATCGGTGAGGACGGAGGTATGCTCTCGCAGGGACAGAAGCAGCTTTTGTGCATTGCGCGCGTTATGCTTTGTCTGCCTCCGATGCTGATCTTAGACGAGGCGACCTCGTCTATCGACACGCGTACCGAGATGAAGATACAGGATGCATTTGCTACGATGATGAAGGGAAGAACGTCGTTTATCGTGGCGCACAGGCTTTCGACTATCAAGGAGGCGGACGTTATTCTCGTTATGAATAACGGTCGTATTATTGAAAAGGGAGATCACGAGACGCTTTTGAAGTGTGGAGGCTTCTATTCGGAGCTGTGGAACAGTCAGTTTGAAAAGTGATCCTAACAAAAAACAGGAGGCAGACGTCTCCTGTTTTTGATAAATGGACAATTTTCTAATTATTCAGCAGGAATGTGAAATTGCGATTTAGCGGTCTGTTTGAAATTTGCAAACGGCTTAAAATAACTTCACGTCTATAAACTAAACGTCACTTTAAAACCGTAGGGGAGGTGCTTGCTCCTCCCCCTTACAAACGACTATTAAACCCTTATGGCTAAAGAAGAAACAAATGCTTTAGATCGGGAGGAGCAAGCACCTCCCCTACGGTGTATGAGTGACGTGCGTTTGGTAGCCGTGGCGGTAATTTAAATCGTTTGTCCAATAGCAACACACCGCCAAATCAAAATTTGAAGGGTTGGCTGATCAGTTACAAAAATATTTTGCGAAAAATGAGAAAATTTGCTATTTTTCTTGACATTTATTTATGAAGGGCAAAAAAGTGAGGGAGGAGGCGAATATATGGATCGTGGCATAGGGGCGCAGTCGGTCCTTTCCGACGAGCAGATCATTGAGCTGTATTGGAACAGGGAAGAGTGTGCGATACAAGAGACGGACAGGAAATACGGGAAATTTCTATTTAAGGTAGCTTACAATATTTTACACGACAGTATGGATTGCGAGGAATGTAAAAACGATACGTATATCGGTGTCTGGAACGCCATTCCGCCGACAAGACCCGTGGCTTTTCCTGCTTTTATTACTCAGATCATGCGGCGAATTGCCATCAATCGCTACAAGGAAAAAACAAGCAAGAAACGCGTGCCCTCCGAATTAACTACGTCGTTTGAGGATCTCGGCGGTACGCTTCACGGTGAGCCGACCGATCTGCCCGAGTACGACGCTTCTGAGGTAGGCGAAGTAATAAACAAATTTGTTAGAGGCTTGCCGAAAAGGCAGAGGTACATCTTTATTGAAAGATTTTATTTATCCGAGTCGGTTGAGAGCATTGCGAGCGAGCTGTCGATTTCGCAGGCTACGGTCTACCGAGAGATCGAAAGGATAAAGAAGGATCTTAAGCGATATTTAGAAAGGAGCGGTATTTACCTATGAACGAGTATCTTTTAATTGATGCGGTCGGTTGTCTTGACGAAGAGCTGTTGGCGGATCACCTGGAGAGAAAATGGGAGATTAGAAACAAGGTTAAAAAGGATTGGAGCATCAAGAGATGGTCTACGATAGCGGCGAGCTTTATTGTGGTGTCTGCGAGCGTTTTGTTATATTACCGTTTTGCGCCTAAGCCCGAAATTCCTTCCACAGACCCGAAACCGTCGATCGATCAGACAGAAGCTGCGACTGTAGAACCGCCGAGTGTACAGACGGATCCGCCGGGGCTGAATGTCGGTGTCATGGAAGGTGTAATTTTTGATTCAAAGATTTATTATATAGAGGGGGATTTATCAAAGACTGCGACCGAGGAAAACCTTGGAGAGATGCTCGGACAAATGTCCTTAGGCACTGTCTATGCGTATATTCCCGACGATAACGAAACGAACAGGATCATCATCAAGCACAATGATGGCTTTACGGTGTTTTCCTTTGATACGTACAGATACGATGGGACGGATGGTTGGCTTGCGAATTTGCTCGGTAATGCAGTTAGTATTGAGGTCAGAGATACGGAACCAAAATATGACACTGACAAGCAAACAGTATACGCGAAGCTTACCGAGATTGATGACGTGATCGCACTTTTATCTGAACTAAACGTTAATTCTACAAAAAAAGAATTGAATAAGTATTATTATGATAAGTTTTCGGCTCGCCTTGAGAAAGGAAAAATACGTATCAATGAAGACGGAAATATTGCATACGGAGATAACTTGGCGGTATGGGAAGAATTTTCCGCGCTGGTAAACGGGCAGGACCGGAGGATCGTTGTGATAATGGAAGATAATACTAAATTAAGTTATACCTACCTTGAGGGAGCGGGAGTCCTCAAATGCGGAGAATTCGGTTGTATATTGACAGAAGAGCAGATCGAAAAGATCAATGAAATGATCGGGTTGAAGTGAAATTCAGGCTGTTGATCTACGATAATTTAATTTTTTTAATATGTTTGGACAAGGTGCCGGACATAATTTTGAAAGGAGATAAAGAAATGAAGAAAATTTTTTGTTTAACGTTAGCTGTTACGGTGTTGTTGTCTGTATTGATCTTTCCTGCGAGTGCAAGCTTCTTGGACGTCAGCGGAAGTTTTTTAGACATCAGTGAAGACACTTCGGGTATCGGCACAAGTTCTTCGGACAATAACGACTATGTGACCGACGAAACCAACGAACCGGTTGTTATTTATAATCCACAAACAGGCGAGGAAGAAATTTTTGTCTTGCCTGTTGAATCAAATGATCCTGCGCAATCTTCGGAGCCTCTGATCTCCGAGCCTTATACTCCTCCGGAAAAGATGCCTGCGAGGAGTAAGGAAAATTGATACTCGGAAAATTATTGGATTGAGAGGTGGAGTGATGAATGACGAAGAAAATATTGATATTTGCGATCATATTTTCTATTTTGACATTGTCGTCTTGCGAAGTTGCACAGAGTGAGACACCTACTGATACGACGAATAGCGGCTCGGAATCGGAGACTGTGAGCGTGTCCGAAAGTGAGACAAAGAATGATACTGGCGGCGAGATAAAGACCAACGAGTTTGGTATTCCAGACTATCCGGCGGATAGGTATACGTTTACTATGGAGCTTCTGGAGACGGTCTACACGACTTCTTCCGACAGGATTATTTACCGCATAAGATCCAAGGAGCCTGCGGAGTCCATATCGTTGGGTGAGAAATGGAAACTTTACCGTATTGAAGGCAACGAATCTGAGCTTATTGGAGAGAGAATGGGTGAGATTGCCGTAGAGATTTCTGCAAATGATGGAGAGGATTACGTTGACCGCAAGCGAACAATGATTTTCAAGGCACTTTGCGGCAAGAATACGCTTGAGGCAGGCAGGTATTGCCTGATGTATTACGAAGATTATCCGACGGAGAGTGGAATCGCTATGTATTTCGAGGTCGTTGAGTAATTTTATTTGAATAGAAGAAAAATCCACCGCTCGCATACGTGAAGTGAACCCAAAAGTTTAGACAAAAATTAAATATTAAGTTGTTTGCGAATGAGCTCGGTACTGCACTGGGCTCATTCCTTTTAGTTTAAGAGAAATTCTTTCGTTGTTGTAGTAATGTATGTATTCTTCTAACTTTTC
>JBGUSX010000031.1:0-3733 GCA_045132775.1 Eubacteriales bacterium
TCCTCCGAGAGACGCGATAACGCCCTCGGGCTGCTCGAAATCGATTATATTCATTACATCCTCGGGAGTAAGGGGCTCAAAGTAGAGCTTATCCGAGGTGGTGTAGTCTGTGGATACGGTCTCGGGGTTATTGTTGATGATGATAGCCTCGTAGCCCGAGTTTTTGATCGTGTTCACTGCGTGAACTGTAGAGTAGTCGAACTCAACGCCCTGACCTATGCGGATAGGACCTGCGCCAAGGACCACTATCTTCTTCTTATCGGTAAGAACCGACGAATTCTCGCCCGTGTAGGAGGAGTAGAAGTAAGGAATGTACGCACCCGTGTGGCAGGTATCTACCATCTTGAATACGGGGAAAAGGTTATTTTCTTTTCTATACTTGAACACGTCAAGCTCGCTACACTTCCACATCTTCGCAACGTATTTGTCGCTAAAGCCCATCTTCTTTGCCGTCTTGAGCGTTTCAAGCTCAAATACGTGCTCACAAAGTGCACTCTCCATCTCGACTATGTTCTTTATAGCCTCTAGGAAGAACGCAGTGATCTTTGTAATGCCGTGGATCTCCTCGACAGTTGTGCCGCGTCTGATGAGCTCTGCGATAGCGAAAATGTTGTCGTCTCTGAACTCCGAGATGTACGCGCGGAGCGCATCATCCGTCATATTGTCAAATTTGTGGTGATATATGTGATTCACACCGACCTCAAGTGAGCGAACGCCCTTGAGCAGACATTCCTCAAGGTTTGAGCCGATTCCCATTACCTCGCCCGTAGCCTTCATCTGCGTGCCGAGGTGGTTGGATGCCGTGGTGAACTTATCGAACGGGAAACGGGGGAGCTTTGCAATAACGTAGTCAAGCTCGGGCTCGAATGCCGCGTTCGTGTTTGCGATCTTTATATCCTCAAGTGCCATTCCGACCGCGATCTTTGCCGTGACGCGCGCGATCGGGTATCCCGATGCCTTACTTGCAAGCGCCGACGAACGCGAAACGCGGGGGTTGACCTCGATGAGATAATACTGACTTGAATGGGGGTCAAGCGCGAACTGAACGTTACAGCCGCCCTCGATCTTGAGCTCCTTGATTATCTTGATCGCGGAGTCGTTGAGCATCTTCCTGTCAGCGTCGGAAAGTGTCATAATGGGAGCTACGACAAGCGAGTCACCCGTGTGAACACCGACGGAATCGATGTTTTCCATTCCGCAGATGGTGATCGCGTGGTCAAGAGAGTCGCGCATTACCTCAAACTCTATCTCCTTATATCCCTTAACGCTCTTCTCGATAAGCACCTGATGAACGGGCGAGAGCTTGAACGCGTTAAGACCGATCTCGTAAAGCTCCTCTTCGTTGTTGGCAAAGCCTCCTCCCGTACCGCCGAGCGTGAACGCAGGACGGAGCACGACGGGATATCCGATCCTCTCTGCCGCCGCCTTCGCCTCCTCAATTGAGTACGTGATCTCGGAGGGGATAGTGGGCTCGCCTATCGACTGGCAGAGCTCCTTGAAAAGCTCTCTGTCCTCGGCTCTCTCGATACTCTCGGAGCTCGTTCCGAGAAGCTGTGTGCGGCATTCCTTAAGTATTCCCTTCTTCTCAAGCTGCATAGCGAGGTTGAGTCCTGTCTGTCCGCCGATTCCGGGCAGGATCGCGTCGGGACGCTCGTATCTGAGTATCTTCGCGATGTATTCAAGCGTCAGGGGCTCCATATAGACCTTGTCCGCGATGGCGGTGTCGGTCATAATGGTCGCAGGGTTGGAGTTGACGAGCACTACCTCGTAGCCCTCCTCCTTGAGCGCAAGACATGCCTGCGTGCCCGCATAGTCGAATTCCGCAGCCTGACCTATTACTATAGGTCCGGAGCCAATGATCAGGATCTTCTTCAAATCAGTTCTCTTTGCCATATTTATCTCCATTTCTCCTCTACACATCTGCTGTAGGGGGCATTTTATTCAAATTTTGATTTGTCGAGATGTTACGAATAGCCTTCTCCAGCGGAGAAGGGGGACCACGAAGTGGTGGATGAGGAGGTCGCCATTAAGTTGTGCGCCACGGGTGTATTGTGGATTTTGTATTGTGTCACAAGGTTTCTTTTGCAACGAAACAAGGTAATCAGAGGACGTGAAACCCTTGAAAAAGCGACCTCCTCATCCACCACTTCGTGGTCCCCCTTCCCCGCTGGGGAAGGCTTAACACAACGATAAACCACAATTTATCGGTTTATTTAATAATTTTTCCGTTATATACGGTCGCCACGCATTTGCCGAAGAGCTTTTCTCCCTCAAAGGGCGTTGCTCTCCCCTTCGTTTTGAAGGACTCGGGATCGACGGTATACTCATCGTCGAGTGACCAAACCGAGAAAGAGCAATCAAGCGGCAGTCCGAATCTCTCTCTCGGATTGTACACCATAAGCTCCAAAAGCTTTTCCATACTCATTCTGCCCGTCCTGACAAAATGCGTGTACATAAGCGGAAACGCCGTCTCAAGTCCGACTATTCCGAACGCGCTCTTCTCAAGTCCGCGCGATTTTTCCTCGTCTGAATGCGGCGCGTGATCGGTCGCTATCATATCGATCGTGCCGTCAAGCACTCCTTCAATCAGCGCGTCTCTGTCGCTCTCACTGCGTAGGGGGGGATTCATCTTGAAGCGACCGTGCTCCTGTATATCCTTATCGCAA
Organism: Eubacteriales bacterium; assembly: GCA_045132775.1. GTDB lineage: Bacteria > Bacillota > Clostridia > Oscillospirales > CAG-272 > SVTX01. The sequence continues at coordinate 2,667 of JBGUSX010000031.1, forward strand.
AGGATGAGATAGTGCGGTCCCGTTTCGCAGGTCACCCTGACCCCTTCGGCCTTTGCGGCGCGAATAAGCTCTACGCTCTCCTTTGTCGATATGTGACATACGTGATAATCACATCCTATTTCCTTTACTAATTTAAGGTCTCTTTCTATCTGTCTCCACTCGCTCTCCGAGCAGATGCCTCTGTGTCCGTGAGCGTGCGCGTACTCTCCGTCGTGGATATATCCGCCGCGCAAAAGGTCGTTTACCTCGCAGTGCGCGACTATCATCTTGCCAAGCTTCTTTGCTCTTAGCATCGCCTCTCGCATCATTTCGTCCGACTGAACTCCGCGCCCGTCGTCCGAAAATCCGATAACGTCCTTCGCCATTCCCTCAAGGTCTGCGATCTGCTCACCCTTCTCGCCAACCGTGATAGCACCGTAGGGGTGAACTCCTATCACCGCGTCGCGCCTGATGATATCAAGCTGCTCAGACAGATGCTCGATACTGTCGGGAACGGGATCAAGATTTGGCATTGTGCAAACGTCGGTGTATCCCCCCGCAGCCGCCGCGAGCGAGCCCGATGCTACCGTCTCCTTATAAGAAAAACCCGGCTCGCGAAAATGCACGTGCACGTCGCAAAAGCCGGGAAAAACAGTATATTCGGGAGAATTGAAGGGGGAGAGAGACTCCTGCGACAAAAAACAGTTAACCATGGATTCTGTATCCTTGATCTTACCGTACATTTTTGCCTTAATAGCCGTCATTTTTCTTCTCCGTTTCATTTTGATATGATACGCAAAAAATTTTGCCTAAACTTAAGTTATTATATCATAATGGAAGTTTATTGTCAAGCACCGCCGCTTAAAATTATCAAAAACGTCACATTTGACATATATTCCGACCCGTTTTTCACCCATTTCGGCAGATTGCGAAAAAAATCGAAGAATAATTTGCTAAATTGCAAATTAACGAATAGCCTTCTCCAGCGGAGAACAACTCGGGCGAGCCCTCGTAGCACCTTTTGCAAGCAAAACGCGCTTTACGGGGGACCACGAAGTGGTGGATGAGGAGGTCGCCATCGGGGTGTG
>JBGUSX010000032.1:0-46965 GCA_045132775.1 Eubacteriales bacterium
TTTATAGTGTATTTTTGTTGGCGGGGGGGGGTTGGGGAAACCGTTTTGCAAAGGGGTGCCCCAAAACGCATCCTCTGTCTTACAGCAATGCTTTCTTAAGCTTTTCTGCGAGGTCTCTTTCCTCCCACTTAACGCCGAGATCCTCACGTCCCATGTGACCGTATGCCGCAAGGTCGCAATAAATAGGCTTGCGGAGGTCGAAATCGCGGATGATCGCCGCGGGACGAAGGTCAACGAGAGACAATACCGCCTCGCTGATCTTGCTCTCGGGAACTATTGCGGTTCCAAAGGTATCGATCATTACCGAAACGGGACGGGCAACGCCGATAGCGTATGCCACCTGGACCTCACATCTCTTTGCGAGTCCTGCCGCAACTACGTTCTTAGCGATATATCTTGCCGCGTAGCAAGCCGAACGGTCGACCTTTGTCGGATCCTTACCCGAGAAAGCTCCGCCGCCGTGACGAGCATATCCGCCGTAGGTATCGACTATGATCTTTCTTCCCGTAAGTCCCGTGTCACCTGCAGGTCCGCCTATAACGAATCTGCCCGTGGGGTTTACGTATATCTTTGTTTCCGCATCCATAAGGCTTGCGGGGATTATAGGCTCTATTACGTTCTTGATAACGTCAGCTCTGATCTGCTCAAGCGTTACCTGGTCGCTGTGCTGTGAGGAGATGACCACTGTATCAACTCTGACCGGTACGTCGTCGTGATACTCAACCGTTACCTGTGTCTTTCCGTCGGGACGGAGATAGTCAAGCGTTCCGTTCTTTCTCACCTCGGTGAGCTGTTTTGCAAGCTTATGCGCGAGCGAGATAGGAAGGGGCATAAGCTCGGGGGTCTCATCGCATGCATAACCGAACATAAGTCCCTGGTCGCCTGCGCCCGTATCGAGCCCGTCCGTATCGCTTCCCTCTTTCGCCTCGTAGGACTTATCAACTCCCATTGCGATATCGGGAGACTGCTCGTGGATAGAGCTGATAACTGCGCAGGAGTCGCAGTCAAAGCCGAACTTCGCTCTTGTGTATCCGATCTCGCGAACGGTGCGGCGAACGATATCCTGGATATCAACGTAAGCCTCTGTCGTGATCTCACCCATTACGCTTACAAGTCCCGTTGTGCAGAATGTCTCGCAAGCAACGCGCGACATGGGGTCCTGACGGAGCATTTCGTCAAGGATCGCATCGGATATTTTGTCGGAGATCTTATCGGGATGTCCCTCCGTTACCGATTCCGACGTGAATAAAACCTTTTTTACTTCTTTCATTTTGTTTACCTCTATATATTCTTTATTTTTTACAAACAAAAACTCTGCTCGAAGCAGAGTCCAAGCAGAGTTAATCACTTATCCCTCTCTTATCTGCTTGGAATTGGCACCTTTCCGCTATTTTGGTAGGTTGCCGTGGTTTCATAGAGCCTGTCTCTCCACCACTCTTGATAAGATTTTTGCGAGAATTATTGTATCACATTTTATTCGATTTGTCAATAGTACGCGCGCTTATTTTACAAATTTTTTGCGGTTCTCTTTTGGGGTTCGTCTTCGACTGAGCCTTAAAGAGCTCTTTTTATTTATTAAGCGTGATATCGTAGATGGCATAAACGTGCGAGCCGTTGTCCTCAAGACTGCAATCGAGCCAGAACAAAAGTCTTTCGCAATCATCGCCGAGCTCAACGGTAAAGGTGGTGGGCTCCATGCCCTTGTAAAGTGTGGTCTCAAAAACGCACTCGTCGTCCGCACCAATCATAAGCGTGGTCTCGTCCTGCGTTATGATACCCGAGCAATCCTTTTGCATTGCTACGGTGAAGGTAACCGAGGTGTAACCGCTGTTTTTAATATTTGCCATCGCGAGAGCGGATTCGTGTGCCTCTCCCGAGCCTGCAAGCGCGAGGATAGAGAGTCCCCAGCCCGTCATCATAGTGCCTATGACCGCCGCACCTGCAACTCCTGCCATATCGAGCTCGAGATGGATGTTGGTTTTAAGCAGAACGCCCTTGTTATAGGTCTTGTTGCCGACGGTGAAGGTGTTTTTATTGGTCGAGCCGTCATAGTATCCGTCCTGAACACCTACCGCTCCGATCTGTTGACCGATATGAGAATTGTAAACATCATAGAATCCGAAGGTGTCGATAAGGTCGCAGCTTCTGCCGAAATCCTCGGGCTTTCTCTCGGGGAAGAGATCGTTCTTGACGTACCCGTCGGGATATGCCACGAGGTTTGCAAGACCAAACACGGGACGTTGCATAAGAGAGTTCGTCTGCTTGCCCGAAACGAATTCGAGATGCTTGCAGCCCGTAACGTCGATCACGTATTCCTGCGGTATCATATGGCAAACTATGTTGATCGTTTTTATAAGCTTGCCGTCTGCGTATATCTCGAGCTGATCGTTTTCGTAAACGTTGCTGTTGGAAATATGACCGACCACGAAGGATACCGCCTTATATTTACCTCCGAGATTGAAGGAGGCGGTTGCGGGCTTGGTCATAAGCATGGTGTGCATCGAGTGGAGCATAATTCCTTCGTTATACTTGACTCCGCCCATGGAAAACGTGGTAAAGCTCGTTGAGCCGTCAAGCACCGCCTGTCCCTCTACGTTACTCATAACGCCGAAAACTCCGAGCTCGGATATCATCTTTGCGGGACCCTCCGGGTACTCGCGAGACGCATACTCTACGGTGTTCAACGCCTCCTTGGTAGTAGCAACGTACGCGTCGCCGATTCCGTAAACGCCTCCGACCGCATTTCCAAAGTTTTCGTTTCCTTCGTCAATAAGCCAGGCAAACTTGAGCTGTCTGCAGCCCGTTACGTCTACAGTAAACTGCCGATACAGCTCGTGCGTGGAGAATATCTCCTCAAAAATTATCTTTCCGTCGGCATATACCGTCAGCCATGCTGAGCCCTCGTCGTAGCTCGTGGTCCTGTCAGCCGCGCCCGCGGTGAAGGTCAGATATTTATATTTGCCCTCAAGGTCGAAGAAAACGCTCTTTTCGGTATCGTTCACGATCTCCATAGAGATCTGCGTTGCGATCGAATCCTCAAATCTGACCGTGCCCATGTTGATATAATCCCTCTCGCTTGACGCGTAATTGGGATAATACTCTACGGGAGAGGTTGCGGGAATGAGATATGGCTTCAGATCGCGCACGAGCTTGACGGGGGTGCTTCCAACCGCCTCGGGAACGTAACCTGTTTCGTGAGCCTCACCCTCCCAGACCGTTATCTCCATCATATACATATTGAATCCGTCGTCACCCGTAACGACCTTTAATTCAAAGGTCTGCGCGCCTGACACGTCGTAGGTATAGCGTCTGGCAACGTCGTAGCTTGAAAGGAGTATCTCCTCCTTGACCTTGCCGTCGATAATTATCTGGATGCCGACCTTAAGCTCCTTTGCACTTCCGATGATCGTCGGATACGCGCCGTTCATCGCGTAGAGATTGGTATAGTAATGCTCCTTGCCGTCCACTACCCTATCCACCAGCTTTTCGGTTCCGTTGCCCGAAAGCACGAAGCTGAAGCTCTTGTACTGTCCGTCAAGGGGAAATTCGATATCGGCGTATTCGATGGGACCTGCCTTGTTCCAGAACCTGATGCCGCCGTTATAATCGTGACCGCCCAACGTGAAGGTCTTGTACTCCTCGCCATCGTATTTGTAAATTTCCATTCCGCCCTTTTTTGCTACGGGAGTGTGCTTGTTCACGTAGTAGTTTTCAAGATACAGGTTGTCAGCCTCGGGTGCAGTCGTCTCCTCATCTTCTCCGCCGAGCTCTCCCGTTCCGTACATGAAATTGCATCCCGCAAGACTTGCGGCGAGCATTGATATACATAGCAAAAACGCTGTGATTTTCGTAAGCTTCTTCATTAAGAATAGTCCTCCATAAGCATAATATTTTTAAAGGCTTTTTTGTCCTCACCGAAGAAGAAATAAACGAATCCGTCAAGAGAATCGAGAAATCCCATATGGCTATCAAGGGGATCGTATTGCATAAAGAGCTCCGGGGGATCATACGCATAACTCCAATCACTTGGTATACCTAAAAGTCTTGTGCAATCCTCGTCCTCGTCTGTCTCGGAAAACTCCATTAAATATGTATCGTTATATTGTTCGTAGCCCTCAACGGCGGTATTGAAATCGTCAATTGCCAGCTCGGGGGCTTTGTCGTAATATCGCACATCCGTTTTAAGATGATATTTGCCTTCCTCTGTTTTAAGAAAAATATACAGATAGCCGGTGTGCGGGAGCCGGTTTTCCTTATCGAGCGCTGCGATATCGGAGAGCCTTATCTGACAGAAGAAAATCTCGTCCTCGCAGAAATCTCCCTCCCACTCGATCGGAACGGTAGGTGTTCCGAAAAACTTGCTTGCACCGAGATCATAGCTCTCGGGTGCTTTTTTTGCCGTGATCCTGATTGCTTTACTCATTCGCTACCCCCCTTTCAGAATTTTACGGTAGCAGTTTTACCAATTAAAGAATGCCAGGCATATAGTGTTCTTTGAGCCGTATAATAGATCGTTTATGACGATCTCCTCCACTGCATCTGTGACCCGAGGAGCGGTTTCAGCTTTTTCAGCTACTGTTGAGAGCTGCTCTGCGGTAAAGCTCTGCGCATTTGCAAACACAAAAATAGCACGGGATTCGTTTGTATCTATATCGAATCCGATTCCGATGCTACCGTCCTTATAGAGAGTATACACGAACAGCTTTTCGGGATCGGCATCTTCCGCATTTACCGTGAAGCTATATTCGGAGGCTCTTTTTTGACCGTATGCTTCCCAGACACCGTCGGGATCGTCGTCCTCCAACTGATACTCTACAAATAAAATTTTGGATGATCCGTGCTTCATTCCGCGGGTTGTCCACTCACGGCGAATGCCTCCGTGAGGCGGAACGTTTGAGTTGTACATAATACAAATATCTTCTTCAATTTCGTTAAGCCCGACAAGCTTATCGATATTGATATAGTAGCTTCTCCAAGCCATATTATTCTCCCCCTTGCTGCTCGAGTAGATCTATAAGCTTCTCCACTTCCCACTTGTATTTGCAATCGTTGTCCCAAAGCTCGGTATCAGCACTTAATTCTCCGCCCATTTCCCTGCCTGCCATATAATCGCAATATCCCGAATTGTGCGAACGCCAAAAAGAGTTTTTGAGAGCTTTGATCTTTTCTTCAAGGGTCATATCGGGTCTTATCAGATACCTGAGCGTCTTCTCAAGCTTTTCTATTTCTGCTGACTTTTGATCGTTCATTTCTTCTCATCTCCTTTTTAATTGAGGTAATTTATCGGATCTATTCTCAAAAATGCACAAGGAGGGGCTACTCCTTCCGCATAAACTCTTTGAGTTTTCGGAGGAGCAAGCCCCTCCTTATTGTGAGAAACTGCGCTTCTTTTCCGATGGATATTTACTTAATTGTCATTGTTATGCAAACAGCGCCACTACGCCGTAAGAGACGAGCGTCATGACAACACCCGCTATAAGTATGCCGATTATTGCCGACAACAATGATTTCCAGAACTTCATATTAAAGACCGCCGCGACGAGAGATCCCGTCCACGCGCCTGTTGCGGGAAGAGGGATCGCTACGAAGAGGGCGACACCCCAAAATGCGTATTTTTCGATCTTTCCGCGATTCTTCTCTGCTTTTGCAAAGAGCCAATTCGCAACCTTGTTGAAAAATTTGACCTTACTGTTCGCCATCCAGCGCAATATTGCGTTGATAAAGAGCAGAATAAACGGTACGGGAAGAAAATTTCCGATAACGCTTATGATATAGTTCTGCCACCACGGAAGTCCCAGTGCCGCGCCGAGCGGTATTGCTCCGCGGAGCTCAATGATCGGGATCATCGAGCAGAAAAAGACGCACCATTCCCTGCCCACCGTTTCAAGAAAGAAATTTTGTATTGCTTCTGTCATTTTAAACCTCTGTGTTCTTATTTATTTTATTATACACCTTTTTAGTGGCAAAATCAATAGTTTTATACAAAAATAGAGCGGCTCCGCCTTTTTGTGCGAGCCGCCCGTGATTCTTATTTGAAAAATTCAATATTTCCGTGGAGGAAGACAAAGAATACCGCCACGCACACCGCCGCTATCACAAGCGCAGTCGCGGTGACAACAATGCTGAATATAAGTCTCTTCTTCTTTGTTTTTTCTGCATCTTCGCTGTTTTCCGCGTTCAGATTATTACGCGGAAGCACCTTCGCCGCCTTCAGCGCGGTCGACACAGGCTTATAGAGAATAAGCACTATTGCCGCATTGAGCATTGCCTTTGTAAGATTGAAGGGCAAGAATAGCGTGGGCACCATTTGAGCAACCGTCGCGGTCGTGTAATTTGGTGTGTATATCGGCACGACAAACAGATTGAAGAGCAGCATGAACGCTGTCATTGCAAACACAGATGCGATAAGTCCGACGATTGCGCCCCAAAGGTTCTTTTTATATTTGTATATCAACGCGCATACTCCTGAGAAGATGGCAGTTGACAGAAAATCCATAAGGAAACCCCAGAAGCCCGCATCTCCGATCGAAATAAACTCGACGAATGACACGACAAGGGATATTGCGACCGAATATAACGGTCCGAAAAGAAGTCCTGCGATTGTTATGACCGCGTCCTTGGCATCAAAGGTCAGAAACATGACCTTGATGTGCATAACGTATGTTGATGCTATTGCTAACGCGCAGAAAAGCGCTGCCATGCACAGTATCTTTATCTTCTGTGCGTAATTTTGTGATTGTGTTCTTGGCATAAAAAAATCCCCTTTCAACGTAAGGGGGATGAAAATATCGAAGATTTGAGGCAAAAATGCCAAAAAGATCGAAATTTATCTTTTCTCATCCGGACTTTCCCTGCTATGCAGGACCGTCGGTCAAGGAATTTCACCTTGTCGGCGCATGCGCGCTCATGGACTTGCGGCAAAGCCGTTTACCATCGGTATGGAATTACACCAATCCCCAAAAATAAATTTGATTGTATTTTTATTGTATGCTCAAATGCCGCGGCGGTTGTCCGCCGCGGCATTATTTGCATCTTATTGACTGAATAATTTTAAATTATTCGAGGATCTCGGATACGACACCGGAACCAACTGTTCTACCACCCTCACGGATAGCGAAACGAAGTCCCTTCTCACAAGCGATGGGCTTAATGAGCTCAACAGTCATATCAACGTTATCGCCGGGGCGGCACATCTCAACGTCTGCGGGAAGGCTGATAACACCGGTAACGTCGGTTGTTCTGAAGTAGAACTGAGGTCTGTAACCTGCGAAGAAGGGCTTAGAACGTCCGCCTTCCTTCTCGGTAAGAACGTAAACCTGACCTACGAACTTAGTGTGGGGGTTGATAGAGCCGGGCTTACAAAGAACCTGACCTCTTTCGATCTCGTCCTTTGCGATACCACGAAGGAGCGCACCGATGTTGTCACCAGCCTCTGCCTGAGGAAGGAGCTTGTGGAACATCTCGACACCGGTAACGGTTGTCTGCTTCTTCTCGTCTACGAGACCAACGATCTCGACAACGTCGGATACCTTAATTGTACCTCTCTCAACTCTACCTGTAGCAACTGTACCACGGCCGGAGATGGAGAATACGTCCTCGACAGGCATAAGGAATGCGAGGTCGGACATTCTCTCAGGAGTAGGAATGTAACTGTCTACCTCTGCCATGAGCTCGAGGATAGGAGCGTACTCGGGAGAGTTGATATCTGTGCTTGTGGACTCGAGAGCGTCACGAGCAGATCCGCGAACGATCGGGAGATCGTCGCCGGGGAAGTCGTAGGAAGAAAGAAGATCACGGATCTCCATCTCTACGAGATCGAGAAGCTCGTCGTCGTCAACGAGGTCTCTCTTGTTCATGAATACAACGATTGCGGGAACGCCAACCTGACGAGCAAGAAGAACGTGCTCGCGGGTCTGCTGGAGGGGTCCGTCAGTTGCTGCAACAACGAGGATCGCGCCGTCCATCTGAGCTGCACCGGTGATCATGTTCTTAACGTAGTCAGCGTGGCCGGGGCAGTCAACGTGAGCGTAGTGACGGTTATCAGTCTCATACTCAACGTGTCTTGTGTTGATTGTGATACCTCTTGCTCTCTCCTCGGGAGCGTTGTCGATCTGGTCGTATGCCATGAACTCAACGTTACCGTTTGCGAGACCGAGAGTCTTTGTGATAGCTGCGGTAAGGGTGGTTTTACCGTGGTCAACGTGACCGATGGTACCAATGTTTACGTGGGGCTTTGTTCTTTCAAATGTAGCCTTTGCCATTTTAAAATCCTCCGTATAAAATTAGATTTGTTTTTATTTTTATTTTTTGGGTTTTATTTTAGTGCTCTGTATTAGTTACGAGCAGCTCTTGCCTTAACGATCTCTTCCTGGATGGACTTCGGTACCTGCTCGAAGTGGCTGGGCTCCATGGAATAGAGTCCGCGTCCCTGAGTCTTGGAACGAAGGTCGGTTGCATAACCGAACATGTTGGAAAGAGGAACGATGGCGGTGATCTCCTGAACACCGTTGTCGCTGGTGTCCTGAGACTGGATCTGTCCGCGGCGGCTGTTGAAGTCACCGATTACAGCTCCGAGGTAATCATCGGGAACGATGGTTACGACCTTCATCATAGGCTCGGTGAGAACGGGATCTGCCTTTCTCATAGCCTCCTTGATAGCCATAGATCCTGCGATCTTGAATGCCATCTCGGACGAGTCGACCTCGTGATAAGATCCATCGTAAAGAGTTACCTTAATGTCAACAACGTTGTAGCCTGCGAGTACACCGGACTGAAGTGCACCCTGGATACCTGCATCGACTGCGGGGATGTACTCCTTCGGAATAGCACCGCCCTTGACGTTGTCGATAAAGGTGTATCCTGCGCCGGGCTCGTTGGGCTCAACGATGAGCTTAACGTGACCGTACTGACCGGAACCACCGGACTGTCTCTTGTACTTGCACTCGTGGTCGACCTGCTTGCGAATGGTCTCCTTGTAAGCAACCTGGGGCTTACCGATGTTAGCCTCTACCTTGAACTCACGGAGAAGTCTGTCAACGATGATCTCAAGGTGAAGCTCACCCATTCCTGCGATGATCGTCTGACCGGTCTCTTCGTCAGTATAGGTTCTGAACGTCGGGTCTTCCTCAGCAAGCTTTGCGAGTGCGATACCCATCTTCTCCTGTCCTGCACGAGTCTTGGGCTCGATTGCAACACGGATAACGGGCTCCGGGAACTCCATGGACTCGAGTATTACGGGATGCTTCTCGTCGCAGAAGGTATCACCTGTTGTGGTGAACTTTGTTCCTACTACTGCTGCGATATCGCCGCTGTAGCAAGCGTCAATTTCTTTACGGTCGTTAGCGTGCATCTGAAGAATACGTCCGAGTCTCTCTCTCTTATCTCTTGTAGAGTTAAGAACTGTGTCACCGGCATTGACAACACCCGAGTATACGCGGAAGAAGCAGAGCTTTCCGACGAACGGGTCTGTCATGATCTTGAATGCAAGTGCGGAGAAGGGCTCATCGTCACTTGCGGGTCTCTCCTCTTCCTCCTCGGTTCTGGGGTTAACACCCTTGATAGCGGGGATATCGAGAGGTGAGGGCATGAAATCTACTATAGCATCGAGGAGCTTCTGAACGCCCTTGTTACGGTAAGATGTACCGCAAACAACGGGAACGATCTGGTTGTCGATGGTTGCCTTACGGAGAGCCGCCTTAAGCTCGTCCACGGTGATCTCCTCACCCTCGAGGTACTTCATCATAAGATCGTCATCGGTAGAAGCGATCGCCTCGACCATCTTGTCGTGCCACTCCTGTGCAAGATCCACCATATCAGCCGGAATGGGCTCAACACGCATGTCCTTACCCATATCATCATAGTAGATGTCTGCTTCCATTTCCATAAGGTCAACGATTCCGCGGAATGTCATATCCTTACCAACGGGAAGCTGGATCGGTACTGCGTTTGCACGAAGTCTCGCGTGGATCATATCGATAACTCTGTAGAAGTCCGCACCCGTGATGTCCATCTTGTTGACGTAGATCATACGGGGAACTTTGTACTTATCTGCCTGTCTCCAGACAGTTTCGGACTGGGGCTCAACACCACCCTTTGCGCACATAACGGTTACGGAACCGTCAAGTACACGAAGGGAACGCTCTACCTCAACGGTAAAGTCAACGTGACCGGGGGTGTCGATGATGTTGATGCGGTTGCCCTTCCAGAAACAAGTGGTAGCAGCCGAAGTGATGGTAATACCTCTCTCCTGCTCCTGTGCCATCCAGTCCATGGTAGCCGCACCCTCGTGCGTCTCACCCAGCTTGTGTGTTTTACCTGTGTAGAACAGAATACGCTCGGTAGTTGTTGTCTTTCCGGCGTCTATGTGAGCCATTATGCCGATATTTCTTGTATTTTCAAGTGAATATTCTCTAGACATTTAATGGTCTCCTTGATCAATATCTGTAATGAGCAAAAGCCTTGTTTGCCTCTGCCATTCTGTGCATTTCTTCTCTCTTCTTGAAAGCTCCGCCCATGCTGTTCTTAGCATCTACTATCTCAGCTGCGAGTCTTTCTGCCATCGTGCGCTCTCCGCGGTTTCTTGAATACGCGACGAGCCAACGAAGTGCGAGTGTCTGCTGTCTCTCTGCTCTTACTTCCATAGGAACCTGGTATGTGGAACCACCTACACGGCGAGCCTTGACCTCAAGCTGGGGCTTAAGATTCTCAAGTGCTTCCTGGAATACTTCGAGAGCGCTCTGACCTACCTTCTCTTCAACGATCTTGAATGCGTCGTAGACGATAGTCTGTGCAACACCCTTCTTGCCGTCATACATTACGTTGTTTACAAGCTTTGTTACGAGCTTGCTTCCGTACATAGGATCCGGCAATACGTCTCTTTTGGATATACGACCTCTTCTTGGCACTGTAGTTCCCTCCTTCATCAAATTTAAAAAATGAAATCATAGGTACTCAAAAGCAATACTTCTGTAGCGTGCGCCTTGTTAACATAAACATTAAAAAGGATAACAGGAACAAGCTTAAATTGCTTTATTATTTACCTTTGCCGCGCTAGGCGGACTTTTGTGTGAAACCGAATATTACTTCTTCGGTCTCTTTGCGCCGTACTTGGAACGGCTCTGCTTACGGTTTGCTACACCCTGTGCATCGAGCGTACCGCGGATGATGTGGTAACGCACACCGGGGAGGTCACGTACTCTTCCGCCTCTGATAAGAACTACAGAGTGCTCCTGAAGGTTGTGTCCGATTCCGGGAATGTAGGTGGTAGCCTCAAGTCCGTTTGTAAGTCTTACTCTTGCGATCTTACGAAGAGCGGAGTTAGGCTTCTTAGGGCTTGTTGTCGATACCTTTGTGCAAACGCCTCTTTTCTGAGGTGCGGGCGTGTCGGTAGTCTTGTTTGCAAGTGTGTTGAGACCTACCTGAAGTACAGGAGCTTTTGACTTATATGTCTTGTCCTGACGGCCCTGTCTTACGAGCTGGTTAAAGGTTGGCATTCTTCCTGATTATCCTCCTTCTTTAAAATTTTAATGTTTATATTACAGACGCATAAGAGTTGATGCGTAACTGTCATGTTTTAGCGCGGCATTCTGCTTTTTATGCAAAATGCACACGGTTTTGGGCGCAAATCACCCATTACGGGCGGTCGCACACCACTTTATTATATCATTGACACAAATTTTTGTCAAGTATCAATAAAAATCGCAAAAAATTTCTACGTTTTGCACAAAAAAATATTCACAGAAAAAGGAATATTGTTCAAAAAACCCTCCCGCCAGCCTTTTCTTGCACTGTCGGAAGGGTTTTTATTTGATTTATCAGACTGCTTCGTCAGCTCCGTTGCTCTGTGCTTCGGACGTAACGACGTCAACGTCTGCCTCGTCTGCCTTTGCAACGTCTACGTTATGGTAGCATCCCATACCCGTACCTGCGGGAATGAGCTTACCGATGATAACATTCTCCTTAAGACCGAGGAGGTTATCTACCTTACCGCGAATAGCTGCGTCGGTAAGTACCTTGGTGGTCTCCTGGAAGGATGCTGCGGACAGGAAGGACTCTGTCTGGAGAGATGCCTTCGTGATACCGAGAAGGACGGGAGAGCCTGTAGCTTCAACGAGGTTATCCTCGCCTGCCTCAACTCTTGCCTTGACCTTATCGTTCTGGATCTCGAACTCGGTTGCGTCGACGAGCTCACCAAGGAGCATATCGGTGTCTCCGCTATCCTCGATTCTGATCTTTCTTGTCATCTGACGTGCGATGATCTCGATGTGCTTATCGTTTACGTTACAGGACTGAGAACGGTAGACCTTCTGAGTTTCCTTGATAACGTACTCGTAAACCGCGTCAAGACCGAGAATACGCATGATATCTGCAGGAGCCTTGCTTCCCTCGGTAAGAGCGTCACCCTTTTCGACGTGGTCGCCGTCAGCGACTGCGAGTCTCGTTCCGTAAGGAACGTCGATCTTCTTGTAGTCGTTCGTGGTATACTCGCCCTTCATATCATCGGGACGGATAACGAGAGAGTTCATACCGGGGATCTCGCCGGGATGTACCTCAACGGTACCTGCGGTTTCTGCCATAATAGCAGCCTTCTTGGGCTGTCTTGCCTCAAAGAGCTCTTCAACTCTGGGAAGACCCTGGGTAATATCGCTACCTGCGACACCGCCCGAGTGGAAGGTTCTCATCGTAAGCTGTGTACCGGGCTCACCGATGGACTGTGCGGCGATGATACCGACTGCCTCACCGATGTTAACGGGCTTACCGGATGCAAGGTCTGCACCGTAGCAGTGAGCACATATACCGTGCTTTGCGTGACACTGGATAACCGTTCTGATATATACCTTATCGATGCCTGCATTTGTGATAGCTGCAGCCATCTCATCGGTGATCATTACGTCGTCATCTACGATGACCTCGCCCGTCTCGGGATGGATAACGGGACCCATTGTATATCTGCCGATGATTCTGTCGGAGAGAGGCTCAAGGACGTTCTTGTCGTCCATGATATCGTTGACCCATGCGCCCTTTGTCGTATCGCACTTCTCTTCTCTGATGATGACCTCCTGAGCAACGTCAACAAGACGTCTTGTGAGGTATCCGGAGTCTGCGGTACGGAGAGCGGTATCGGAAAGCGACTTACGGGAGGAACGAGCACCCATAAAGTACTCGGTGATGTTAAGACCCTCGCGGAAGTTGGACTTGATCGGGATCTCCATCGTCTTACCTGTTGCGGAGAACATAAGTCCACGCATACCTGCAAGCTGACGCATCTGTGTCATGGATCCACGGGCTCCGGAGTCCGCCATGATCTTGATCGGGTTGTAGGTCGAGAAGGAATCGCTGAGTGCGCTTGTAACGTTCTCGGTTGTCTCGTTCCATACCTTGATGACGGAGTTGTATCTCTCCTCCTCGGAGAGCTCACCGCGCATAAAGTACTTGGAGATCTTATCCACGTCCTTCTGTGCCTTATCGATATACTGCTTCTTCTCTTCCGGAATCGTCATATCGTAAACCGAGATAGAGAAGGATGCTCTTGTCGAATACTTATAGCCCATTGCTTTGATCTCGTCAAGCATATTTGCACAGACTGCGCTGCCGTGCTTCTTTATGCAGTAGTCGATGATCTGACCGAGCTGCTTTTTCTTTACGACCTGGTCGATCTCGAGAACGAACTCGTTACCGGGTACGGTTCTGTCGATAAATCCAAGGTCCTGGGGAAGAGGTCTGTTGAATATAAGTCGTCCGAGGGTGGTATCGATAACGCTTGTTCTCTTAACGCCATCGATCTCCTTCTCTATTCTGACCTTTATCTTTGCATGGAGTCCGAGAACGCCGTTCTCATAAGCCATGATAGCCTCGTCGTAGTTTCTGAACGCCTTGCCTTCGCCGGGCTCGCCGTCCTTAAGCATCGTGAGGTAGTAGGATCCGAGGATCATATCCTGTGTAGGAGTTGCGACCGCACGTCCGTCCATGGGCTTAAGAAGGTTGTTAGCCGAGAGCATAAGGAATCTTGCCTCTGCCTGCGCCTCTGCGGAAAGCGGAACGTGAACAGGCATCTGGTCGCCATCGAAGTCTGCGTTGAACGCGGTACATACGAGCGGGTGGAGCTTGATCGCACGTCCGTCAACGAGTACGGGCTCGAACGCCTGAATAGAAAGACGGTGGAGCGTAGGCGCACGGTTGAGGAGTACGGGATGCTCTTTTATTACGTTCTCGAGTGCGTCCCAGACATCGGGATGTATTCTTTCGATCTTCTTCTGTGCGTCCTTGATGTTGGTCGCCTTGCCCATTTCCATAAGTCTCTTGACTACGAAGGGCTTGAAGAGCTCGAGAGCCATTTCGCGAGGAAGTCCGCACTGGTAGATCTTAAGCTGGGGACCTACGACGATAACCGAACGTCCCGAGTAGTCAACACGCTTACCGAGAAGGTTCTGACGGAAGCGTCCCTGCTTACCGCGGAGCATCTCGGAGAGAGACTTATACGCGCGGTTGGAGGATCCGGTTACGGGCTTTCCGCGGCGACCGTTATCGATAAGGGCATCGACTGCTTCCTGAAGCATTCTCTTCTCGTTTCTGATAACGATCTCGGGGGTTCTTATTTCAAGAAGCTTTTTAAGACGGTTGTTTCTTGCGATAACGCGTCTGTAAAGCTCGTTTAAGTCACTGGATGCAAATCTTCCACCGTCAAGCTGAACCATAGGACGAATATCGGGAGGAAGAACGGGGATAACGTCAAGGATCATCCACTCGAGCTTATTGCCCGACTTTCTGAATGCCTCGACTACCTCGAGTCTCTTGATAAGTCTCGTCTTTTTCTGACCTGTAGCGCTGATGAGCTCGTTCTTGATCTCTGCGGAAAGAGCCTCGATATCGATCTTGGAGAGAAGCTCCTTGATTGCAGCGGCACCCATTCCTACACGGAACTCATCCTCGTACATTTCGCGGTATTCCATAAGCTGCTTTTCCGTAAGCACTGTTCCCGCTACCAAAGGTGTGGATCCGGGATCGAGGACTACGTTCTCTGCAAAGTAGAGGACCTGCTCAAGTTGCTTTTGCGACATATCAAGTATGTGAGCCATTCTTGAGGGAATGGTCTTGAAATACCAGATATGAGATACGGGAGCTGCAAGCTCGATGTGTCCCATACGCTCACGTCTTACCTTCTTGGTAGTAACGTCAACGCCGCACTTTTCGCACTTGCGGATCTCCTTGGAATGAGAATTCTTATACTTACCGCAAGAGCAGGCTCCGTCCTTCGTAGGACCGAAGATGCGCTCGCAGAAAAGACCTCCTACCTCAGGCTTAAGCGTTCTGTAGTTGATGGTCTCGGGCTTGGTTACCTCACCATAAGACCACTCTCTGATCATTTCCGGAGATGCCAGACCTATTTTTATAGATGAAAATTCATTATGTTCCACAGCTGTTCTCCTAACTGTATCTGTATTTATAAATTTTTTCTCTTCAAACGGAGAGATCCTTGATCCCTCCGTTTGAAAGACGGGATCTTAATTAAAACTCGTCGACACCGTCGTCGTAAGCGTCGTATTCCTCATCCTCGATAACGTTTCCGTCCTCGTCCTCGAACTGATAGGATTCCTTAAGCTCGTCCTCGTCAGCCTCGAAGGATGAGAAATCGGGTATCTCATCTGCATTTTTTACCGAATAAGGCGAATTGTCATCCTCGTTGCAAAGCGTTGAGAGCTGGATCTCATTGCCATCCTTGTCAAGAACGCGGATGTCAAGCGCGAGAGCCTGGAGCTCCTTGACAAGCACCTTGAAGGACTCGGGAACGCCGGGAGTAGGAATATTCTGTCCCTTGATGATAGCCTCGAATGCCTTACGGCGTCCGTTGATATCGTCGGACTTGACGGTGAGTATCTCCTGGAGCGTGTAAGCTGCACCGTATGCCTCGAGAGCCCAAACCTCCATCTCTCCGAATCTCTGTCCACCAAACTGCGCCTTACCGCCGAGAGGCTGCTGAGTTACGAGAGAGTAAGGACCGTTCGAACGAGCGTGTACCTTATCGTCAACGAGGTGATGGAGCTTTAAGTAGTACATGATACCGACTGTTACGGGGTTGTCAAAGGGCTCACCCGTACGTCCGTCGTATACAGTCTGCTTACCGTCGAAGAGCTTGAGCTTCTTCTGGAGTCTGAGACTCTCGCAGTAAGCCTTGTCAGCCCTCTCTTCGGGAGAGAGGAGTCTGTATTCCTTGTCTCCGTCCTCGCGCACGATCTCCTCATAGAGCTCCTTGCCCTCGGGATTCTCGTTCGGGAAGAGGTCACGGCTGTATCCTGCCATACGCAAGCACTCTGCGATATCCTTTTCGTTTGCACCGTCAAATACGGGGGTCATGATCTTCCAACCGAGCTTCTTAGCCGCGATTCCAAGATGCACCTCAAGCACCTGACCGATATTCATACGCGAAGGAACGCCGAGAGGGTTAAGACAGATATCGAGAGGAGTTCCGTCGGGAAGGAAGGGCATATCCTCGGGAGGAAGAATTCTCGAAACGACACCCTTGTTACCGTGGCGTCCTGCCATCTTGTCTCCGACAGAGATCTTTCTCTTCTGTGCGATGTAGAGCTTAACTACCTTGTTTACACCTGCGGGGAGCTCGTCGCCTGCCTCGTGTGAGAAGACGCGAACGTCAACGACAACACCGCTCTCACCGTGAGGAACGCGGAGAGACGTATCTCTTACTTCTCTTGCCTTCTCACCGAAAATTGCCCGGAGAAGTCTCTCCTCTGCGGTAAGCTCGGTCTCTCCCTTAGGAGTGATCTTACCTACAAGGATATCACCTGCTCTTACCTCGGTTCCCTTCTTTATGATACCCTCTGCGTTAAGATCCTTGAGTGCGTCGTCTCCGACGTTGGGGATCTCACGGGTGATCTCTTCCGGACCGAGCTTTGTGTCTCTTGCCTCGTGGGTGTATTCTTCTATATGAATTGACGTATAAACGTCGTCTCTTACGAGCTTCTCGTTAAGAAGGACAGCGTCCTCGTAGTTATAACCTTCCCAGGTCATAAATCCGATAAGCGCGTTCTTACCGAGCGAGATCTCGCCGTTTGCGGTTGCGGGACCGTCTGCGATGACCTCTCCTGCCTCTACCGTCTGGCCTCTTCTTACGATGGGCTTCTGGTTTACGCAGTTGGACTGGTTGCTTCTCTTGAACTTGATGAGGCTGTAAACGTCCTTGTGTCCGTCGTCGCAGAGGATGGTAATGCTGTTAGCGTCAACGCGCTCAACTACACCTGCATTCTTTGCAACAACAACTACACCGGAGTCAACTGCCGCCTTATACTCCATACCCGTACCAACGATAGGCGAGTCTGTGATAAGGAGCGGAACTGCCTGCTTCTGCATGTTCGATCCCATGAGCGCACGAGAGTTATCGTCGTTCTCAAGGAAAGGAATACAAGCGGTTGCAACAGATACGACCATCTTAGGAGATACGTCCATGTAATCGACCTTGGAAGCATCTACCTCCATGATCTCTGTTCTGTCGCGTGCGGTTACCTTCTTATTTATAAAGTGTCCGTTCTCGTCAAGGGGCTCGTTACCCTGGGCAACGATGTACTTGTCCTCAACGTCAGCGGTCATGTAAACGACCTCGTCGGTTACCTTATGCTCAACAGTGCCGTCAGCGAGAGTGATGTGCTCAACCTTGCGGTAAGGAGCCTCAATGAATCCGTAGTCGCTGATGCGCGCGTAGGTCGTGAGGTAGGAGATAAGACCAATGTTAGGACCTTCGGGGGTCTCGATGGGACACATTCTACCGTAGTGTGTATAGTGTACGTCACGGACGTCGAAGGATGCACGGTCACGGGAAAGACCGCCGGGACCGAGAGCGGAGAGTCTTCTCTTATGAGTAAGCTCTGCCAAGGGGTTGTTCTGGTCCATGAACTGAGAGAGCTGGCTGGAGCCGAAGAACTCACGGATAGCGGTTGCCACGGGACGGGTGTTGATAAGCGCCTGAGGAGTGAGCTTCTCGTTGTCCTGTGTGGTCATTCTTTCCTTTATTATCTTATCCATTCTCGAGAAACCGATACGCATCTGGTTCTGGAGCTGCTCGCCGACAGAACGAACGCGTCTGTTTCCGAGGTGGTCTATATCGTCAACACTACCTACGTCATGTGTGAGGTTAAGCATATAACCTACGGTTGCGAAGATATCGTCCTTTGTGATGTGCTTAGGACAGAGCTCTGCGATCCTCTCCTTTGCCATCTCCTTGATCGCGTCAACGTCGCCCTCGCACTGCTCTGCAATGTCGAGAAGCACGGCGGTCCTTGCCTTTTCGTTTACGCCGCAATCCTTAAGGTCGAATCCGAGGATGCACTCGGGAGCAATGGTGTTGTTGGAGATTACCTTGATAACGTCACCGTTTTCGAGCTCGAGGAGAACCTCGTTTACAGCGTTCTGCTCAACGGTAAGAGCCATCTCGGGAGTGAGAACGGTTCCTGCGGTATAGAGCACCTCGCCCGTAAGAGGACTTACAACGTCCTCTGCTATCTTGTGGTTGGCAATTCTTGCAGAGATAGCCATCTTGGCATCGAACTTGTAGCGTCCGACGGTTGCAATATCGTATCTCTTGGGGTCGAAGAAGAGGTTTGTGAGAAGCTGCTGAGCAGACTCGACGAGCGGAGGCTCACCGGGACGGAGCTTCTTATATATCTCCTTAAGCGCCTCTACCGTGGGATCTGTTCCGTTTTCGTCTGCGAGTCTCTCTGTCTCATCCTTTTCAAGAGTCGCTATGAGTCTTGCATCCTCGCCGAACATCTTGAATATATCTTCTCTGTGGGTGATTCCGAGCGCGCGGACAAAGACCGTCAAGGGAAGCTTGCGGTTCTTGTCTATTCTTACGTAAAGAACGCCGTTTACGTCGCTTTCGTACTCAAGCCATGCACCTCTGTAGGGGATGACCTGTGCCGCGTACATCTTCTTACCGCTCTTATCCACCTCGCTGGAATAGTACATTCCGGGAGAACGGACGAGCTGAGATACGATGACTCTCTCCGCGCCGTTGATAACGAAGGTTCCGTTATCCGTCATTATCGGGAAGTCTCCGAGATAGATGTCGGAATACTTAACGTCGCCTGCCTGCTTGTTGGTAAGACGAACGTTTACCTTAAGGGGAGCCGCGTAGTTTACGTCACGCTCCTTGCACTCCTCAACGGGATACTTGGGCTTTGTATCAATAGAATAGGAAATAAAGTCTATTGAAAGATTGCCCGAGTAGTCGGTGATTGGGGATACGTCACGGAGAACCTCCATGAGACCTTCCTCAAGGAACCACTTGAACGACTTTGTCTGGACCTCGACAAGATTGGGGAGCTCCAGATTGAAGCGCGAACGGGAAAAGGACATTCTTGTGTTCTTTCCAAGCTTTTGCTCTTTTACATTGACCATTAAATCAATCACTCCATTCAATGAAATCTTTACTGAATGGACAAAATCCTTATATTTTATCGGATTTTGTCATATTCGTATCGCCGCACTATCCTAAAAGAACGCAGTGCTAGCGATTATAATGCAGTTTACAATTATATCACTTATATTTCAACTTGTCAAGGGTTTTTTAATAAAAATTTTAAAATTTGATAAAAATTTCCGAATTTTTGCAAAAAACATTCAGTGAATGTTAAAAATCATCCTCCCAAGCATATAATCATACGTAAAACATACGGTTTTATCAATACCAACATAAGAAAGGAAGAAATTATGGTAGAAAATAAGGTTTTAAGACAAAATGCCAGAGCACAGATGGACAACAACATTTTTTCACCCACCTGGCTTATGCTTATGGTCGTCTATCTCATTTACTCGGCGATCTCAAGTGCCGCAAGCAGTTTCTCCTGCGGAATAGCTGCTATTGTGATCACAGGTCCTATGCTCTACGGAGTAAACCGCATCTGCGTGAACGTAGTCAGAGGAAACAAAAAAATACAGATCGAGGATATGTTCGTGGGATTCAAGGAGTGCTTTGCAGAGTCCTTCTTGCTCTCTCTCCTCACTGGATTGTTCACTTTTCTCTGGTCGCTTCTCTTCATAATCCCGGGTATCATCAAGAGCTACTCATACGCAATGGCACCCTACATCCTTCAGGACGATCCCTCTAAGGGGTGGAAGATGGCGCTTGACGAGAGCAAAGAGATGATGGAAGGACACAAATGGCAGCTCTTCTGTCTCGACTTCAGCTTTATCGGATGGAATATAGTCGGATTCCTTTGCTGCTGCATCGGTGTGATCTTCGTAGCACCCTACTCCTTGATGGCGCGTGCAAACTTCTATATGGCGCTCAAGGCTATGAACGAGCCCGAGCAGCCTGAGTTTGACGGAAACAACGGCTTTGAGAAGGTAGATCCCTTTGCTTAAATTGTCAACAAATAAAAATTCCGCAGACATTGTCTGCGGAATTTTTTTATCACTGCTGAGAAACGGTCATCTTCATTTCCTCTGATTTCTCAGCGTTTTTGTTTACCTTTTCGGGATCGACGAAGGTAGGCACTGCCTTCTTCATTGCTTCCTTGATCGCGGGAGACGCGATCTCTCCCTTCGACGATTCGACCGCGTCGCGAAGTAAGATCAGCTTTTCTCTTACTTCTTCTCTTGTAAGAGGTGTATCCTGCTCGATGAATATCTTTTTATTGTCGGTTTTCTCGAGGTGCTCTGTCTTGATAAGGAGCTCCTCGTAAAGCTTTTCTCCGGGACGGAGACCGATCTCCTGAATCTTGATATCCTCGTTAGGAGTAAATCCGGATAACTTTATCATGTTGTAAGCAAGGTCATAGATCTTGACGGGCTTGCCCATATCGAGAACGAAGAGCTCTCCGTCCTTTGCCATAAAGCCTGCCTGCATGACGAGCTGACTTGCCTCGGGTATTGTCATAAAGTATCGGATAATTCTCTTATCCGTGATGGTTACGGGACCGCCCTGCTTGATCTGCTCACGGAAGAGCGGTATTACCGATCCGTTAGATCCGAGAACGTTTCCAAATCTGACTGCCATAAAGAGCGTTTTGCTGTCAGTTCTGCACTGAATCACCATTTCGCACATTCTCTTGGATGCGCCCATGATATTCGTGGGATTGACCGCCTTATCGGTGGAAATTAGAATGAACTTTTCAACACCGTATTTTTCTGCCATATCTGCGGTGTTACAGGTTCCCATTACGTTATTCTTTATCGCCTCGCAGCCGCTGTGCTCCATAAGAGGAACGTGCTTGTGTGCTGCCGCGTGGAAAACGATCTCCGGTCTGTATGCCGCGAATATTGCATCGAGCCTGTCTCTGTCGCGTACCGAGGCTATCTCAACCGCGAGGTCGAGCTTCTCACCGTACTTTCTGATAAGCTCCTGCTGTATCTCGTACGCATTGTTCTCATATATATCAAGAATGATGAGCTTCTTGGGCACGCATTTTGCGATCTGACGGCAAAGCTCACTTCCGATAGAGCCGCCTCCTCCGGTAACAAGTATTGTTTTCCCGGAGTAATATTTTCTTGTCTCCGCGTTATTCAATCTCATAGGCTTGCGGAAAAGCAAGTCCTCGATCTGGAAATCTCTTATGACTTTCGGACGGTTTTCGGCATCAGTGTCCTCGTCTTTGTTGAAGTCCTTGACGGGAATGTCGTAGATCTTCAGCTTGCATTTAGCTTTGCTGTATACTTCAAAAAGTCTCTGTGCCTCGTCATTGTCAAGGTTTGATACTGCCACGAAGAGCTCGCTGATACCGTTTGATTTTATCAGATCAAATACAGATTCATCCTCGGCATATACCTTGAGACCAACGACATTGTTACCTATTTTCTGTGCGTCCTTGTCGATAAAGAAAAGCGGACGGTAGGTTGCCTGATGGTTGCAAAGAAGCTCGTTTGCAAGGAATGCTCCGAGCTGACCGGCACCAATGATAGCAACGTTGATCTTTTTCTTCTCCTCCGTCGGAGCCTTATGAAGATGCTTATAATAAAGTCTGTAGCAATATCTTGAAATGAGAGTGAGCAAACAGTTGATGGGAGCGAGGATAAGGAATATTTCGAGCCCCACAAAAAGATCCGTAAAGGAAAGTGCTATTGCAGGAACAATAGTGCCGATGATATCGGCTATGATCAGCTTAAGATAAGACAGCGTTCTTGTGTAACGCCAGACGCAAGTGTATACGCCAAACGCGAATCGGGCAATGATTATGGTTAATAAAATAATTCCCGAGGTCGCGAATATCTTTCCTGCATCCGGACTGATCTCCGGCTTTAAAAGTCCGATCGAAATATAGTAAGCACAGGTTACGACGCCGAAAAGGTAGCAATCAAATAAAAACAAGATCGCTCTTCGGAATTTTCCGGCAAAGATCTGCTTTAATTTCATATATATTCTCCCTGAATGGATGTATATTTTGGGATGTCACATTTCAGAAAATTTAATTTTCTCTATGTATTATACCACCATATTCGACATTTGTCAACGAAAAAATTGAAAATGCAGTTTTGAGCCCCAAAAACCCGGTGCTATTATTATATGTAAGAATGTATCCGTCAAGCAAAAACGAGAAAAAAGGTATAATTTGTGTAACGCTTACAAATAATAACGGTACAAACAAAAACGATGAAAAATCGGTTTTCGACAAAGAAAGGAACCAATATATGAAAGCAACCGGAATAGTAAGAAGGATCGACGATCTCGGACGAGTCGTCATACCTAAGGAAATAAGAAGAACAATGCGCATCCGCGAGGGAGACCCTCTGGAAATTTTTACCGATCGCGATGGCGAGGTGATATTCAAAAAGTACTCCCCTATCGGTGAGCTGACCGCATTTGCCGCGCAGTATGCGGAGACTCTCCATAAGACCTGCGAGCTCTCGGTCGTGATCTGCGACAGAGACTCCGTGGTCGCGTGCGCGGGTGTATCCAAAAAAGAATATGCGGAAAAAAGGCTGTCCGATGCTCTTGAGCATCTTATGGAGAAAAGAAGTCTGTATACTCTGAGATCGGGCGACGAAAAGATAGGCGCGCTTGCGGACGGAACAAGCCATTACGTCACTTGCGCCATGCCCATCGTGAGCGAGGGCGACATTGTTGGCTGTGTTGCCTCCCTTGCTCCCGCTGACACCGACCGCTTGCCCGAGGCGACAGAGCAAAAGCTGATCCAGACCGCAGCAAGCTTTCTCGGCAGACAGCTTGAGAGCTGACAAGCTAATAAAAGGAACCGTCCCTGAGACATTTCAGGACGGTCCTTTTTTATTCTACTATTATGTGTTTATTATGTTACGGCGTTTTTCAGCCTATTGCCTCGCCGTTTGCATTGAAAAGCGGAAGCACCTCGAGATATTTTATATCCTCTCTGTCCTTGGCATCGCCTTCTGCAAGGATCGCCATCTTTCCGACGATATTTCCGCCCGCCTGCTCGACGAGCGTTTCAATAGCGCGCAGAGACTCTCCCGTGCTGATAACGTCGTCAACGATAAGCACTTTTTTGCCGCGCAGATACTCCGCATCCGCGCCGTCAAGGTACAAGGCCTGCTTCTTTGCGGTCGTGATAGAGGTCACCTCTGCGGAAAAGACGTCGCTCATATAAAGCTTCTGCATCTTCCTTGCCAGAACGTATTTGTTGACTCCCATCTGTCTTGCCATCTCGAAAACAAGCGGAATTCCCTTGCTCTCCGAGGTGATCATAATGTCGTGCTCGGGGGCTATCTTGATAAGCTCGCGAGCGCACGCGCTTGTCAGCTCAACGTCGCCGAATATTACGAATGCGCCTATGTAGAGATTTTCGTTAAGGGGACAAAGAGGAAGATCTCTCTCAAGTCCCGCAACGTGAAGTCTGTATGTTTTTTTCATTTTCATTACCCCTTTTACCTTTTTGCAGTTTACCTTATTCTAATTATATCCCACAAAAGAGAGTATGTCAAGAATATTATGACGTAAAAAGCCAAAAAGCGTCACAAAAAATGTGAAAAAATGTTGACTTTTGTTTTAAAATCGTGTATACTTGAAATATCTTTTTTATATGGGAGGAAGAAAAATTTATGGACAAATTTTTCAAAATTACCGAACGTGGCTCAACGGTCAGAAAAGAAGTGATCGGCGGACTTACGACCTTCTTTGCAATGGCTTACATTGTCTTCGTAAATCCCGCACAGGTCGCGGCTGAGGGCTCAGGCGGATGGCTCGCGGGACTTGGCGCCGACCCTGTTGCTCTGGGCAAGATATGGAACTCTGTATTCATCGCTTCTGTTCTCGTTGCCTTTATCGGAACGCTTCTGTACGCTTTCTACGCAAAGCTTCCGTACGCGCAGGCTTGCGGTATGGGACTCAACTCCTTCTTCTGCACCTGCTTCATCTCGGGTGCATACTTTGCGGGCGTTGACCTCATCAAAGGATATCACTCCGGTATGGTCATAATATTCCTCTCCGGTGTAGTATTCCTGCTCCTTTCGGTAACGGGTGCCAGATCGTACATTGCAAAGGCTATGCCTGAGTGCTTAAAGAAATCTATTCCTGCGGGAATTGGTCTTTTCATCGCATTCATCGGTCTAAAAAATGCAGGACT
Source organism: Eubacteriales bacterium (assembly GCA_045132775.1). Lineage (GTDB taxonomy): Bacteria > Bacillota > Clostridia > Oscillospirales > CAG-272 > SVTX01. The sequence goes on from JBGUSX010000032.1 coordinate 24,540, forward strand.
TATCACGGCAAATCAGTATACATTCGTTCAGTTCGTTGATATCAGTGGTGCATTGAAGGCTGAGGGCGTTTCAGCGCTTGATGCTTGGAGAACGATAGCTCCCGCTGTCGTTGCGTTCCTCGGACTCGTTATTATTGCCGCTCTCACAAAGCTCAAGGTCAAGGGCTCGATCCTTATCGGCGTTCTTTCGTCCACGGTTCTCTATTACATTGCAACCTGGCAGCTTCCCGCGTTTGACTTCTCCACCATCGGACAGTCATTTAAGGACTTCGGCGAGATCGGTATCACCGGACTTTTTGACGGAGAGGCTTGGAAGCTCGCATTCTCGGGCAAGCACATAGGCGGATTCTTCTCCGCGATCGTTCTTATCATTTCCTTCTGTATCGTTGATATGTTCGATACCGTCGGAACTCTTTACGGTACCGCTACCGAGGCAGGAATGCTTGACGGAAACGGCGACCCGATAGATCTTAACAAGGCTATGACCTGCGACTCTGTTGCAACCGTCACAGGATCGGTTCTCGGAACCTCCACAGCTACTACCTTCGTTGAGAGTGCTTCGGGTGTTGCGGCAGGCGCAAGAACAGGACTTGCAAGCCTTGTCACTTCTCTTTGCTTCCTTGCTTGTCTCGTGCTCACCCCTCTTGCAGGTATCGTTCCCTCTTGTGCAACCGCTCCCGCGCTCGTATTCGTCGGAGTTCTCATGCTCAAGAATTTCTCCAATGTTGATATGAACAATATGAGAAGTGCGGTCCCCGCATTCCTCACCCTCATTATGATGCCCCTTACCTACTCCATTTCCAACGGTATCGGTATCGGCTGCATCTCCTACGTTCTCATTACACTCTTCACAGGCAAATTCACAAAGAAGGATATCATGGCAACCGTTATCGCCCTGATCTTCCTTGCAAAGTTTGCATTTGTAACAATGTAATTGAAACGATGAAAACAAAAGAGGTCGAATTTCGACCTCTTTTTGTTATTTTTTGTGCTTTTGTTTTTTCTCGTATTTTGTCCAGCCCTCGCCGTTTATCTCGTGTGCCTGATTTACGGTCATAAAGGCCTCCTTGTCTGTCTGGTGGATTATATTCATAAGCTCCGAGTATTCGTTCATCGAAAATGAAACCATCAGCATCTTCTTTTTTTCTCCCGAATAACCGCCGACGACCTCCATTACCGTGCTGGTCCTGTCAAGCTTTTCGATAACGAGCTTGTTTATCTCCTCGGGCTTTTCGGTGACGATGTGTGCAACGAATGCCTTTGAACCGCCTATGAATACCTTATCTACCACAAGTGCTGCGACGAATGCGGAAACTATACCGAGAAGCGAGATGGCGAAATCGCCTATCACGAACATGCCCAGAACTACCGCGGATGCATCGACCAGAAATATCACCACAGAGCTGCGAAGACGTTTGAATATCTTACATATTGAGAACGCAATTACGTCAACGCCACCCGTCGAGCCTCCGCCAAGGAAGGAGAGTGCGCATCCGAGTCCGACGAGCACACCGCTGAAAAGTGCTGCCAGCAGAACGCCGACACCCGAGTGTGCGCTTGTGTTGAGATTAAAAAATCCGCCTAATATTTCTTCGCTCGTAATATTTGAAAACAACGAGACCCCGATAGGATAAACTATGGTGGAGATAAGAGTTTTCATTGCAAAGCTCTTGCCAAGCACTATAAGCCCAAGGAAGAACATCGCCCAGGTCAGTATAGTGATTATCATCTCGACCGTAAGTATCTCGGGAGGGATGATCTGTGAGAGTACTATCGCATAGCCCGAAACTCCGCCCGTAACAAGATCGTAAGGTAGCATAAAGAGCGAGGTTCCGAATGCCAGGATCAAGGTTCCCACAACGATGGTCAAAACGTTCTTCGCCGTTCTGAGCACGTCTCTTTTGGAATATTTTAATTTCATAAAGACCTCTTTGAATTAACTGAATAAGGGAAGGATCTTCTCAAGGATCTTTGCCGCTATCTCCTCCGCACTTCCCGACGCGTCGATTATCTCGATATGCTCCCCTCTCTCGCGCAGACGATCGAAAACGTCGTAGAACATCTTTCTCGTCTTTTCGAGATATTCGTAGTTTTCGTATATCTCGGTGGGAACGTCTGCTCTCTTGCCGATCCTCTCAAGACTCTTCTCGGGCGAGAGGTCAAGGAATATGCAGATATCGGGCATTCTGATGTCGGGATTTTCAAGGTTGAGCTTTGCCACGGTCTCAAAACCGAGCTCCGCGCCCTGATATGCGAGGGAGGAATAATAGTACCTGTCACTGATGACTGTCTTGCCCGCATCAAGCGTTACGTCTATTCCCTGCTCCTTATCCTTATTATGTATCACTCTATCTGCGGCGAACATATCCGCCATTTCCGCGCACGTGACCTTGACGCGACCCGAAAGCGCCTCTCTTATCTTCTTTCCCGAGGGCATTTCGGTGGGCTCTGCGGTCGTGACGCACTCTATACCGCGCTCGGCGAGCGAGCTTTGCAAAAGCTTTATCTGCGTGGTCTTTCCCGCGCCGTCAATACCTTCAAAAACTATAAATCTTGCTGACATATCGTTACCTTTCTTATTTCTCGGTCCATACGGACGGGGAGAAAAGCATTATTATCGGGAATATTTCAAGTCGTCCAAGCAGCATATCAAATGCAAGGATCAGCTTGGATATTGGGGAGTAGAATGCAAAATTTGCCGTAGGACCAACGTCTCCGAGTCCGGGTCCAATATTGTTCAGACATGCGGCGACGGATGAGAAGGTCGTTTCTATTGTTTTTCCGTCAATGACTGAAATAATCAAAAATGAACTGAAAAATATAAAAATATATGAAACTATAAACGCAAGAACGCCGTTTATCGTGTCCTTTTCAACGGGCTTACCCTCAAATCTTATGCGGCTGACCTGTCTCGGTCTGCCCATGTGCTTGATCTCCGCGACCGCGCTCTTAAACGAAATGACAAGTCTGCTGACCTTCATTCCTCCTCCCGTAGAGCCCGCACAGGCACCTATAAACATAAGTAAGAGTAAAAGTGCCTTCGACGAGTTGGGCCAGTTATTGAAGTCGGCGGTTGCAAAGCCTGTCGTGGTTATCACTGTTGACACCTGGAAAAAAGCATGTTTTAACGACTCGGCAAAATTACCGTAAATTGAATAGACATTGTAGGTAACTATTGCGGTAGATCCTAAAACGATGCCCGTGTAACATATAAGCTCTTCACTGAATATTGCGTTTACTACCTTTCCGGTGAGAACGAGAAAATAGACGTTAAAGTTTACTCCGAACAGAAACATAAATATCGCGATCACCCAGGTGCAGAAATCGACGTTAGCACCCCCACCGTAGCTTACCATGCTGTCAGACCATATCGAAAATCCGCCCGTTCCCGCGGTGGCAAATGCGGAACAGAGGGCCTCGTAAATATCCATTCCTCCGAACAGGAGAAGGATGACCAATATAGCGGTCATAAGGGCATAGATCCCATACATTATCGCGGAGGTCTTTTTGACCGTTGAAACTATTTTATCGACCTTCGGTCCGGGCATCTCCGCTCGCATTACGTGAACGAGTCTTGATGACTTCATATCCTGCTGAGGCATTACCGCAAGAACGAAGACGAGCACACCCATTCCGCCGATCCAATTGGTAAAGCTGCGCCAGAAGAAAACTCCTCTCATTCCTTCCGCTGCCACCGCCGGAGACCAGAGCTTTGCAAAATCCTCTGCAAAGAGGACGCTGGAACCCGTCGTTGTAAATCCCGAGACCGTTTCAAAGAATGCATCTATAAAATTCGGGATCAGTCCTGATATGATAAACGGGAGACAACCGAAAAGGGAGAGCGCTATCCAGGAAAAGCCAACCGTGACGAATCCGTCCTTTGCCTTCAGTGCTTGCCCACGCGGCTTGAAGGCTATCGAAAGCGCGCCAAGACCACAGAGTATCGCCATAGGTATGAGGAAGGAATGCAGCTGCGCGAATTCACCGTATATCAGCGAAACTGCAAGTGGGAGCAGCATAAGTGCGCTCTCAACAAGCAGGAGCCTGCCGATAATATACCGTATCATTTTTACGTTCATATCGCTCGCCTCGCTTATGCAAGAATATCGTCAAGGTCGCAGAGCTGTTCGTTAGTGGTCATAACGATAACTCCGTCTCCCGCTTCAAGCGCCGTTTCGCCGTTTGGGTATATTACCGCATTCTCGCGGATGATCGCCGCAATTATGAGGTTCTTCTTGAGCTTTACCGAACGCAGAGGCATGCCCACGCATTCGAAATCCTCCAGAACGTCAAATTCAAGTGCCTCTACTCTTCCGTCGACGAGCTTGTGCAGGGATTTTATCTGTCCCGGGTTTTCGTGATCCTCCATACCCGTAAGTCCGCGGATATAGCGGAGCACCTTGGATGCTACGAGTATACCGGGGGTAACGTTTGAGTCTATTCCCGCATTTGACGCGAGCTTAACGAAGGTCTTTGAGGACTGCTTTACGATTATCTTGTCTACGTCCCTGGTCTTTGCAAACATAGAGATTATAAAGTTTTTCTGATCATTCGGTGTCATTACTACACAAGCATCCGCCGCATCGACTCCCTCGTCGTCAAGAAGATCGGGATCGGTAGCATCTCCGTGAATGACGGTTGCCCTTGGCAAAAGCTCAGCCAGCTCGTCGCAGGTCTCCCCGTCTTGTTCTATTATTTTCACCTTGAACCCACCGTCAAGAAGCTGTCCTGCGAGATAGCGAGAGGTGCTGTCACCGCCGATTATCATAATGTCATGCAGCTGTTTTCCTACAAGACCTATCTTTACAAAAAGCTCTGTGATGTCCGCGCGCGATCCGACGAGAGAGATACTGTCACCCTCCTTTATAACGTAATCACCGCCGGGGATAATTACGTCGTCCCCTCTCTTTGCTGCGCAGATGAGGGCGTTGGTATTATACTTGCTCTTGAATTTGATAAGAGGCTGGTCGATAAACGGGTGACCCTTGCCGATATGTATCTCAACGACCTCCACCTTTCCCTGCGCGAATTTTTCGATTTTCATCGCCGCGGGGAAACGGATAAGTCTTCCTGCCTCGCGAGCCGCCTCGTATTCGGGGTTGATTATAACGTCAACTCCAAGGGACGAATTCATAAAGCTCTGCTGATTCAGATATCTCGGGTCTCTTACGCGCGCGATCGTGTGCTTTGCGCCAAGGCTCTTTGCCATCATACAGCAAAGAAGATTCAATTCGTCTCCGCCTGCTACCGATATAACGACGTCTGCTGTTTCGATCCCCGCATCGCGCAGAGTATCAACAGACGCGCCGCTTCCGCAAACTCCCCTGACATCATATTTGTTGACGACGGCATTTACAACGTCCTCGTCCTCGTCTATTACGATTATACTATGATTTTCGCGGCTGATGTACTCGATAAGCGAGTCGCCGAGTGAGCCGTTTCCGATAATTACTATCTGCATAAAAACTCCGTATATGCTTAGAGCCTTTTGGCTCTTTTTATTTATGCCCGATGCCTTAGCATCAAAGTCAAAATCCAATATATAAGAAATTATATCACTTTTTTAATCTTTTGTAAAGAGTTTTATATAAAAAACACACGTCCCAACCAAACTGTCGGGACGCATGTAAGTATTTCTGTTCATTTCACTCCAAGAAGCGTAGATACCGATACGTCGAGAGCGCACGCTATCTCGTCAAGGATAGAAATGTCGGGACAGGAGCTTCCCCTCTCCCATTTTGAGACCGCCTGCGCAGTGACACCTACCTTGCCTGCGAGCTCTCTTTGAGTTAGCCCGCACTCGTGCCTTGCGTCGGCGATCCGTTTACCTAAACTGGCTGTGTCTATCATTTTTCTGCTAACTCCTTGCCGCTTGTATGGAAGGGCGAGTCCCTGCAAAAAGATTCGCCCGCGCGGTCGGTCGCCGCAACCTTTTCGTAACAGCATCTTACGAAAAAGCGACTTACCGCGGGATATCCCGCCGCAAAGAGCATTGACAAAAGGCTGATGCTACCTATTTGTCAAAGACCTGCTCCGAGGCGAGTTTGCAGCATCCCAAAATTAAAATTGAACATACATCCGCCTCCTATTCTTCAGTATTTCGTCTTGACCGCGGTCTGTGTCGGCAAGCCGATAAAATCATTATATTACTAAATATTACCTTTGTCAATAAACCTTTGGTTGAAAAACTCAAAAAACCTTTTGAAAAGAAAAACAGCCTTCTGAGAAAAGGCTGTTTTGATCTTATCTTCTGACAAGGTATTTTCTCATATCTATCGCGCAGGCAATAAGGATAATAAGACCCTTGATGATATACTGCATATTTGCATCGATGCTCAGCGCCGTAAGACCGACGAATATAAGTCTCAGCAGAACGACACCGAATATTACACCGCGTATCTTTCCGATACCTCCGACAAATGACACACCGCCGATGACGCACGCGGCTATAGCATCGAGCTCGTAGTTAAGACCCGTTGCCGCCGAGTTTGAGCCGATACGCGCTGCCTCGATAAATCCCGTCACACCGTAAAGTATACCCGCGAGCATAAATACCAGCATGGTCACGCGCTTTACGTTGACACCCGAAACGTTTGCCGCCTCACTGTTGGAGCCCACGGCAAACATATTCTTTCCAAAGGTCGTCTTGTTCCAGATAAACCACATGAGAGCGGTTATCAGAATCGAATACCAGACATAATTCGGTATGGGAGTTTTTCCTATCGACAGAATACTTCCATTGATGAAATTCGTATATGACGCGTCAAGTCCGGATATCGACTGCCCGTTGTTGTTCCCTATTCTCAGGTACATCAACAGCGCGCCGTAGGCGATAAGCTGTGTCGAGAGCGTTACGATAAAAGGGTGAAGCTGGAATTTCGCGGTGCAGAATCCGTTGATAAGACCCACGATGGCTCCAAGCCCGAGTGCGATGAGTAAAACGACGGGAATTGGCAGAGTTGCAAGATTCGGAAAGACCTTACCCGCATACCCCGATGCCTGAAGAAGTGACGCGCTCACGCACGCGACCACTCCGACGATCCTACCTGCCGAGAGGTCTGTTCCCGACAAAATTATCGCGCCCGCGATTCCGAGTGCTATGGGCAGATTTGCCGCCGAGAGTGAGATTATATTCACTATTGATGCCGCAGACAGAAAATTCGGCCTTAAAAAGCCTATCACGATAACCGCCGCAATAAGAAATATATACAGCGAGTTATTTATCAGAAATTCCTTTAGCCTGGCTTTGCGTTGCAGGGGTGTCAGCTCCCTGTATTTTTCTATTGCCTTGATCATTTATACAGATCTCCGTTCCTTCGATTACATAAATTTTGATGCGAGAGTCATTATTTCCTCCTGCGACGTCTCACGGGCTTTCACCACACCCGCAATTCTCCCCGAGGACATAACGTAAATGCGGTCACAGATGCCGAGAAGCTCGGGGAGCTCGCTTGATACCGCGATTATTGCCTTTCCGCTCGCAGCGAGTGAGTCAATGAGCTTGTATATCTCAAATTTCGCCCCGACGTCTATTCCCCTCGTCGGCTCGTCGAGCATAAGGATGCGCGGCTCGGTCAGCATCCACCGCCCGAGTATCACCTTCTGTTGATTTCCGCCCGAGAGAAGCTTTATGTGTGTTCTCTGAGAGGCGGTCTTGACGTTCATGGACCTTATCGTCTTTTCGGTGTCTTTCTTCCGCTCTCTGTCGGAGATAAGCCCGTATCTGACGTATCCCTTGAGCCTTGCGACCGTCGTATTATCGCAGATATCGAGATTGCCGAATATTCCCGTCGCACGTCTCTCCTCGGTCACGAGCGCGAACCCGTTTTTTATTGCCTCACGCGGATTTCTGTTCTTTATTTCCCTGCCGTCAAGAAAGATCTTTCCCGACTCCCGCTCGGAAATACCGAAAATGTTTTCTATAACCTCCGTGCGCCCTGCGCCTGCAAGACCCGCAAAGCCTACGACCTCGCCCTCTCTTATCTCAAAGCTCACCTCTCGAACGTGATTGTGCTTTGACGATAGCCCCTCAACGCGCAGAATGACCTTTCCCGGACTGTTGGTCTTTTCGGGAAAGAGCTCGGTAAGCTCGCGACCGACCATAAGGTGAATTATCTTATTCACCGTCATGTTCTCTGCGCTCTCGGTTGCAATGAGCCGCCCGTCTCGCATAACGGTTATTTCGTCTGAGATCCGCAATATCTCGTCCATCTTGTGTGAGATGTATATTATCCCACACCCTCTGTTTTTGAGCTTTCCGATTATCTCGAAAAGGTGCTCTACCTCTCGGTCGGAAAGAGAGCTTGTCGGCTCGTCAAGAACTATTACCTTTGCATCGTAGGACACCGCCTTTGCTATCTCAGCCATCTGCCGCTCGGCTACCGACATTGTGTTCATTATACGTCTTGGATCCGTGTGTATTCCAAGGTCGTCGAATATCTCTTTTGTGCGGCGGTACATCTCTTTTTCCGACGTTACAAACCCGAGTTTCGTCGGATATCTTCCAAGCCAGATGTTGTCCATAACGTTTCTTTTAGTTGCCTGGTTCAGCTCCTGATGAACCATCGCAACACCGTGGGAGAGCGCATCGTTGGGGTTTTTGAAATTGACCTGCTCTCCCTCAAGGAATATCTCGCCGCTATCTATAGAATTGATACCGAAAAGGCACTTCATAAGCGTTGATTTTCCCGCGCCGTTCTCACCCATAAGCGCGTGAACGCTTCCCTTTTTCAGAGTGAAGGAAACGCCGTCAAGCGCGCGCACGCCGGGGAATTCCTTGGTTATATTTTTCATTTCAAGCAAAATGCTCTTATCGTTTGACATCGTTTCTCTCCCTCCGCGTGCGCGGTATGATCTTTATTTATCTTCGTCTTTGCCGAGGTATGCCGAATAGGGTATTCTTATCTTTGTAACACCCGAGTCGATGTGAAAGCCGTCAAGATCGTCGGTAAGCTTTTTGCCCGCGGTCAAGGAGTTCGTGACTACCCTCGAGACTGCCTTTGCCATTCCCTCTGCATCCTGCTTGACTGTTCCCGTCATCTTTGCGTTTTCAATAAGATCGATAGCCGCCTCGGTCGCATCAACTCCGAAAACGGGTATCTGTCTTGTCCCTTTTCCGAGGTTGTAGCCTGCGTTATTCAGCGCGGCAATAGCACCCTCCGCCATTCCGTCGTTGTTGCAGATAACGAGCTCTATCATGTTGCCCTTGTTCTCGTTGTAGGATGTGAGAGCCGTCGTCATATATTCGTTTGCCGCCGACGCGGACCAAAGCCCGTTTCTGTCAACGAGATATTTGTTGGAGTTTGCACTGTCGTAGAAGCGGAGCGCGGGAAAATTGTTTTCCTTCAGTATCTTGTCCGCCTCTTCAACGCTGTACTGCGTTCTGTATATCGCCTCGTTGTTGCCCTCCTCGCCCTTGAAAAGAACGTAGGATATGACACCGTCGCCGTTGATGTCAAGAGACTTGAAGTTCTTTGAAACGTACTCGCCGATGATCTGCCCCTGAAGAATTCCCGCCTCTTTTGCATCCGTGCCGACGAAAGCGCAGCTGTCGTAGCTCTTTATTGCCGCGTCGGACACTTCTCGGTTGAAAAAGATAACGGGTATCCCCGCGTTTTTCGCGAGCGAGATGATGCCGTTTGCCGCGTCGTCCGAGCCGGTGTTTACGATGTTAACGACAATAGCCTTCGCTCCGTTGGTTATCGCGGTCTGTATCTGTTCTGTCTGTGTTGTCTGATTACCGTTGCCGTCGTGGTCCTGAAAGCTGATGCTCGCATCCTTCAGAGCCTTGTCAAGTGAATTACGCACCTTTGAAATATACGGGTCGCTGTAGGTGTAGTAAAAAACGTGCACGTCCGCGCCGCTGCTCTGCCCGCAGGACACCGCGAATATCGGAAGAGATGCAAGCATACATATCAATAGGAGAACGCTCACAGTTCTTTTTATTTTCATTTTGATTACCTGTCCTTTCTCTGTGCGGAAGATCCTTATCTGACTGCCGCACTGCCTTTGCATTTTTCTGCGAAAAGTCGCCTTTGATGATATTATTTGCAAAGATACATCAAAAATCAGTGTTAAAAATTGTCACGAACGCGAATAAACCGAAAATTATGTAAAATGAGGGGGCTTTATTTCTTGACACACCTTTTTTGCTGTGATATAATAGCATTAAGGAAAAAATTATAAAACGAGAAAATAATTCCCTCCTAAAAACAAAGGAGAAAAAATGATAAAAAGAAGGTTTTTAAAGATTTTATCCGTGCTCGCCGCGATCATTGTCGCGGGCGGAGTGTGCGCGGCGGGAAACATAGCCCACGTGCCGCTCGCCCTTGATGTCGGAGCGGCTTATGAGGAGTACGGAATGACAAAGGCGTATAAGGCTGGGCGGTACTATACCAACCTCGTAAGCCTCGAGCTCTCGGGAGATCAGTCGAGAGACGTTATTGCCGTTGCGCTCTCACAGCTCGGATACCACGAGGGCGACTCAAATGCAGATTTTAGCGGAGAGAAAACCGAAGGCACCAAGGATTTTGTTGAGTACAACGTGCTTTTCGGCAAGCTTGATAACGACCAGGGCAACGGACTGAGCTACGGATACTATTGGTGTGCTTCCTTCGTCAACTGGTGCTTCAGGCAGGCAGATATTCCCGAGGATGCGACCGCAGGAGCCGAGGTCAGCTGTCAGAGATGGATAAACGACTGTAAAAAACAAGGTATTTACGTCCAGAAAGGCGGGTATATACCCAAGGAAGGAGACATGGTCTTCTTTAAGGACAAGGGAAGCTCCGCGGACTCCACGCACATCGGACTCGTTCTCTATTCGGACGGAAACCGCGTGTACACCGTCGAGGGCAACACCTCAAACGGAAGCGAGTATTCAAGTAATGGCGAGTACGTCGCACTGAAATCGCATTCTCTTTCAAGCTCGTACATAGTCGGCTATGCTGCTCCCAAGTACACAAAAAACAAGTCCGCGCACAGAGTTGACAGGTCGGGAGGCTTGCTCACAAAAGGTCAGTATATAAGCACGGACTCTCTCTCGGTTTTCGACGATGCAGACCGCTCTGACACCTCGACAAAAACTATTTCCGACCACACGGTGTTTACCGTGACCGAGGTAAACGGAGACACTTTAAAGGTGTCATACAACGACTCGGAAGGCTACGTCAAGATGACCGATGGCACCGTTCAGATAAACACGCATGAGAACGTTTACAGAATAAACTACCTGAGCGAAAACGGACAGATGCTCTTTACACCGCAATATTGCATAAGCGGACAGGAAAAAAGCATCTATGCAAATACACCCAAGCGCGAAAAGAGCGGATTTGTCGGCTGGAAGATATCGGACAGCGATGAGCTTTTGTTCCCCGGCGACCCGCTTGGAAGGATCACCCATGACGTGACCCTGACTTCTGTCTGGGACGACAACTATTACGTGGTAACGTTCAAGAGTGCGGACGGCAAGGTCATAAGCCAGACACACGGATATTACGGCGCGGAATATGAGATACCCGAAGCTCCCGAGGCTCCCGAGGGTACCCTTTTCGCAGGCTGGGGCGAAGAGGTTGACGGAACAATTCGAGGTAATGCATCCTACACCGCAGTGTTCGCTCCGCAAAAGGAGACCGAAACCGAAACCGCAGAGACCGAAAGCCCTGCGATCGAGACTGCAAGCGAGACCGAGAGCGATGCCAATAAAACCGACAGAGGATGCTTGTCAAGTGTCAGCGGCGCGGCAATACTTCTCTCCTCTATCATCGGAGTTTGTTCAATAATATGCAAGAAAAAGAAATAAAACAAAAAAGAACCTTTGGGCGACCAAAGGTTCTTTCAATTTTATATCATTTATTTGTAAAACTCGCTCTTGATGCTTCTTCCAAAAAGCTCTCCGAGGGCAAGATCTGCATCCTTCCCCTCGTAAATTATACTGTAAACACAGCGGCATATCGGCATATCAACACCGTACTTTACTGCAAGAGAGACTATCGCCTTTGCGGTGTAGTGTCCCTCCGCGAGCTTCTCAAAGCTCTCTCCCTTGACAAGTGCCTCACCGTACGCGCGGTTGTGGCTGTACTTTGAAAAGACCGTCGCCTCGTAGTCGCCGAGGTGGCAGAGTCCGTAAGCGGAAAGCTCGTTTCCGCCCATCTTTGCGATAAGCCTTGCGACCTCTCTTGTTCCCCTTGACATAAGCGCGCCCTTGAGGGTGGAAAGCCCGCGACCGTCAAGCATTCCCGCCGCGATGCCGATAACGTTCTTCGCCGCAGCCCCTATCTCGTTTCCGAGCAGGTCCTCGCCGTAGTAAAATCTTATAAGATCGCTCGAGAATTCATCGACCAGCAAACGCTTCGTCGCCTCGTCGGCGGAATCTATGACCATGCAGTTCGGTATCCCTGCGTAAAACTCCTGAACGTGACCGGGGCCTATCCATACCGCGACCCTGTTTGAGCTGTCGGTCGCATCGCTGACAACCTCGGAGAGCCTGCGCCCCGTCGATATCTCGATTCCCTTCATGCAGAGCACGAATATCTTGTTTTTAAGCTCAAGAGCCTCAAGCTCGCCCATAAGAGCAGAAAGCCCCTGCGAGCCTATCGATATTATTATCACGTCTGCATCCTTTGTGCAGGATATGTCCGTGGAGAGCTTTACCGACTCGGGCAGAACGAGAAGATCGTTTCTCCGCTCGAGAATAAACCTCTTCATCGCCTCCGAGCTCTCTCGCCCGTAAAGAGTCACGTCAAGTCCCTTCTTTTCCGAAAGATACCACGTTATAAGCGAACCCCAGCGTCCGCATCCGATAACGCAAATTTTCATCTCTTCTCTTCCTTTCAACCGTTAGTTTGAAGGCTATCCCCCATAATTTTATTGACAAAAGCGCATAAAGATGATAAAATAGAGGATGTTGATAATATTATACAGCATTTGACCGATAAAGTCAAGTGACGGACAAAAGACGGACAAAAGGAAGAAAAAATGATCGCAATTAACGTAAGTGACCTGACCTTGCGCTTCGGTACTACGAGCGTGCTTGAAAAGGTGTCATTTTCGCTCGAGGAAAACGACAAGCTCGGAATTATCGGAGCTAACGGAAGCGGAAAGACCTCGCTTTTCAAGCTCATCACGGGCGAATACGATGCCGAGAGCGGAGAGGTCTATATATCAAAGGGCAAAACGGTAGGAATTTTGTCGCAGTACGGCGCGTTCGACGCGGATGAGTCTATGGGATACAAGGGCAACACCGCAATAGACCACATGCTTGCGGCATTCCCCGCCCTGCTTGCCGCCGAGAGCAGACTCGAGGAGCTCGAGCTTTTGCTGTCGGATGTAAACGACCAAAAGCACTCGGCATACACAAACGAATATACCACCCTGCATGAAAGATTCATACGTGACGGCGGACTTGAATTCCGCGGTCGTTGCCGTTCTATCCTACTCAAGCTCGGCTTTGACGAGGATGCGATAAGTAAGGACGTCGAGCTCCTCTCGGGAGGTCAAAAGACCAGACTCGCATTGGCAATACAGCTCTGCCGCGAGCCCGATATCCTTATGCTCGACGAGCCGACCAACCACCTCGATATCGAAACGCTCGGATGGCTTGAAAACTACCTCATTCAGTATAAAAAGTGCGTGCTCGTGATCTCGCACGACCGTTATTTTCTTGACCGTGTGGCGAATAAGACCCTCGCGATCGAGCATCATAAGGCGAAGCTCTATAACGGAAACTACACGCGCAGTATGGAGCAGAGGCGCATCGACCGCGAGATATACGAAAAGCACTACCGAGAGCAGCAAAAGGAGATCGCAAGACAGGAAGCCTATATCGCTCAACAGCGTCAGTGGAACCGCGAGCGCAATATCATAGCCGCCGAATCCCGTCAAAAGCTCCTTGACAAAATGGAAAAGCTTGAGGCTCCCGAACGCGAAACCCGCGGGATCAGAATGAAATTCACCTCGGCAATAGCCAGCGGAAACGACGTAATGAACGTCAAGAATCTTTCAATGGCATTTGGTCAGAAAAAGCTCTTCGACGACCTTGATTTTCTTGTAAAGCGCGGCGACCGACTGCTCATAATCGGTCCGAACGGTTGCGGAAAATCGACCCTGATCAAGCTCTTTATGGATAAGCTCAGACCGATCGGCGGCAAGATTGAGATGGGATATAATGTCGAGATAGGCTACTACGACCAGGAAAACCAGAACCTTGATGAGAAAAAGACAGTCCTCGACGAGCTCTGGGACGCATACCCCACCCTGCCCGAGCAGAAGATACGCTCCACGCTCGCGTGGTTCAACTTCTTCGGCGAGGACGTATATAAGCCCGTAGGAGTCCTCTCGGGAGGCGAGAGAGCAAGACTCACACTCTCAAAGCTCATCCTCTCACATATGAATCTTCTCATCCTCGACGAGCCGACCAACCACCTTGACATCGATTCCAAGGAGGCTCTCGAGTCCGCGCTCGAGCAGTTTGACGGAACGATAATCGCGGTCTCGCACGACCGTTATTTCATAGAAAAGCTCGCAAACCGCATAATCGAGCTCAAGCCCGACGGCTACGTCGATGGCGATATGTTCGACTACACGGTAACACGCGACGGACACGCGTATACCGAGTTCCGCGAGTTTACCGATGCCCGTAAGGCTCGGCTTGCACAGGAGGGCGCATCCGCGCAAGGCTCCGCCACCTCTGCCCCTACGGGCTCTAATAAGGAGCAGTACCTCAAAAATAAGCAGGACGCGGCAGAGGCAAGAAAGAAGGCTCGCCGTATTGAAAGGCTCACCGCCGAGATGGAAAAGCTCGAAGAAGAGCTCGTTTTGATCGAGGAAGAAATGAACGGCGAGGCGGCAACCGACTACAAAAAGGTCGCCGAGCTCGATCGACGCAAAACCGAGATCGAAGAGAGACTCATGGAGATCTACGAAGAATTGGAATAAAACAAAAAGGCATGCCGCGGCATGCCTTTTCAGCGTGTCGAGGAAGTCTCGACACGCTGGCAGAGGTCGAAACAGGTAGGTAGATTTTTCGTTTTTGCATTCGTCGGCGTACGGGGGGTACGCCAGAGTGCAAAAACGGAAAAAGCAAGAAAGCGCAAGGTGTTCTCGATGAATGCCTTGCGCTTATTTCCTGCGTGTGAGTTTTTAATGTTTGTTTATTTGTCTTTTATCCCTTGCGATCTAACAGCTTTTTCGACATTATTAAAAGGCATGCCGCGGCATGCCTTTTCTCGTTATTTTATAAGTCCTATCCTCTCGTCAAGCCTCTGTGCATTGATCATGCCTACGTCGACAGCCATAATATACCCCTCGCGGTCGATAAATACCGTCATCGGGATAGACTGCACGCCGTAAGCGTTCGCCGCGCTGTAAGTCTTGTCGTATAAAACGGGGAAAGAATAACCTTGACTCTCTATCAGCGCATTTGCGTCGGCAAGCGAATCCCCTGCGGTCAGATTTACCATCAAAAACTGAACCTCGTCGCCGATCTCAAGATATTTCTCGTTGAACTCGGGCATTTCCGCCTTGCACGGAAGACACCAGCTTGCCCAGAAATTAAGAACTATCGGCTTGCCGAAAAAGTCGGATAATTTAACCTTGTTTCCGTCTGCATCGTAGACTGTAAAGTCCTTCGCCTTTGGCTCATTTCTCTCGGTTTCGGTCTCGGTCTCGGATTCAGACTCGCTTTCGGTCTCGCTTGGAGCCTCAGACTTTTGCTCGGTCTCGGTCTCGGATTCGGACTCGCTTTCGGTCTCGCTCGGAGCCTCAGCATTCGATTCGGTCTCGATTTCGGATTCGGACTCACTTTCGGTCTCGCTCGAAGCCTCAGCATTCGATTCGGTCTCGGTCTCGGATTCGGACTCGCTCACTGTTTCACTTGGAGCCTCACCCTTCTGCTCGGTCTCGGTCTCGGATTCAGACTCACTTTCGGTCTCACTGGGCACCTCACTCTTCTGCTCGGTCTCGGTTTCGGATTCTGACTCGCTCACTGTTTCACTTGGAGCCTCAGTCTTCTGCTCGGTTTCGGTCTCGGATTCAGTTTTGCTCACTGTCTCACTCGGAGCCTCATCCTTCGACTCGGTCTCGGTATCAATATCAGTGGTAATCTCGCTTTTGTTTTCCGTTGTTTCTTCCGTGTCGCTCTCTGTCCCGTCACACGCAAAAAGCGCAACCGACAGAACAAATACAACCGCCACACAAATAAATCTAAAAATAAATCTGTTTTTCATATCCTTTCCTCCGTTTTACCTGAAAATACTAATGAAAGTATCAATAAATGCCTTCGCATCTATCCCCTTTGCAACCGTCACTTTGTGAGCACTGTCAAGGCGGTCGCACGCGGGATTCATATAAGCCTTGTTGTACGCGTCAACATTGAGCGTCAAGCCCCTCGCGTACCCCTCGGTCAGCACCGCGATCCTCTGCGCATCAACCTCGCAGACCTCAGGATGCGCCGCATAATAGACCGCAAGCGGATCGTGCAGGGTCGGATAACGGTCGGGATTGACAACGCTCCAAAGCCTTATCAGCTCCGCGATCTCCAAAGCCGCCGCGTCCTTTTTGCAGTTCAGCATCACCTCGTGCTCCTCGCGACAAAGAATTGTCTTGTGGGTCACGTCCGCGCCGACACACTCAAGATTTTCAAGCGATCTGAACATAATATCCGCCGCCTCTACGTCACACATCACGTTCCAGTCTGCATATTGACGGTAATACGCGCCGCCCATAATAACGACCTTCCCCGCCATATTCATAGCCTCTGAATCCTTTTCTATCGCCCTTGCAATATTCGTAAAAGGACCAATAGCCACAATAATAAGCTCCTCGCCGTATTTTTTGCAGGACTCGATCAGAAAATCAACCGCCGCATCCCTGTCTCCGTCGGGCGCGTACTCTATCGCCTCAAGCTCCGCGTGAAAGTGGCAGGTATGCTCGTATTCGCGCTCTTTTTCCGCTATCGGAGTGCCGTGACCCGCAAAAACGGGAATATTCTCATATCCTTGACCGTAAAGCTTCAAAAGCCTCTTTGCTATCCTCGCGCGCTCGTCGGTGTTTTTGAACACGGTCGTTATTCCGACTATCTCAAAGCCCTTTGACATAGCGAAATAGAGCGCCATCGCGTCGTCTATCTCGTCGCCTATGTCGGTGTCGATTATCAGTTTTTTCTTTTCCATATCTACCTTTATCCCATAAAAATAACATTCAGCATCGTTCCGCGATGCCCGTTTGAATATCTGTGCGAAAAATATTTTTCCGTGTTGCAGCAGGTGCATTCCTCTATCACATCAACGTTTTCAGCCAAAAGCCCGTGAGAGATCATCAGTTCCTTGTTTATCCCGACAAGGTCGCAGTAATATTTGTCCGCTGCCTTTTCCGACGGCAAAACGAATCTTTTTGCCATCTCCTCGGAGAGCCCATTGGCAACCTCAAAATAAAGATCGCCGCTCACCTCGTAACAGCATTTGTGTATGCAAGGACCTATCGCCGCGCGAATATTTTTCCTTTCCGCGCCGAATTCAGAAACCAGCCTCTCTACGCACTTACCTGCAATGTCCGCAACAGTGCCGCGCCATCCCGCGTGAACTGCACCAACGGCTATTACTTCTCCGTTCCTTTCGGCTTCGAAGAGTATCGGAGTGCAATCCGCGGTCTTGATCCCAATCACCACGCCGCGCTCTTTTGTCACGTATCCGTCGCCGCTCTCTATCCCCTCTCGGATATAATAACCCTCACCGCAATTCTTACCCGTTACCGTAAAAATTCTGTCTGAATGTATCTGCGGCAGAGAAACGACCCTCTCGGGCTCAAATCCAACCTCGCGAGCAAAAATCTCAAGATTTTTGAGCACGATTTCGTCCTCGTCCCCTCGCCCAAACGCGAGATTGAGCGACCTTGTGTGCTCATTCTCACTAATACCCCCCTGCCTCGTCGCAAACGCGTGCGGAGAGCGCAAAATATTTGATTTTATGAACATATATACCTCCGCATTTGAATTGACCTTACATACACAGTATAACACATAAGTTCACTTTTTGCAACTGTAACACGCAAAAAAGCAACCGAGCAATTTCGATGCGCGGACATTATTGAGTGACAAGCAATGAAAACGTGTATCATGGGTGTATACTGTACTAAAAAGCCATCCCACCGGTAAAAACACGGTGGGATGGCTTTTTATATGACATTCTTTATTCGTATAATTTTTTGATAATAATTTCTCCGTCGGTATTTACGTAATAATAGGAATATTTGAATGCCTCGTGTCTTACGTACGCGGGGGCTAACCCATCGGAATATCCACCTGTGATCTGGAATTCACCGGAAAAAGTCGAGATTTCATTTCCGGTCACAATATCAACCAGGTGATATGTTGGATATTCGCCGTAGAACATGTCTCCCCATGCTGATGCGTAAACGATAAAGTCCAAGGATGCATATATTGATCTGGTATAAGGAATGGGATTGAACATTTGCTGCCCGTTGTTATCGAGGACTGTAAAAAAGCCATTACCCTCATTACTTAAAGTGATTGTGTAATATTCTCCACAAGAATAAATACCCGAAATAGTTGATGAAGGATATAGCTTTTTCACTTTTTCCGCAATGGTTGCATTTTCATATTCATTTATGCTTTCTTCGGTTAATGTATATGTGCCGTCTGTTTTCAATTTTATACGATCCGATGAGCCAACCCAAATAATATCTTCCGTGATTGGTTCATAATAATACCCAACTTGAAGCAACGCGGAGCCGTTTTTAAATGACGAGCAGTCCTCAATGTTTCCGTAAAATATCACCTTACCTGTTTTTTGATTGTATATCAAATGCGACGTTGCACCGTACGCGCTGTTCCCGCAATAAATAATAAACTGACCCTCTCCGAGATAATCACTTTGATCAAATGTACCGTTGTACCCATTGTAAAATTCAAACTGTGGTATCTCTACGGGTGTATTTACCAATTCTCCTTTGGTATTAAATGCGGCAATATAATGCTTATATTCAATTCCGGACAATTCGCTTTTGTATACTATGGCGTGATCATTTCCGGCGGCTAATACTATGTCGAAATCACCGTTATCGGACGATGCCAGAGTTTCTCCGTTGGCATTGACAATAGCATATTTGGTTTGGGCACCGTCTTTATAACTGACTCCAAATGAGTCATCGCCTATATAAAACCAATTATCAATCATATTGCCTGTTGCGGTGGGCTCATCTATTTCGGCCCTGTACAGAATAACACCGTCCGCATCAATGATCGCACCGTAATTCTTTTTGTTTTGCTCAAAAGAAACGACTGCGTAGCCATTTTGAAAACCGAGCGTTTGTGTCAGTTTTGCATTGATCGGCGTCTTCGCGGGTGCTTCGGTGGTGTTTTGTGTTTCGTGGTTTTCCGGTTGAGACGTGTTCTGCCCGTTTGTCTCTTCTTCTTCGTAAGTTGGAGGAGTTAATGTATCGTCACTGTTTGATGGTGGGGGTGCCTCCGAGTCGCAAGCGGCAAATGCGCATGCGATTATGATTGATAACAAAAAAGCAAAAAATTTCTTCATAATAATATCTCCTTTTGAAAGAATAATAAGTAGCATCGCAACCCGAGCCCACAACATTATAACCTATTTCAGGTTAAAAGTCAATACCCTGAAACAGATTATTTTATAATGAATCATAATTGCTTTGGAGGATAATATGGCATACACCAGAATACGCGATCTCAGAGAAGACAGAGACATGAATCAAACACAGGTAGCAAAGCTGCTTGGCATGTCGCAAACGGGATATTCAAAGTACGAAACGGGCGAAAATGATATTCCGACGGCCGTTTTAATTAAGCTGGCTCGATTCTACGACACGAGCATAGACTACTTGCTGGGAGAAACGAACGAGCCGAAGAGATATAAATAATCTTGAATGGCTGTTCACAAGTTCACTTTTTGCAACTGAAAAAACGTAAATTGATATTTACATATCAAAAAATAAATGCTATAATTCAACTGTAAGATAACCCGGCGGCAAACACGGAGGTAAACTATGAATTTAGAGCAGTATCAAAAATTCACAGCCGAAACGCGAGAGCGCAGAATTGCCTGGTGGCGCGACGCGCGCTTTGGAATGTTCATCCACTACGGCATTTATTCCTGCTACGGCAGAGGCGAATGGATAAGAATGCGCGAGGGCATCTCGCGTGAAGAGTATCTTCACACCGCCGATACGCAGTTCAACTATAAGTCGGGCAACGCAGAGGAATGGGTAAAGCTTGCAGCTGCTGCGGGTATGAAATATGCCATTCTGACGACCGTCCACCACGACGGATTCGCCCTCTGGAACTCCAAAACCAACAAATATAACTCTGTAAATTACGGCCCTCACATCGACATCGTCCGCGAGTTTGTCGATGCCTGCCGCAAGCACGGTATCAGGGTCGGACTCTACTTCTCTCTCGTCAATTGGGATCACGAGGACGGAGGCATCGCCTGCATTGAGGATCTGGCGGCAAGGGAGAGATATCTCACCTTTGTTGATAACTGTATGCGCGAGCTTATGAGCGAGTACGGAAAAATTGATATCCTCTGGTACGACGGACCAAGCCCGCTCCGCAACGCAGAGGAATGGCGCAGTGTTGAGCGAAACCTTATGATAAGAGAGCTCCAGCCCGATATTCTTATAAACGACCGCAGTCTTGTTGAAGAGGACTTTCGCAACTGCGAGGACAACCTTGTGTTCGGACCCCTTGTGGGTGATTGGGAGGCCTGCCTGCGCTTCAGCCATACCGCATTCGGCGGAGTTGACCACCCCTCTACCCTTCCATTCAAGGACAATGCCCACGATATAGCAAAGTATATGTCTATATGTCAGTACGGCGGCGGAAACCTCGTCTATAATATTGCTCCCAATGCCGACGGCAGTATAGACCCCTATGAAAAGGAAACGCTCGAGACGGTCGGCAAATGGATGCACAAGCATGCAGAAGCGGTCTACGGACCGACAAAGCGCGGCGGCTGCGGAGCAAACGGGATCTCGACCTCCGCGCAAAGAGGAAACAAGGTCTATCTCTACAATTGGATCTGGGGCGGCACCTTTGCCAGAATAAACGGTTATAAAAATGCACCCAAATCGGTGCGTTGCCTGACCAACGGCGAAAGTGTGGATTTCAGATATGAAAACGGGGTCATCTATTTTGATAACCTCCCCGAAAAATCCCCGGACGACATCCTTAACTTCGCAGTATTTGAAATGGACTTCGGCGACGATGAGCCGATATATAACCTCGTCCCATCAAACATGATACAGTTTATGAACATATAAAAATAGTCCCACCGCAATCGCGGTGGGACTTGATTTTTAATATTACTTCTCGTTCTTGTAGATTTCCTTGAAGTACTTGTATGTGTCAACCTTGAGCTCACCGCAAGCCGCCTCATCGCAAGCAATGATGCCGTCGTTGTGGAGCTGAAGAGCGCTGATAGTCCAAGCGTGGTCAACACCGCCCTCAACACAGTGACGGAGCGCGCGAGCCTTGTTGTGTCCGCTGATGAGGAGAAGAACCTGCTTTGCGTCGCAGACCGTGCCGACACCAACCGAAAGAGCAGTCTTCGGGACCTTCTCAACGTCGCCGCCGAAGAAACGGGAGTTAACGATGATAGTGTCCTCTGTAAGGGCGCGGACACCGGTTCTCGAGGTCAAGGAAGTAAAGGGCTCGTTGAAAGCGATGTGTCCGTCAACACCGCTGCCGCCAAGGAAGAGATCGATTCCGCCGTAGGACGCGATCTTGTCCTCGTAACGCTGGCACTCAGCCTCAAGGTCCTCGGCCATACCGTTGAGAATGTTTACGTTCTCTGCGGGAATGTCGATGTGGTTGAAGAAATTGTCGTGCATAAAATACCAGTAGCTCTGGTCGTGCTCACGGGGGAGACCTACGTACTCGTCCATATTGAAGGTTACAACGTTCTTGAATGAAACCTTGCCCGCCTTGTTCATATCGCTGAGTCTTTTATAAACACCGAGAGGAGAGGAGCCTGTGGGAAGTCCGAGAACGAAGGGGCGGTCCTCTTTGTGATTGTTGATAGCGTCAGCAATATGCTGAGCCGCCCAATCACTCATAGATGCGTAATTGTCTTTGATGATCAGTTTCATATTTTTACTCCTTAAAAAAGAATTTTTGAACCTACTTATAGTATATCACCTTTCGGCTATTTTGTAAAGGCTGTAGAAAAATAATTTTTGTCCATTCTCTGTGTTGTAAAGAGATATGACCCAAAAAGGTAAAAAATAATAAAGATATGGTCAAATATGGAATTGGAAGCATCGGAACGGAGCCGTAGGCGGAGTGGAGAGGCTTCCAATTGCGGCGCGACAGTCAAGCTGTGAGCTTCTCCTTAAGAAGCTGAATCGGGCTTTTTCTGCCGAGTGTGCGCATTGTTTTGTTGTTGCTCCA
>JBGUSX010000033.1:0-2118 GCA_045132775.1 Eubacteriales bacterium
CCACAGCCAACCTCGGCGGTAGTTATGATCTCGCCAAAGTATTGTCTGACCTTCAGGCGAGTCAAGGCAGCTTCTACGAGATACTTGTCCGTCACCGTGGCAATACACATCCTCACGCCATCCTTTGACAGCCCTGCAAGGAATTCGGCAACACCCTTTTTGAGCGGTACTGTGCTTTTATATAAGTCCTCGATCATTCGGTTTACACCGTCCACAATTTCCGCAACCGATAAGCTTACACCGTAATGCGTGCGATAGTATTCTGCGGATTCCTCCAAGGTAAAAGTCTTGAAGGTTTCGGCTAAATTTTCCCTCGGCTCGATGTCAAGGGAACGGAGATAAACCTCTCCGATGGTATCCCATATGAACATCGAATCAAGTAGCGTTCCGTCAAGGTCAAATATTGCGCCCTTGATCATATGATTCAGAGTTCCTTAGCTCTTGCCTTGAGCTCTATCGTCGCCGTTTTCGGACTTTCGGCTTTCATAATAGCGGAAACGACACAAATGCCTGCGATTGGAATGCCTGCAAGAACGTCAATGTTGTTTTTGTTAAGACCGCCGATGGCATTGACGGGAATCGGAACTGCCATGCAGATGTCAGACAAGGTTTCGGTTGAGGTGAGAACGGTTTTTACCTTGGTTGTGGTCGGATAGATTGCGCCGACACCGAGATAATCAGCTCCACCCTCATAGGCTTCAAGCGCCCAAGGAACGGTCTTTGCGGTCGCTCCGATGATAAAATCATCACCGAGGATTTTTCTTGCAGTTGAGATGGGCATATCCTCTTTTCCAAGGTGAACACCCTCTGCTCCCACAGCAAGAGCTACATCGATGCGGTCATCGATGATCAGCGGAACGTTGTATTTTTTTGTCAGAGCGTGAACCTTTTCGGCAAGCTCGATATACTCCATGGTGGATTTGTTCTTCTCACGGAGCTGCAAGATCGTCGCACCGCCTTCGAGTGCTTCCTCTACACGATGGAGAAATTCTGCTTCCTCAAAGCCCGTGGAATCGGTTATAAAGTAAAGTGTTGTATCAAAGTTTTTCATATTCTTCTCCTTATACGTACAGATAATCGTTCAGCACGGGCTGAAGTCCTTCTCCCTCAATATCCTGATACATCTTGTCAAGGCTGCGGTTATCGTCGATCTCAAACTGCTCGTCGCCTTGTGCCTCATCACTCTCCTTGCCGCTGTATTTGCTTTCGTGGTCTCCAATGCCCGTAGACACACCTGCGGATACCTTGGTGGCGGCGATCTTTACAATGCCGTTGCGGAATTCCGCACTCTCACGGGAGGATACGGTGATACCGACGAATGGAAGGAAAATTCTATAAGCACAGATGATCTGACAAAGCTGCTTTTCGTGAACATCGAGAGGATTGATCTTGTCATTGTTGATGATGGGACGAAGTCGGGGACAGGACAGCGACATTTCGGCGTGAGGATATTTTCTCTGCAAATAGTAGACGTGCAATGCGCTTGCAAGTGCATCCTTGCGGAAGTCGGAAAGACCGAGCAATGCCGAGAACGCCACACCGCGCATACCGCCGCGCAAGGCTCTCTCCTGTGCATCAAAGCGATAAGGCCACACACGCTTGTGACCAAGCAGATGTAGCTGCTCGTATTTATCGGTATCGTAGGTTTCTTGGAATACGGTCACATAGTCTGCGCCGCATTCGTGGAGATATTTATACTCATCGGTATTGACGGGATAGATCTCAAGACCGACCATACGGAAATACTTTCTCGCCAGCTTGCAGGCTTCACCGATGTATTCAACGTTGCTCTGCACTCGACTCTCGCCGGTCAGAATCAGAATTTCTTCCATACCGCTGTCGGCAATGACCTTCATTTCCTTTTCGATCTGCTCCATGGAGAGCTTCATACGGTTGATGTGGTTATAGCAGTTAAATCCACAGTAAACGCAGTAGTTCTCGCAATAGTTTGCAATATAAAGGGGTGTGAAGAGATACACGGTATTCCCGAAATGCTTACTTGTTTCAAGTCTTGCTCTCTCTGCCATCTGTTCAAGGAAGGGCTCTGCCGCAGGTGACAGAAGTGCCTTGAAATCTTCAATAGAACAAGTCGTATGTTCAAGAGCTGCACGAACATCT
>JBGUSX010000034.1:0-2703 GCA_045132775.1 Eubacteriales bacterium
CCCCCCCCCCCCCTACGTTGGTGTAACACACCGACAAATCAAAATTTGAAGTATTATCCGATATATATTCCCATAAATACAACCATACAGGAGGCAATCATGAAAAACACACCAGAGAGAAAAACAGTTCCGATCTTCTTCGCGGTAGATGACAACTATGCTCCATATCTTGCGGTAGCCCTTGAATCTCTCAAGGACAACGCAAGCGACAAATATTTTTACGACATAAACATTCTAATCGAGGGTCTTTCAGACAGAAATAAAACAATAATCGGCGATATGCAGGAGGATAATATCAAGATCACCTTCTGTGACGTTACCGAAAAGGTGAACGCTCTTTGCTCTCGTCTCCACCTCCGTGACTACTACACAAGGGCGACCTATTACCGCTTCTTCATTCCCGACATGTTCCCTCAGTATGACAAGGGGCTCTATCTTGACTGCGATATCGCGATAACTCGCGACGTTGCCGACATGTACAATTCCGCTATCGGAAACAACCTCGTTGCCGCAATAAACGACGAAGTAATCACCGATATCGACGTCTTTGCTAACTACTCCGAGGTCGTGCTCGGCGTTCCGAGAAACAAATATTTCAACGCGGGAATCCTCGTTATGAATCTCCGCGAGATGAGAAGGATGCGCATTGAGGAGGTCTTTGCTTCCCTTCTGAACGTTAAGACCTATGCAGTTGCGCAGGATCAGGACTACCTCAACGTCATCTGCCACGGTCGTGTAAAAATGCTCGATCTCCTCTGGAACAAGACTCCTATGCCCTACTCCGATCCTTGCAAGATCCCTTACATCGCGCACTACAAGATAAACTTTAAGCCCTGGAAATACGACGGCGTTCTCTACGAGGAGATATTCTGGAAATATGCCGAGCGCACTCCCTTCTACGCGGAGCTTCTTGCTGCCAAGAATAGTTACACCGACGGTGACAAAAAGCGTGATCAGGATCAGTACGATGCGCTTGAGGCTCTTGCCCAAAAGGAGACAGAAGAGGAGCTCATTCACTGTGAGGCTCTTAAAAACGCAACTTCCTGCTTTAACATAATGGGACTTGAGTCCATTGTTGAAGAATTTATTTGCGGCAAAAACAGACTCGTCGGCGCGGAGGCGGACTGATGGAAATATCCGAAAACAGACAGAAAATACTCGATCGCATCGAGGAATTCGAGAGAGAGGGTAAATTTGACGTGGACGTTGAGGACGATCCCGAAACGACTCCCCTCGACCCAGACACCGTTGATTACACGCAAAAAAAGCTTTCCACGCGCATAGGCTCGTTTATCGCTAACCGCCTTGGCAGAAATCATTTTGAAAAGATGATAAAGCGTGGCGACGTGGTGCTTCGCGAGGTCAGGGGCAAGGAAAATCTTGAGGCTGTGCGAAAAAAGGGTGCGCTTGTCACCTGCAACCACTTCAACGCGTTTGACAATTACGCGGTCTACAGGACCCTGATCCCGATTCTTGAGGGTAAAATGCTTTACAAGGTCATTCGCGAGGGCAATTACACCTCGTTCGGCGGTTTTTACGGATATCTTTTCCGTCACTGCAATACTCTTCCCCTCTCGTCGTCACTGAAGGGCATCAAGGCACTCAACAAGGCTATGACAGAGCTTTTTGCACGTGGGGAAAAGATACTTATCTATCCCGAGCAGGCAATGTGGTACAACTACCGCAAGCCCCGTCCTATGAAGGTCGGCGCGTTTCGTTTCGCGGTAAAGAACAATGTTCCGGTCCTCCCTATTTTCATTACGCTCGAGGACACCGACAGATTCGACGCTGACGGACTTCCGATACAAGCCTATACCGTTCACGTCCTGCCCGCGCTCTATCCCGACCCGACCCTTTCGACCCGCGAGGATGCCGAGAGGCTCTGCCGCGAAAACTACAGGCTCTGGGTCAAGACCTACGAGGAATTTTACGGCAAAAAGCTTGAATACACAACGACGGGCGAGGTGGACGCATGCTCTATTTAACTATCATCATCGGCGGCGGCATTATTATTGCAATTCTGAACTCTGTTTCCGCCTTTTCCATTGAATTATTGCTTAAAAATCTGCTATTCACCGCCATCGGCATTATTGCGATAATCGCCGCTGACGGAATCGAAGCCTTGATCATCCGCAGACTCACACCGAAGAATTGGTACGATCCCGAGAGCAAGCTCTTCAAGGTCTCCGACCACGAGCGCAAGATCTATCACAAAATGAAGATCAAGAAATGGAAGGACCACGTTCCCGAGCTTGGAATGTTCACAGGCTTTTCCAAAAGCGAGATCCAGAGCGCAGACGACGCAGAATATCTCGGCAGATTCTTGCTTGAATCGAGCTATGGGGTCGTGATACACATTGCAAATTCGGTTCTCGGATTTGTCATTGCCTTTATTCCCTTCTGCTCCGCACCGTCGATCTGGATTCCGATCTACGTTGTTAATTTCATCTTGAATCTTCTTCCCGTTTTCATTCTGCGCTATACCTCTTGCACTCTTCTCAAGCTCTACAAAAAGGCTTTGCGCGCAAAAGCGGATTGATGTTTTTGTAAATTGCAATTTAGCGAATAGCCTTCTCCAGCGGAGAAGGGGGACCACGAAGTGGTGGATGAGGAGGTCGCCATTAGGATGTATTTCACGGGAGTTGTGTGGATTTTGCCTTGTAGCACAAGGATTCTTCCGCAACGAAACAAGGTTCACAAAAG
>JBGUSX010000035.1:0-5019 GCA_045132775.1 Eubacteriales bacterium
GACCGAGGGCTTGAACCTCCTAAAACTGCCAAGGCAGTTGAACCGATCGCGCTACGGTCGGTTACGTAGGAGTTCAAAAGGAAAGTTTGAGTTTCGGTTTCCAAAACTCAAATCGTTTACCTTTTTCGATTGGTCGAGAAAATACAAAGACGCACGGTAATAACCGTGTTTTTTGTTACCTCTTACATTAAGTAAGCTTAACATAATTGGACGGACTCCACTAAATAATATAAGTAAGCTTAACTATATTCCATTTTAAATAAAAAACTGACGCTGTCACAGAACAACGTCAGTTTTTTTATCAGATTAGTATTTCTTTTATTTTCGGTTATTAAGGGCAGGGCTGGAGAGGGCTGAAGTATACTAATTATTTGAACTCAAACTCTCCGAGAGTTGTTGTCTCAACATAGTAGCTCTTGATGGCTCTGAGCTTTGCCATGTGGGGCTGTGCGATGTGGATCTGCTGTGCCTCCTTGGATGCCCAAGCCTCGATCAAAAGAAGCTCGTTGGGGTCAGACTCCGAGAAGTAGTAATCATATCTGCCGAAGCCGTCCTCAGCCTTTATAGCGTCGAGGATGCCCTCACTTCTCACCTTTTCAACAAAAGCCTCGCGCTTACCGTCGAAGCACTTAAAAACAACGTAAATGTTATACATGATCATTCTCCTTTATTATTGTTAATAACTTCAATTATTCTCTCTGCAATCGCAGTTCCGAGCACCAAGTAGCCTTCGGGCAGGAAATGAACACCGTCGGGACACTTTTTGTCATTATGATCAAGCATGAGCGAGTAAGCATCAAAGAAATGCAGATCTACGTCAAGCTCGTTTTTCTCGATAATATCAAGGATATCCTCACGGAGATCGGTTATGAATTTATTATTCTCGGTAAATTCAACGCGGGAGGTTACAAGCGTGTCGTACTCACCTTCCGTGCCGTTGCCCTTTGTCCAAGGCGTGAAGGGGCTAACAATTATAGGCGTATCGGGGAGCATTTTTGAGAGGTCAACAAGCAGATTTTCGTAGTTTCTGCGGCATTCCTCACGGCTCTGAAGTCCCGAGTGACCGCCGTACTGAAGATAGACAGCCTTATAGTTATAGTCCTCCTGGGCGCAGACCATCTCGATCTCGCGGAAGTAGAATGGGTGATTGATACCCTTGCTGGTTATATATGCGGACGAGGTGAAGCCGTCCTTTTTTAGTCGGTCATAAATGCAGTGCTTTGAGCCGTCGACGATAGAGTCTCCGATAAGCAGTACGCGGGGGAGATCGAGATCGGAATCCTCACGCCAAACGCGTGTCCACTCGATGCGCTCGTTAATGTAACTGTCCATTTTTGTCCTCCAAGACATATTTTTTTAATTATATCATTTTTTTATTGAAATGTAAAGGGAATTATCAATATTTATTAGTTAAATAAACTTAATATGCTTGCAATTATATTAAGTATGCTTAATTTTGCTTTTAACATGACGTAAATAATACTTCAATAAAGCTTAAATACTCATTGTGTATAATTTTAAACGATAACCGTCATAAAATGATAACAGATTGTTCCATTATTTAATGTTTACTTAAACTTCAGTTAAGGTAGGGTTTATGATAAGGTTGTAAAATGGCAGCAGAAACGGAGAGGAGCTTTATGTTGTGGAGTAAGTGTTTAAAAGAGGGATGCGTCGGCGACTTGTCGAGTGTTGAAAACGAGGAGAGGGACATTGTTCGAACGAAAGTCAAGGCAACTGATCTTTTGTGGCTCTTTGTTGTCGGCAGTGTAATTGGATTTATTCTTGAGGGGTTGTGGCATATTTTGAGAACAGGTACGTGGGAGAGCCACACGGCGACCGTTTGGGGACCTTTTTGTCTGATATACGGTATAGCAAATGCGCTTGCATACGCTTTGTCAAGTCTGATTGGGCGCAAAAGCCTTTGGATGCAGTTCTTGATATACGGCGCGTTAGGAAGCGTAATAGAGTATTTCGGAAGCCTGTTCCAAGAATGGTTTTTTGGCTTTTCATCTTGGGACTACTCCCATCATTTTCTCAATATTGGAGGTAGAATAAGCATCTGGATGACTTTCTTGTGGGGGGCGCTGGGAATATTTTTTACAAAATGCCTTTTCCCGCTTTTCAAGAAGGTATTACATAGGATGAAGGGCAATGCGTGGAATATTGCCTCGCTCGTGACCGCGGTGTTTATGTCGGTCAACCTCATATTTACCGCAATGACTGTTCTGCGGTGGAGCGAGAGGCAGGAGGATCTTCCTGCATCGAACGTGTGGGAGGAGTATGCCGACGAGAATTATGATGATGAGAGAATGCAGGATATTTTTCCGAATTGGTTTGTATCGGGGAGCAAATAAAAGTGAGCGAAGTCGTGTACTTCGCTTATTTTTGCTTGAAAGCTCTTGACATAGAAAAGAAAAATGATATAATAATAATGTATATATTTATGCATTTCCGAAAGGGAGGAAACCAAAATGGCAGAAAGAAAAATTGGAACAAAATGCGTGCAGGGCGGATATACCGCTGGAAACGGCGAGCCGAGACAGGTGCCGATAATTCAGAGCACGACCTTTAAATATACCACGGGAGAGGCGATGGGTAAGCTTTTCGACCTCGAGGCTAACGGATACTTTTATTCAAGACTCCAGAACCCCACCTGCGACACTGTCGCGGCGAAGATCTGCGAGATGGAGGGCGGAAGCGCGGCAATGCTCACCTCGTCCGGAATGGCTGCAAACTTCCTTGCGACCTTCAATATTGCAAGCGCGGGCGACCATATCGTATCGAGTGCGTCGATCTACGGCGGAACGTATAACCTTTTTGCAGTTACATTCAAGAGAATGGGCATCGAAGTCACCTTTATCGCGCCCGATTGCTCTGACGAGGAGTTCGAGGCGGCATTCAGACCCAATACAAAGCTCGTTTTCGGTGAGACTATTGCAAATCCTGCGCTCAACGTTCTTGATATCGAGAGATTTGCTGATATGGCGCACAAGCACGGCGTTCCGCTTATTATAGACAATACCTTCCCGACACCTGTAAACTGCCGTCCTTTTGAGTGGGGAGCGGATATAGTAACGCATTCCACGACCAAGTATATGGACGGTCACGGAAGTGCGGTCGGCGGTGCGATCATTGACTCGGGAAGATTCGATTGGATGGCTCACGCAGAAAAATACCCCGGACTCTGCACGCCCGACGACAGCTATCACGGAATCACCTATGCCGAGAAATTCGGTCTTGGAGGCGCGTTCATCACCAAAGCGACCGCACAGCTTATGCGTGACCTCGGTGTGACTCCTGCGCCTATGAGTGCATATCTTCTCAACCTCGGTCTTGAGAGCCTTCACGTGAGAATGAGAAGACACTGCGACAACGGTCTTGCGGTCGCAAAGTACCTTGAGGCAAACGAAAAGATCGCTTGGGTAAAATATCCCGGACTTGAATCCGATAACGATCACGCGCTTGCAGAGAAGTATATGCCGAACGGCACGTGCGGTGTCGTAAGCTTCGGTGTCAAGGGAGGAAGAGAAGCTGCTTCGAAATTTATGAACTCGCTTGAAATGATCGCGATCGAGACACACGTAGCAGACGCGCGTTCCTGCTGTCTCCACCCTGCGACGACCACACACCGTCAGCTCTCGGATGCCGACCTCATCGCATCGGGTGTAGCACCCGACCTCGTCCGCCTCTCTTGCGGTCTTGAGGACGCAGAGGACCTCATAGCCGATATCCAGCAGGCGCTTGATAAGATATAAAAATTCAGGAGATCAGCGTGAAAGTTACTTCTCACTTATAGTGAAAAAATCTTTTTCACGTCCGAATTTTGCCAAAGCAAAATTCATTGATTAATATTTGTGCCGCCTGTGCGGCTGAATGGAGATTATAATGCCAATAAAAATACCTAACGATCTGCCCGCAGTGCAGACATTAGCAAATGAAAACATATTCGTAATGACGGAAAGGCGCGCTATCACGCAGGACATAAGACCTTTGAAGATACTTCTTCTCAATCTTATGCCCAAGAAGATAGAGACCGAGACGCAGATCTCGCGTATACTCGGAAACACGCCGCTTCAGATCGAGCTCACGCTCATTCGCACAAAGTCTCACCAATCGACCAACACCGCGCAGGAGCATCTGCTTGCATTCTACAAGACCTTTGACGACGTAAAGGATCAGAAGTTCGACGGAATGATCATCACAGGTGCGCCCGTGGAGATGATGGAGTTTGAGGAGGTCGATTATTGGGGCGAGCTTTGCGAGATAATGGAGTGGACAAAGACCAATGTCCACAGCACTATGCACATCTGTTGGGGCGCGCAGGCGGGACTTTACTACCATTACGGCATACAGAAGCACGTAATGCCCGAAAAGCTTTTCGGAGTATTTGCGCATCAGGCTGACCATAAGAAGAGTATGCTGCTCCGCGGCTTTGATGAGGAGTTTTACGTTCCTCACTCGCGCCATACGACAGTGTACAGAGAGGATATAGAGAAGATCCCCGAGCTCCGCGTGCTTGCGTCAAGTGACGACGTGGGAGTGCATATCGTCTCGAAAAATGGCGGAAGACAGTTCTTTATAATGGGACATAGCGAGTACGATCCGATGACACTCGATGCGGAGTACCGCCGTGACGTAGCCGCGGGATTGCCGATAAAGCCGCCCGTAAACTACTATAAAAATGACGACCCGAACAATGCGCCCGTCGTCCGTTGGAGAGCGCACGGAAGTCTGCTTTTCATCAACTGGCTCAATTATTTCGTGTATCAGTCAACGCCCTACGATCTTAAATCGCTTTGATAAGAGAAAAATCCCTTGCGGAAAACCGCAAGGGATTTTTGTGACTATGACCGTTTGTATCAAATTCTGATTTGTCGAATAGCCTTCTCCAGCGGAGAAGGGGGACCACGAAGTGGTGGATGAGGAGGTCGCCATTAGGATGTATTTCACGGGAGTTGTGTGGATTTTGCCTTGTAGCACAAGGATTCTTCCGCAACGAAACAAGGTTCACAAAAG
>JBGUSX010000036.1:0-2798 GCA_045132775.1 Eubacteriales bacterium
TGATTTTAAAAGCTTTTCACGGCGGGAGCAAGCCCCCGCCCTACATTGTAGACCGTTCGCTAAATTGCAATTTATCTCAATGCACTCTGAAATATTGACTGTTAGGACTATTTATGATATACTTGAATTGAGAAATATTTAAGGAGGTGGGGGCGTGCTGTTTTTGAAGGATTTTTGCTTGCCGAGCGACGACGCTGAGGGTGCATATCTGACGTCTTTTCCGCACAAGCTTGAGATGCAATGCTATTCACATACGAACGTTTATCCGTTCAGGATATTTCCGCAAAAGGGGCTTGAGAGGTTAAGCTTTGAGCCTGTTACCGTGATATACGGCGGCAACGGGTCGGGCAAATCGACTCTGCTCAATATTATCGCGGAGAAGCTTTCTCTTGACCGTTCCGCGCCATTTAACAAGACTCCGTTTTCCGAGGAATATTTGAAATTTTGCAAATACAGACTGTCGTTTGGTTCGTCTGTACCAAGTGGGAGCAGGATAATCACAAGCGACGACGTTTTCGATTTTCTTATCGATATTCGCTCTATAAACGAGGGAATTGACCGTCGCCGCGATGCGCTTTTTGAAGAATACGAGAGATCAAGAGAAAAGGAGTATCTCTTGCGCTCGCTTGACGATATTGAGGAATTCCGCCGCAGGAATGAGACGAAAAGACGGACGAAATCAGAGTACACCTCGCGCAGACTTCCAAAAGAGCTTGACGGAAAGTCGAACGGCGAGAGTGCGTACGTTTATTTTACCCAGCAGATAAAGGATAACGCCCTTTATCTGCTCGACGAGCCCGAGAACAGCTTATCGGCTAAATTGCAGCTCGAATTGGCGAAATTTATTGAGGAATCGGCTCGGTTTTACAACTGCCAGTTTATTATCTCGACTCATTCGCCCTTTTTGCTCTCGATGGGCGGGGCGAGGGTTTACGATCTTGATTCCTTTCCCGTGTGTGAGAAACAGTGGACAGAGCTTGAAAACGTGAGGATATATTACGATTTTTTTAGGGAGCACGGGGGAGAGTTTTAATATTTGCAAAAAATTGGTGTTTTTTGTTACCCGAGTCGAAAAATTCTGTATTAGTGTGTGAGGGGCGATTTTTGGTGCTCTGAATTACAAACACGAATGAAAGAGAGGAATTTTTTGGATGGCAAGAAAAAGATTTTTGACTTTGATCGGGTCGCTTATTTTATGTGCGGTCCTTATAAATCTGATCGGGTGCGACTTGTCGCTTTCGGGCGAGGCACCTACCGAAACCGAGGCTTCGTCGGGCTCCGGCGGGGCTGAGAGGATCACTGCGGCACCGCTGCTTTCTGCAACTGAAAAAGAGAGTGAAGATGCGTCGGAGAAGGGCACGGAAGAGACGGACGGAAACGCATCGGAAAAGGGCACGGAAGAGACGGGCGAGGACATGTCGGAGAAGGGCACGGAAGAGATGGGCGGTGATAAATCGGGCAACGATGAGGATCCTACAGAGATCGCTGACGGAAACGTCAAGATGACTGATTTTGCGCTTGATCTCTTTAAGGAGGCGAGTAAGGACGGTGAGAACACGCTTATCTCGCCCTTGTCGGTTCTGATTGCGCTTTCTATGACCGCGAACGGTGCTGAGGGAGGCACGCGCGAGCAGATGGAGTCTGTCCTTGGAATGAGCACGGAAGAGCTCAATCTTTATATCCGCGATCATACGGCAGGGCTGCCGCAGGGGGAAAAGTACAAGCTGAGTATAGCAAACTCGGTATGGTTTAAGGATGAAGAGGGTCTTTCGATAAAAGAGGACTTTTTGAGGACTAACGAGGAATACTACGGTGCGGATATCTTCAAGGCTCCCTTCAACGATGAGACACTGAAGGACATAAACGCTTGGGTGAATGACAAGACCGACGGAATGATCCCCGATGTGCTTGACGAGATACCCGCCGAGGCTATTATGTACCTTATCAATGCGCTTGCGTTTGACGCGGAGTGGGCGGATCAGTATTCCGAGGGGGATGTTTATGATGGTAAATTCACGCGCGAGGACGGAGCGGACGTTGACGTAAAGATGATGCGCGGCGAGGACGGGCTTTATATTGAGGACGAGAGGGCAACGGGATTTATTAAGTTTTACGACGGACGCAAGTATGCTTTCGTAGCACTTTTGCCCAATGAGGACATCAGTGTGTCCGATTACTTGTCGATGCTTGACGGAGAAGCGTTGCAGGCGGTCTTGAATGATCCTCTTCGAGGTGCGGAGGTGCATACGTCGATGCCCAAATTCGCGGTGGAATATGACGTTGAGATGTCATCTGTTTTGAAAAATATGGGAATGGTTGATGCGTTTGATTCGTCAAGTGCCGATTTTTCAAGGCTTGGACAGAGTGCACGGGGTAATATATTCATAAACCGCGTTATTCATAAGACCTTTATTGAGGTCGGCGAGCTTGGAACACGCGCGGGGGCATCTACGGTGGTTGAAATGTTCCCCGAGAGTGCACCGATGTTAGTAAAGCAGGTCGATCTTGACAGACCGTTCGTTTATATGATCATCGATTGGGAGAATAAGGTGCCGTTCTTTATCGGTACGATGATGGATCCGGGAAAATAGAATATGTGAATGAAAATATCCCCCGCTCATTTGAGCGAGGGATATTTGTTTGGTAAATTGCAATTTAGCGGGGAGTTTGAACACTTCAAACGACTGTATTTTTTCTCAATATTTTATGCCTTACCCCACCACATAACTGTAGGGGCGGATTCCATATCCGCCCGTTACAGTCGTTACAAATCAACGAAATTGGTGTAATGTCGTTCG
>JBGUSX010000037.1:0-6130 GCA_045132775.1 Eubacteriales bacterium
CCATAAGGGTTTAATAGTCGTTTGTTAGCGGGAGGAGCAAGCGCCTCCCCTACGGTGTGTGAGTGACGTGCGTTTGGTAGCCGTGGCGGTAATTTAAATCGTTTGTCCAATAGCAACACACCGACAAATCAAAATTTGAAACGCACAAACAAATTGCTGATAAATTGGAGTTTTTTATGAAAAAAGTAAGAGTTAACGCGTCTCGCGTTTACGATATTTTAATTGAAAACGGTATTCTCGACTGCGCAGGTGAGCTTTCCGCTACTGTCAAAAAGCCTTGCAGGTCCGTGATACTTACCGACTCAAACGTTGCTCCGCTCTATGCGGACAGGCTTGAAAAATCGCTCTGCGCGGCAGGATTTGAGCC
The DNA here is from genome assembly GCA_045132775.1 of Eubacteriales bacterium. Classification (GTDB taxonomy): domain Bacteria; phylum Bacillota; class Clostridia; order Oscillospirales; family CAG-272; genus SVTX01. Next base: position 368 of record JBGUSX010000037.1, read on the forward strand.
CTTACGCTTCGTTATTGAGGCGGGAGAGCAGTCCAAGAGTGCCGAGAGCTATCTTGCCTTGCTTTCATTCCTTGCGCAGAACAAGATCACTCGCTCCGACTGCCTTTTTGCGCTCGGCGGCGGTGTTGTCGGCGACCTTTGCGGCTTCTGTGCCGCGACTTATTTGCGCGGAATTGAATTTATCCAAATCCCCACCACTCTGCTTGCTATGGTAGATTCCTCGGTCGGCGGAAAGACCGCCATCGATATTCCCGAGGGCAAGAACCTTGTCGGCGCTTTCTATCAGCCCTCGCTCGTCCTTTGCGACCCCGAGGTGCTCGGCACTCTTCCAGACGGTGTTTTTGCGGACGGTTGCGCCGAGGTGATAAAATACGGCGTTATCAACGACCGCTCACTTTACGAAAAATTGCGCGAGCCTATCTTGCCTCAGATCGAGGACGTTATCGAGAGGTGCGTTTGCGACAAGCGAGACGTGGTCGATGCCGACGAGAGAGACGTGGGTGTTCGTCAGCTATTAAATCTCGGTCACACTGCGGCTCACTCGATAGAAATTCTTTCACATTTTGAGATCTCGCACGGCAGTGCGGTCGCTATCGGCATGGTCATTATCATGCGCGCATCTCTCTCTCTCGGTCTTTGCGACGCTCACGAGCTTGACGATCTTATCTCTATGCTGAGGGCATACAAATTGCCCGTCGATTGCTCTTATACAGCCGAGGAGCTTGCCGCGGTCGCCATGGGCGACAAAAAGCGCACGGGCGGCTTTATCACTCTCGTTATGCCCTACTCGATAGGCGACTCGAGGCTTTACCGCGTGAGTGTTGACTCACTTGAAGATATTTTCAGACGAGGTTTATAAAATTGGAGATAACTTTTTCTTCTCCGTCGGTCAGGCGCTGTGTCAGAGCCATTTCCTCAAAATCCGAGGCTCACAGAGCTCTTATCTGCGCTTCTCTTTCCGACAGTGAGACAAAAATAATCTGCACCGACACCAATGCCGACATTGACGCGACTGCGTCCTGTCTCTCTTCTCTCGGTGCGAGCATCATACGAGTTGACGACGGTTTTGTCGTCTCGCCGATCAGCCAAGTGCCGACACACGCGGTGCTTGATGCCAACGAATCGGGCTCGACATTGCGTTTTCTCTTGCCTTTGGCGGCATCTCTTGGGGCAGACTGCGAATTTATTATGCGCGGCCGTCTTGCCTCTCGCCCACTTTCCCCTCTCTACGAGCTTTTGTGTGAAAACGGTGTGTCTCTTTCCGAGGCGGGAAGGAGTCCGCTTTCTCTCTCGGGCAGACTCCCGTCGGGCGAGTACACGCTTGCGGCGAACGTATCCTCGCAATATATAAGCGGAATGCTTTTTGCCCTCTCTGTAGCGTGCGGAAGGAGTGTTCTGCGCCTTTCGGGCAAGGTTGAATCTGCACCCTACATTTTAATGACACTTGACACGCTCAAAAGCTTTGGCGCGGACATTGAATTTGACGAAAATAACGGTATTTTTTACATAAACGGCAAGGAAAGGCTTGTCTCTCCGGGCACTTTTGAGGTAGGCGGCGACTGGTCCAACGCGGCTTTCATGGTCGTTTCCGGTGTTATCGGCTCACGTGCGGTCACGGTCTCAAATCTTGATGTGCAGAGCCGCCAGGGCGACCGCGCGATAATAGACGTGCTTCGCAAGATGGGTGCAGACATCGTTTTTGAAAACGGCAATTTCACTGCGCGTCCGTCGCGTTTGCGCGGAATACGTATTGATGCTTCAGATATTCCCGATCTTGTGCCGATTTTGTCTGTTGCCGCGTCGGTCGCCGAGGGCGAGACGGTCATTTACAACGCGCAGAGATTAAGGCTCAAGGAGAGCGACCGAATCGAGAGCGTTTGCTCTACTCTTCTCTCTCTCGGTGCGCGCATCCGCGCTACCGAGGACGGAATGGTGATTTTGGGCAAAGAGCGTCTTGAGGGCGGTGAGGTCGATTCCTTCAACGATCACCGCATTGCAATGAGCGCGGCGGTTGCATCGCTTGTGTGTGACGGTGCAGTCACGGTGTCGCGCTTTGAAGCTATAAACAAATCCTTCCCCTCGTTTCTTGATAATTTTGAGTCGCTTTGATCTGCGGCGAAATCTGGAGTTATTATGAGAAAAACCTTTGGACAAAACATAAGTCTTGATATATACGGCGGCTCGCACGACGAAAAGATCGGCATGACGCTTACGGGAATTCCTGCAGGTGAGGTCATTGATCTTGACTCTCTTCGTGCCTTTATGGCGCGCCGGGCCCCGGGTCGCGACCGATTCTCTACCGCTCGGAAAGAACCCGATGAGCCCGTATTCCTTTCGGGTCTTGACGGTAACTTGACGAACGGCGACGTTATCGAGGCGGTCATTTACAACACAAATCAGCGTTCGGGTGACTATTCTTCCCTCCTCGATACTCCCCGTCCCTCGCACGCGGATTTTGCGGCGCGTATGAAATACGGCGAGGACGTTGATCTTCGCGGAGGCGGTCATTTTTCGGGCAGGCTCACGGCTCCTATGTGCATTGCGGGCGGTATCTGCTTACAGATACTAAAGCGGCAAGGCATTGAGATCGGTGCGCATATTTATTCGATAGGCTCGGCACAGGACCTGCCTTTTGATCCCGTTTCGGTCTCGGTCTCGGATTTCGATACGGTTCACTCCCGTCCTTTTTCTGTTCTTGACGAAAAGGCGGGCGAGGCGATGCAAGCCGAGATAGACTCCGCGCGTCTTTCGGGCGACAGCGTGGGCGGCATTATTGAATGCGCGATCCTTGGTCTCCCCGTGGGTCTTGGTGAGCACATGTTCGGCTCTTGCGAGGCGGCCATCTCCTCTATCGTATTCGGTATTCCCGCCGTCAAGGGAATTGAATTCGGTGCGGGCTTCGGTGCTTCCAAGCTACGCGGCTCGCAGAATAACGACCCTTTCTACACGGACGGCTCGAAAGTATTTACCAAAACAAACAATTCGGGCGGTATTCAGGGCGGTATGACTAACGGTATGCCTATTGTTTTCCGTGCGGCGATAAAGCCCACTCCTTCGATCGCGCTCCAGCAGGACTCGGTCTCTCTTTCCCGTATGGAAAACGTGAAGATCACCGTCTCAGGTCGCCACGACCCCTGCATCGTTCCTCGCGCGGTACCTGTCTTTGAGGCGACTGCCGCTTTGGCTATAATGGATCTTTTAATCTGAATTTTACGATAGGAAACAACAAAATGGAACTTGATCTTAATCAACTGAGAAAAGAAATCAACGAGGTCGATGCCGAGATCGTCGAGCTTTTCAAAAAAAGAATGGATATTGCGGCATCTGTTGCCGAGTATAAAAAGCAAAACGGTCTCCCCGTGCTCGACGCGGCGAGAGAGCGCGCTCTCCTGGCTCGCATATCCGATATGTCGGGAGAGAAATTCGAGGGCTACGCTCGTACTCTCTATCACACGATGCTTGACGTATCGCGCGCTTATCAGTACACAAGGCTCAATTCTCACTCCGAGGTCTACGAAAACATCAAAACCTCACTTGAAAACACTGCGGACGTTTTCCCTGCGCGTGCTCGCGTTGCCTGTCAGGGCGTTGAGGGGGCTTACTCGCAGATAGCGACCGAGAGGCTTTTTGAGCTTCCCGAGATCAGCTTTTACCCGTCCTTTGATTCTGTCTTCTCGGCTATTGAGTCGGGCGAGTGCCGTTACGGTGTTCTGCCTATTGAAAACAGCACTGCGGGCTCGGTCAAGAAGGTTTACGAGCTTATGCTTCATCACAATTTTCACATCGTGCGGTCGGTCAGAATAAAGATCGATCACAATCTGCTCTGTTGCAAGGGTACAAAGCTCTCCGACATCAAAGAGGTCGTCTCTCACGAGCAGGCGATAAATCAGTGCTCATCCTTCCTCCGCTCTCTCGGTAACGTGAAGATCACCGTAGCTCCCAACACTGCCGTTGCCGCAAAGATGGTTGCAGAATCGGGCAGGGGTGACATTGCCGCTCTTTCCTCGCGCTTCTGCGCCGAGCTCTACGGTCTTGAGACTCTTTCCGAGGCGGTTCAGGATATGGGCAACAACCACACGCGCTTTATCTGCATTTCAAAAGAGCCCGAGATCTATCCCGGTGCGGACAAGCTGACCTTGATGCTCGTCACTCCCAACAAGCCCGGTGCTCTCTACCACGTGCTCTCCTGCTTCAATTCTCTCGGTGTCAATATGACAAAGCTCGAGTCCTGCCCTATTCCAGAGCGCGATTTTGAGTTTATGTTCTACTTCGATTTTACTGTTTCGGTCTATTCGGGCAACCTTGAGCGTCTGCTCTGCGAGCTCGAGGCGAGGGGCGAGAGATACAAGCTTCTCGGCGCTTATTCCGAGATAATATAAATTGCAATTCAGTGAATAGCCTTCTCCAGCGGAGAAGGGGGACCGCGCTAGCGGTGGATGTGGTGGTCGCCATTAGGATGCGCGCCCCTGGTATATCGTGGATTTTGTCTTGTGTCATAAGGATTCTTTTGCAACGAAACAAGGTAATCAGAGGACGTGAAGCCCTTGAAAAAGCGACCTCCTCATCCACCACTGCGTGGTCCCCCTTCCCCGCTGGGGAAGGCTTAACACACCGACCAATCAAAATTTGAACATCAAATTTATTAGGATATATTATGATTTCAGGCAAAAAAACAATAAGATGCGGTCTTATCGGCGAGAAGCTTTCACACAGCTTTTCTCCTCAGATACACAGGCATCTATCCGATTATTCATACGAGCTTTTCGAGATGAGCGAGGGCGAGGTCGGTGCTTTTTTGAAAAGCGATCGCTTTGACTCCACCAACGTAACGATTCCGTACAAAAAGACGGTAATGCCCTTTCTCGACGAGATAAGCGACGAAGCCAGACGCATAGGCTCGGTCAACACGATAACGAGGACAAAGACGGGCGGCTTACGCGGTGACAACACCGATTATTTCGGCTTTTCCTACATGATACGCAAGAGTGGAATTGAGATCAAGGGCAAAAAGGTGCTTATTCTAGGCACGGGCGGTGCATCTCTGACCGCAAGGACGGTATGCTCCGATATGGGTGCTGAAAAGATCACCTTCGTCTCGCGCTCTGGCGAGGTCAATTACTCCAACGTTTACGACTTATGCGCCGACACCGAGGTCGTGATAAACTGCACTCCTGTGGGTATGTACCCTAAAAATCTCGTCTCGCCTATCTCTCTTGAGAGGCTCCCGAGCGTTGAGGGTGTTGCTGATATGATCTACAATCCTTCAAAGACTCGCCTTTTGCTCGACGCACAGCGGCTCGGAATAAGCTACATAAACGGTCTTTCGATGCTTGTAGCTCAGGCGAAAAAGGCTTGCGAGCTCTTCCTTGGCGAGAGGATAGACGACTCCGAGATCGACAGGATCGTCTCTCTTATCGAAAACGAGACGATGAACATTATTCTCGTCGGTATGCCCGGCTGCGGTAAAAGCACCCTCGCATCGCTCATTTCAGGAGCGACGGGTCGCGAGCTTATTGACACCGACGCTCTGATAGTCGAAGCCGAGGGGCGTTCTATTCCCGATATTTTCGCAAGCGACGGTGAGGACTTTTTCCGCGCCTGCGAGCACCGTGCGGCAGAAGCCGCAGGCAAGCTTTCGGGGAAGGTGATCGCGACGGGCGGCGGTATAGTCACGCGCTCCGAGAACCTTGACGCGCTCCGCCAGAACGGAAAGATATTCTTTATTGAGCGCGATATTTCTCTGCTTTCGCGTGACGGCAGACC
>JBGUSX010000038.1:0-7403 GCA_045132775.1 Eubacteriales bacterium
TTTATATATAACGTCCCGTCGCGCAATAGCGCGGCGGGACGTTTCAGACTGTCGAAAAAGCTGTTAGACCGCAAGGGATAAAAGACAAAGAAACAAACATTAAAAACTCACACGTAGGAAATAAGCACAAGGCATTCATCGAGAATGCCTTGCGCTTTCTTGCTTTTTTCGTTTTTGCACTCTGGCGTACCCCCGTACGCCGACGAATGCAAAAACGAAAAATCTACCTACCTTTTTCGACCTCTGCCAGCGTGTCGAGACTTTCTCGACACGCTGAAGGGGCGACCGCTCGCGGTCGCCCCTCAAAAAATTCATCAAAGAAAGCGAAGAATCGCTAAACAGGTTGAAAAACTCATAAATTTATGTTATAATGCAGAAAAGCCTTTTTGAAAGGAGTCGAAGCGATGCCACTCGAGAAATTTTACGAAACATATTTTCCTTTTTGGAGCGTGCTTTCCGATGCGGATAAACGGCTACTGTGCGAAAACACGTCAGAAAAGCACTTTGAACGTTCCCAGCCCGTTCACGACAATATGGGTTGCACGGGGCTTTTCATCGTGCGCTCAGGCAGACTTCGCCTATATATGCTTTCGGAGGACGGCAAGGAGATCACCCTATACCGCCTCTCTCCCGGCGACATCTGTATGCTTTCGGCTTCCTGCGTTTTGCAGAGCGTGACCTTCGACGTGTATGTGGATGCGGAGGAAGAGAGCGACTGCTATCACATCAGTGCATCTGCATTTGGTGATGTCAGCAACCGCTATCTTGAAGTAAAGAATTACGCCCTTGAAACCGCCGTCAGCCGTTTTTCCGACGTCATGTGGATCATGCAGCAGATCGTTTTTATGAGCATGGACAAGCGTCTTGCCATCTTTCTGCTGGAGGAAACGCAGTCAACCGGAACCGACAGCGTGAATATGACGCACGAGACCATCGCGCGACATCTCGGAACCGCCCGCGAGGTCGTGACGAGGATGCTGAAGCACCTCGCCGCGGACGAAGTGATCGAGGTCACCAGAAAGGGAATCATTATTGCGGACAAAAAGAAACTGCGGAGCATTGCCTATTGACAACACCCCGCAGGTATTAGTCGGTCACCGTACCGTATTTCCAATCGTTTATACCGCCGAACTCTTTAATATTCGTATAGCCTAACGTCGCAAGCTCATTTGCGGCGTTTTTGCTTCTCCTTCCGCTTCTGCAATAGACGAGGATAAGTTGATCCTTATCGGTCAATACTCTTTCCGCTTTCTCTCCGATCTCATAATCGGGAATGAGTATAGCCCCTGCAATATGTCCCGCCGCAAACTCCTCGGGGGTTCGCACGTCGAGAATAATAAATCCTTCCTCGCTATCCATAATTGCCTTTGCCTCGGCGGGAGTGATCTGCTCGTAGGGACTATTACTTTTATCGCCCTTGCATCCAACAAGCAGAGGAACGAGCATAAGTGCAACCGATACGGCAATTAAAATGCGCTTCATCACACAAGCTCCGAAAGAATAGCGGCTTTGGGTCTTGCTCCGACGATTCTCGTTTTTTCCTTGCCGTCCTTAAAGACTATCAAAGTGGGGATACTCATCACACCGTATTTCGTAGCAAGCGCGTTTTCTTCGTCTACGTTCACCTTGCCGACGGTAATATCAGGTCGCTCATCTGCAATATCGTCCACGATGGGCGATACCATTCTGCAAGGTCCGCACCAATCGGCGTAGAAATCCACGAGAGCCGTACCGCTTGCGATTGCGTTATTAAAATTATTTTGATTCAGTTTTTGTGCTGACATAAGATATACCTCCATGTTCTTTTCCATGATAATATTGAAATAAACACCCTCGCCGTTGCTGTTGCTTTATATACTCAAAATGCTTGAAAAGGCGAGTGATTGGCGGCGGGCACTGCCCGCTCATTTACATTCGGTGCAAATATACTCAGGCACCGTTTTTTCATTTATGACCGACTCATAGAGCCGCCATCCGCCTGCGAGATTGTAACATTCAAAGCCAAAGCCTGCAAGGATGCGGCAAGCGATATAAGAGCGCAAGCCGCTGTGACAATGCACGTACACGGGCTTGCCTACGGGGATCTCGTGGATGCGCTCGCGCAACGAGTCAAGCGGAATGTGCATAAAGCCTTCGATCCTTCCGCGCGCGACCTCGGTATTGGTTCGGGTGTCGAGTAGGGTCACGCTTCCGTCGCGCGGGAGCTTTTCAACGTCGTGCCAGAAGAACTGACCGATCTTGCCCGCGATGACGTTTTCGGCAACAAATCCTACCATATTCACGGGATCCTTGGCAGAGCCGAAGGGGGGCGCATAGCAAAGCTCGAGTTCTGCAAGGTCGGTCACCTTCGCACCGAGCCGCATGGCGGTGGCGATCACGTCCATTCGCTTATCCACACCGTCAAAGCCTACGATCTGAGCACCGAGAATTTTATACGTAGCCTTATCCCAAAGCACCTTGACCGACATCATGGACGCTCCCGGATAATAGGATGCGTGGGATGCGGAATAGGTGTAGGTCTTGTCATAATCGTAGCCTGCGGCAGACGCGCTTTTTTCGTTAAGACCCGTGGTGGCAACCGTCATATCAAAGAGCTTCAGCACCGACGAGCCCTGCGTACCCTTATATTCCGAGGGGATACCGCAGATGTTATCCGCCGCGATGCGTCCTTGCTTGTTTGCAGGACCCGCAAGCGGAATGAAGGACTGCTCGCCCGTCACGAAATTCTTGACGGCTATCGCATCGCCTACTGCGTAAACGTCGGGAGCACTCGTCTGCATTCTCTCGTTCACGATGATGCTTCCGCGTTCATTCGTTTCAATCCCGGCTGACCTTATAAAAGCGGTGTCCGGTCGAACACCTACGGACAGAAGAACCATATCCGTATCAATGATGCCTCTGTTCAACTCTACGGTCAAGCCGTTGTCACTATCTTTAAGAGCAACCACACCGTTGCCAAGGGCGAGCTTAATGCCTTTCGACTTGATATATCTGTGAACGTCTGCCGCCATATCGAAATCAAGGGGAGCGATAAGATGGTCGGAAAGCTCGACGATGGTCACGTCAAGTCCTGCGTTAGCAAGATTTTCAGCCATCTCCACGCCAATATATCCTCCGCCGACGACAACTGCCGATTTTGGATGCTTTTCGTCTATATACTGTTTGATTTTCATCGTGTCGGGAATGTTGCGCAGAGTGAACACCCCGTCGCTGTCGATCCCATCGATCCTCGGACGAATGGGAGAAGCCCCGGGAGAAAGCACCAAGCTGTCATATCCCTCGGTGTATTCCTCACCTGTTTTCAGATCTTTGACCGTAACGATCTTGTTTTCGGTATCAATGGCAACCGCCTCGCTGAATGTGCGAACTTCGATATTGAAACGAGCCTTAAAGCTCTCGGGTGTTTGCAGCGTGAGATTTGACTTTTCTGTGATCTCCCCGCCTATATAATAAGGAAGTCCGCAGTTTGCAAAGGAGATGAATTCTCCGCGCTCCAAAATAACGATCTCGGCTTTCTCGTCAAGCCTCCTGAGTCTTGCCGCGCAGGACGCACCGCCTGCCACGCCTCCTATGATCAAGGTCTTCATAAGCTTACCTCCGTTTTTCTTTCTGTGAGCATATTCTACCATACTTTTTCCGTGTCCGCTGTGACTTTTGTCACTCAAGCATATCACAAGCATATTATATCATATTTTGTGCCACATATCAACACAAAAGCAGCTTGTGACAAAAGTCACGGACAGGACTCTGCTTTCATGTTACAATAAGTCTGTAATCAAAACACAAGGAGGATACAAAATGAACATTTTTAATATATTCGCACGCAAGGATATTAACGAAGGAGTCCAAAGCTTCCGTGAAAGCAAGAACGCAATTCTTCTCGACGTCAGAACGAAAGAGGAATACGCAAGCGGACATATTGAAGGAAGCCGAAATCTTCCGCTTGACGAGATCGACAGGGTGGCTTCGGTTATAAAGGATAAAAACACTCCGCTGTACATCCATTGCCTCAGCGGAGGACGAAGCGCACGTGCGGCGGCTTATCTGAAAGGCAAGGGATATCGGGAGGTTCATGATATCGGCGGTATCGGCTCGTACAAAGGCAAGATCGTTGTTTGATATACAAAGAGGGCTGACCAGCGGTCAGCCCTCAAGATTTGCGTAGTATGAAACAAAGAAAAGTCAAATCGGTTGAAAAGTTCATAGAACTATGATATAACAATTTCACCAATAAGAATTTGATGAAGCCATCGAGAACGGTGGCTTTTTCTTTTCGCTGAATATGCAAGGATAGATAAGAACAGCCCTCGTTCCATTACGGAACGAGGGCTGTTTTCCGCAAAGTAACAGCGTAACTCGTCAAAGTAACACTCCAAAGTGTAGATTTTTAGCCGAAAATATGATAAAATATGTTCAGAAAGAACGGAGGTGTTTCTATGGAGTTTTCCGAAAAGTTAAAAGAACTGCGGAGCGAGAAAGGCATATCACAAGCAAAGCTCGCAGCCGATATACATATATCACGCTCTGCCGTTGCAAAATGGGAGAATGGCTTGGGATTACCAAATGACGAGTCACTCAAACTGTTAGCCGATTATTTCGGCATCACAACCGACGAGCTGATCCCGAACAAGAGCAATGAAGAAATCCTTGTGTCGAAGAACAAGACCATCGACCAGCAGAAAAAAGTCATCATCGGGTTTGCGGCAGGATGCGCTATTGGTCTGTTTATCTTGGGGTTCATCTTTATAGAACCTCTGAGGGAGAGCTTGGTTCAGTTAGGCTTAGGTATAATTTGCGTGATACTTGGTATCTTCAATATGTGCGGAAATATCGGCACGATCCATTGGAACAATCCCCGTAAGGTCACGAAGGAGAATCAAAAGGCATATTGTATGTTCGTCGGTCTTGGAACGATCATTGTCGGTGCAGCTATAATTGCCGGCGCGGTTATACAAGCGTTAGGATACGTAGCGGCAAGCGGATTGGTGATAGGTGTAGGTGTTCTGATTGGATTAGCTCTTATACTGTACGCACAATTCAAATATAACAGAGGTCTGTTCTAAAGTTATTCTAATACCTTAAGCCCTTGTTCCATTACGGAGCGAGGGCTGACGAAAATCAATCGTCAGCCCTCAAAATTTGCGTCGCAGTAAGCAAAGAAAAGGGATTTTCAAAAGAACACACTAAAAATATCCGCAAAAGCACTCAAAATCGGTGTCTCGTGCCGAAAGAAAGCGTTTTGCTAAAAACTGTGGTCTTTTGACAAAAGAACAAGTTGGAGATAATAAACAAAAAATCAGTCCCAATCTTATGAAAAGGACTGATTTTTTAGTGCATAAAGCACAATTTTTGGTCGGAGTGACAGGATTCGAACCTGCGGCATCGACGTCCCAAACGTCGCGCGCTACCAACTGCGCCACACCCCGATGTGTGATTTTAATTCGATTTTTGGTCAATTTCCGTAAGTGGTCAAATCTGTGGTCAAGCCTCTTTCCAAGGGGCTTTTTGTTTTGCTTGAAAGTGCGATAAAGTCAATGTTTACAAGGCTGTTTCCTCAATGTTTGCAAGGAATTTACGGGTTTTGCCATTTGGCGCGAAGCGTTTTTTGCCCGCGGGTGCTACCCGCCGCCACACCTCGATAATATTCAATTGTTTTTGCGACACATCCTAACCGCAGATTATTATACCAAACAAAACGGTTTTTGTCAAGTCTAAAAATAATCGTAAAATCATTTTTTATCCATATTTTTGCTGACATAAATTGTTCATGACACGACAAAATAATAACAGCCCAAATCATCGGGCGTATTTTATCGTTTAGAGGTTAAAAATATGATAATAGACAGAATAGCACTTATTCTCACTGTTATCGGCGCTCTCAACTGGGGAAGCATAGGAATCTTCAATTTTGATATAGTCGCATGGCTGTGCGGCGGACCTATGTCCGTAGTCAGCAGGATCGTGTACACGATCGTGGCTTTGGCGGGAGTATGGTGCATTACGCTTATCTTCCGCGCAAGAGAAAGCTTTGACGCTATCGGAGAGAGCTGATCAAAGGACAGTTTAATATATCAAGGTCGGTCGGGGAAACTTCGACCGACCGCTTTTCATAAACATTCTCTTTTTTTGAGATCGCTGAATAAAGTGAAAAAATCAAGGCAAAGAATAGGTCTGTAACCACCGGGGAATGCACCCCGCCGACTGTGGTACGAGACATAAAGGCAAAGGAGAATGAAAAATGTTTGAAAAGTTCAAGGAAAAATGCAAAGCATTCGCGCGCAATCGCGCGGCAGTAGTCACCGTGATCATACTGGTCCTTGCGCTGACCGTTGTGCTGTCAGTCAGCATAGCGACCAACCGCGCAAAGAAGCAGTACGGGATCGATGACGTCACAGACACCGCAGGAAATAAAACGACAGAAACACCGAAGCAGACCGAAGCGCCCATAAATAACGGCACGGTCGAGGCACCCACACACAACGCAACCGAGAAGCCGGTCTCGGGCGAGATCGAGGAATTCAAGATCTCACTTCCCGCAAGCGGAATTATCGCCAAGGGACACGATGCCACCATACAGGTCTGGTCGGAGACCATGGGTGACTACAGAGTCCACCTTGGAATCGACATCGCAACGGCAGAGGGCGCGCCCGTGTACGCAGCAGCTGACGGAGTAGTATCGAAGATATGGGACGACGCACTTATGGGACGTTGCATGGCAATTTCCCACGACGGCAACGTCTATACCTTCTATAAGAACCTCAGTACCACGCTCGAGAGCGGAATCAAGGAGGGAACAGAGGTCAAGAACGGACAGAAGATAGGCAGTGTAGGAAACACAGCCATCTCTGAGCTTGCGGACGAACCCCACCTCCACGTAGAGATGACAGTCAACGGACTCGCAGTAGATCCGAGAGACTACTTCAGCGATGAGGCAAAGGAATCTCTTTCACAGAACAACACAGGCAAATAACGCAGAAAAATCACAATAGTAAACACAGATCCTCCCACTCACCGAGCGGGAGGATCTTTTCATATTTTGATTTGTCGAACGGTTCAAATTGAATTTCACGGCAGCAAATATCCCTCACGGTACGCTTTGCGTCCGTAGGGGAGGGGCTTGCCCCTCCCGCTTGATGAACATCCATAAAACCTTTATGGTATAAGGCATTATGTGCTGTAGGGCGGGGGCTTGCCCCCGCCGTTGGGGCTCCGCGCAGCGGTGGGGGGCGCAAGGGAGCGCCGCCAGTGGCGGAGTCAAGCGACCGCAGCGGCTGGGCAGGCACTTGCCTTTGCACAAGCGAAGCGCAGGGCAAAGGCTTAGTGCCAACCCGGACTGCAGCAAATCTGCAATTTTATCCATAGAACGATAAAATTGCAAACTTGCCACAACCCCCAGCCTCGCA
>JBGUSX010000039.1:0-3553 GCA_045132775.1 Eubacteriales bacterium
TTGATTTATCGGTGTGTTAAGCCTTCCCCAGCGGGGAAGGGGGACCACGAAGTGGTGGATGAGGAGGTCGCTTTTTCAAGGGTTTCACGTCCTTTGATTACCTTGTTTCGTTGCAAAGGAATCCTTGTGCCACAATACAAAATCCACGGTACGACAGTGGCGCACAACTTAATGGCGACCTCCTCATCCACCGCTTACGCGGTCCCCCTTCTCCGCTGGAGAAGGCTATTCGCTAAATTGCAATTTACCGACCCTTGACACGTTTATTAAAATGTGATAATATAAAACCAAGAGGCAAAACAAAAAATTTCTCAAAAAATGTAACCGTCGGAAATTTTTTGCGACATATATGGTGAAGGGGGAAGAAAAGGATCTCCGCCCCGACCGTGCCTCGAATACGCGAGGAAGGAGACGAGCATGGAAGACTCAAGGATAGTGGATCTTTATTGGGATCGTGACGAAGCGGCTATAAGCGAGTCAGACAGAAAATACGGCAGAATGTTGAGCTCACTGTCATATTCACTTCTGTCATCGCACGAGGATGCCGAGGAATGTGTCAACGACACCTATATCGGCGCGTGGAATTCAATGCCGACGGCAAGACCTCAGCATCTCGGAGCGTTTCTCTCAAAGATCACAAGACGTATCTCGATAGACCGCTTCAGGCAAAGGCATTCCGAAAAGCGCGGAGGGATAGACAACCTCACGCAAGAGCTTTGCGAATGTATCCCCGACACGTCGGGGGAGAGCGAGCTTGATTCAAAGGAGATACGCCGCGTAATAAACTCTTTTTTAGCCGAATGCGGCGAAGAAAAGAGAGTAATGTTCGTCCTTCGATATTTCTATTCAAAGCCGATAGAGGAGATCGCGCTCCGAGTCGGCTCGGGAGAATCCAAGGTCAAGACAACGCTCCACCGAATGAGAGCGGCACTTAAAGAGAGACTTGAAGAGGAGGGCTTGATGTGAAAAATGAAAAACTGAAAAAAGCTGATGCGCTCCTCGATGCAGTAGGGGAGATAGACGACGTCTACCTCGCCGAAGCGCTGACCTTTAGAAAGAGACGCAGTGTAAGCAGACGACTGGCATTCGTTGCGGCGGCGATCGCAATGACGGTCACGGTTGTATTCAGCGTGTCTATCGGACTGCGACTTGTCTCTGACAGCGACCTCTCGCCAAGTGCCCCGGGCAATGAGAGCTCGGAGGACAAGGGGGAGAACACAAACTCGCTTGAGTATCTGATGTTGAGCCTGCCGAGTAAGGAAAGATTTGCGTATGTGGAAAACGAGGCAGATCTGCCGTACACAGGCGGCAAAGCATACGTCGTCTGGCAGTACAGAGGAGAGAGCGGCTACTATCTGAGCGATGCGATGAGCAATTTTGAGCTGGGCGCGATCAAATCTCAGATAGGCGGAGGAAAAGAGGTCGGAGAGGACTCACCGAAACTTGAATGTAAGGTGTGGATATTGCTTGGCGACGGAAGGGTCGTCACCCCGTATCTCAAGGGGCATAAAGGCAATATCTCAAACAGAATATTCGACTACGAGGCGGAAATAACCCCCGAGGAAAACCTCGTTGACAGAATTTCTGCAATTTTAAGCTGACGAAAGGTCAGACGGAAAGGACGGTTACGTTATGAAAAAAATTATTAGAATTTTGGCAATGCTACTATCTTTGGTGCTCACTTTTGCGCTTTTCGCGTGTGATGCAGGGTATAATAAAGCCGAGGGAGATATGGACGCGGCACCCGATGGATTTCTTGACGGTATGAACGGAGTTGCGGGAGGAAATACCAGTGGCTCTATCTCGGGAGACTCGTCGATTATGAACGGAGATTATTACTTCGGATATATCCCGACACCCGATGAAAGTCCCGAATATGAAGCACCAGCAGGAAAGCCCGAAGGCGGAGAGCCGAGTGATTCGAAGCCCGATGAGGGCGAGCCAGAGGACCCGAACCCCGACGACGGGGTAGAGACCAACAAGGGCGAGGATGCAGTAACACCCCTTCCGCCTGTGTCATCGCTTATAACGTCACCCTTTGTGAATGCGGAGGAAAACAGATTTTCGACCTTCTCGGCTGACGTTGATACTGCATCGTATACCTACTTCCGCAAGCTTGTGGGATTTGGTTACGGTATAAATGAGCTTCGTTACAGTGCAGATAGCTTCAGAACCGAAGAATTTATCAATTATTTCAGATACGACGTAAAGGGACCATCCGAGGGCGAGCTTTTCGGAGTAACGACGACCATAGTGCCGTGCCCGTGGAATGAAGGAAGCCTGCTTTTCAGAGCGACCTTGCAGACAGAAGCCCCCAAGACCGAGGCACCCAATAACCTCGTGTTCCTCATCGACGTCTCGGGCTCAATGTCCTCAGCGGATAAATTGCCCCTGCTCAAAAAGGCATTTTCATATCTCGTCAGTAGCCTAAAGCCCACCGACACAGTGTCGATAGTCACATATTCGGGACGCGAGGAGGTAGTGCTTGACGGATGTAAGGGTAATGACCCCGAGAGGATCATGAACGCAATAAATTCGCTTGCTGCAAGCGGCTCGACAAACGGCGAGGCAGGGCTAAAAATGGCATATCAGATCGCCGAGAAGCACATGAGCGAGGGAAGTAATAACAGGATCATAATGGCATCGGACGGTGACCTCAACGTAGGAATCTCCTCTGCAACCGAGCTCAAAAAGTTCATAGAAGAGAAGAGAGACCAGGGAGTATATCTCTCGGTGCTCGGCTTCGGAACGGGCAACTACCGTGACGACAAAATGGAGTCGCTCGCCGATAACGGCAACGGAGTGTATTACTACATCGACGGTGAGAGCGAGGCTGAAAAGGTGTTCGGAACCGACCTGTGCGGAACGCTCTATACGGTAGCGAATGACGTTAAGCTCCAAATAGAATTCGACCCCGATCACGTAGAGTCTTACAGACTTATCGGCTACGATAACCGCATTCTTGACAAAGAGGATTTTGAAAATGACGCAAAGGATGCAGGCGAGGTGGGAGCTTCCCATCAGGTAACCGTGTGCTACGAAATAGTGCTCAAGCCCTCGGACGAAGCTGTCAGTGATTATATGACCCTCCGCGTTCGCTATAAGAACCCCGGAGAGCCTGTAAGCAGACTGAACGAGTACGAGATCGGAGCCGAGAACGTGACGGTGCAGGCAGATGACGACACGCGCTTCATCGCGTCCGTCATAGAGCTTGTAAGCCTTATCCGTAATCCTCAATATGAGGGAGATGTCACAGTCGAAAGCATACTTGCAGAGCTCCAGGGACTCGAGCTTGCAGATAGCTATAAAGCAGAATTCAGAGAGCTTGTAAAAGCACTCGCCGCAAAAAAATAAACCAAAAGAGGCTGACTATGTCAGCCTCTTTCAAATTTTGATTTGGCGAAGAGTTCGCCACGGCAAAACCGCTGTTGTTTTCGTCCACCTTTTCTCTAAAAGGTGGCGCCGATCCAACGCGCGTAGCGTTGGTCGCCGCGCGCACGCGGCGAAATTCCTTATCGTACAAAGCCCCACGAGGGGTGAATTTCAAAAGCCT
>JBGUSX010000040.1:0-2936 GCA_045132775.1 Eubacteriales bacterium
GATGAGGAGGTCGCTTTTTCAAGGGTTTCACGTCCTCTGATTACCTTGTTTCGTTGCAAAAGAATCCTTGTGCCACAATACAAAATCCACAATATTCCCGTGTAGCACACCCCGATGGCGACCTCCTCATCCACCACTTCGCGGTCCCCCTTCTCCGCTGGAGAAGGCTATTCACTAAATTGCAATTTATCTTTCTAACGTTCTCAACCACACGTCCGCATCCTCTCGGCTTTTAAAGATAAAAATATCCTTCTCTTTATATTTCTCGATCAACTCAAGCACGCGCGGGCGGTGTGTCTCATTATATCCTCGGACAAACTCCAAAAACTCCTTATCGTCGTCCTCGGGAGCGTCCCTCCAGGGCATATCGGGGCGTTCCTTTCCCTTGCGCGCCCTTATCCCCTCGATGCAGACCTCCACGGGCAGATCGAAGAATATCACCGTGTCGCACGCATCCATTCTTCTCTCCATCGTCCTCTTGTAATTCCCATCAATGATCCATTCGTCTCTCTCAAGTATCTCGCCGAGCCGCAGATCAAACTCCTCGCGGCTGATATTCGTCCCGTCCTCGCGCCACCAAATATTATCCAAATGATACAACGGCAACCCCGAAAGAGATGCAAAAGAGCGTGAAAACACGCTCTTTCCGCTTCCGGCACAGCCTATGACTATAACCTTTTTCATATTTTTCATCTTATTTTCCGTCGCCCTCAAGATACTCCTCAAGGCAAATTCCCGCCTCATAGATCTTCTTTGCGTGCTCCACACCAACGTATCTGTAGTGCCAGGACTCGTAGGAATAACCCGTGATCTCGGTCTTGTCCTCGGGGAAACGCAGGATAAAGCCGTACTCGTGCGCGTGCTCGCAGAGCCACTCAAACGCATCCGTCTCGGCAAAGCCCTTGTCGTAAGGGTTATTTGGTGTCTCGCTTCCATAGTTCCAAAGACCTACCATCTCGGTCGTAATGAGGTCGAGACAAAGTCCCGTCTGATGCTCACTCGTACCCGGTGCCGCAGAATAGGTAAGGACCTGTGCGCGTGCCTCCTCGTCGCTCCAGGTGGGGTGCTTTTCCTTCTCCTCGGCAATATACCTTGTAAAGAGCTGCTCCTGATACTCGTAGGTGCGGAATCCGCTCGTCACGGTAACGTTGTCGATACCGACTTTTCTCATAGCGTCTATCATGGAGATCGCCGCGTTCGCAGTCTTTATCTCAAGCGAAACAGCCTTTCCTCCGTTGGTGTATGACTTGTCAACGTCGACGAGCATGTCGGGTCTGTGATCCTTGCCGGCAGGATTGGTCTTGTTAACTAAAATAAGGTACATATCGTCCTTCCAATCATTATCTCTGTGTGGCTTTTCATCGCAGGAAACCGCGGCAAAAGCCGCCACAAGAACCGCAATGCAAAGCAAAAGTGAAATTATGCGTGCTTTCATTTTGTCTCCAATTTCTTTTTCTTTGTCTCGATCATAAAAAAGTAAGGCGATGTCGCGCTGTTGACGATCTTGACCTTTGTAACACAGACCTTGAAGCGACTCAAGGATTCAAAATACTCCTCAAGCATCTTCCCTTCAAGATCACCCTCGGGGTGACCGGGGTAGACCGCAATATTGAGGATCGCATCCTCGCCAAGCAGATCTATCGCCGCCTCGACCGCAGGCATCGTCGTCTGCCGCATAGTCGTTATCGTCTTGTCGCCACCGGGTAGCCAACCGAGATTGAACATTCCCGCCTTGATGGGACCCTCAACGTACTTTTTTACGTTGTGATGCGAGTCGCAGATCAGCGTGTAGTTCTCGGGGCAACCCCATTCTTTTAGATTCTTCGCGGTAGAATCGACCGCGCTCTGCTGAATATCAAAAGCGTAAACGTGACCGCTCTCGCCGACCGTCTTCGATAAAAATTCGGTATCGTGACCGTTTCCCATCGTAAAGTCAACGACCGTGTCACCCTCAGCGATGTGGGTCAGTATAAATTGCTTGTGCAAATCAAGTAGATCTATCATAATTATTTGCCCTTTTCCTGCTTGTGTATATCCGATCTCAAAAATTTCATCGACCTCTCGACCGAGTCCTTGGAGTTATACCAAGGCTCCTCGTCGTATCTGTAATCAAACTTTTTGCAGAACCAGGATACGTCCTCCTTCAGCGTCTCAATATACGCGTTCTGGATCTCCTCGCAGTCCTTGACAAAGTCCTTGAGTACCTTCTTATTAAGTCTCTTCTGCGCATATTCGAGCATCATTCTGTAATGAGGCAGGCAGAAATAGGGTTGAGATCTGAGCTTTGCGGGGAAATTCTCGTCACTCTCCCAGAGGAGCACCGCGGTCTCGACCATGTGCGCGAAATTGAACGCGATCCTGTCGCAAACGTAGCAGCTCTTTTCAAGCTCGCCGATCCTCGCCAAAGGCTTTTTTCCCGAGCCTGCGGAAAGACCGCCATCCTTGAGCTCCTTTTTGAGCTCGTCAAGATGGCTTTCGAGCGTGAGTGCCATACCAAGACGGTTCTTGCGTGTGAACATCATATCGTAATGTATGCGGCAAAAGCCCTTTTGGTTCGTTACGATACGAACGTCAGGCTCCATCATCGACGCGCCGAGAATGAGATCGAGCTCATCGCCCTCAAGCTTGTTGTACAGAGTGCAGAAAGCACAGCCGCAGCTCTTGTCCGCAGCACTTTTTTCAAACGCCTCGTTTACGGGTATTGTGTAGATCTGTTCCATATTTTTGTCCTTTTTAATAATAATTATCAAGTAAATTGCAATTTGTCGAATAGCCTTCTCCAGCGGAGAAGGGGGACCACGAAGTGGTGGATGAGGAGGTCGCCCTTAGAATGTGCGTCACGGGTGTATCGTGGATTTTTTCTTGTGGCACAAGGTATCTTTTGCAACGAAACAATGTCCTCAAAAGATGTGAAGTCCTTGAAAAAATGCCCTCCT
>JBGUSX010000041.1:0-49106 GCA_045132775.1 Eubacteriales bacterium
TGAAAACCTTTTAAAACCAACGAAACGGCGGGAGCAAGCCCCCGCCCTACGTTGGTGTAACACACCGATAAATCAAAATTTGAAGGCATTATAAATTGCAATTTAACGAATAGCCTTCTCCAGCGGGTAAGGCTTAACAGACCGATAAATCAAAATTTGAATATTTTGACGGCTTTTGCGACAGCTCGAAAAAAGGACAAGTTAATAATACATAACGTCACCTCTTACCGAAATATAATCGAGTAAGAGGTGATGTTTTATGTTTTTTAAGAGAAATTTATCGAGGCTTGCGGCAATTCTTTTGGTGCCGCTTTTGGTTTTGTCTATGCTCGCTTTTTCGGTATCGGCTGACGCTGCTTTCGGCGATGGCGGCTCTGTTGATGCGATAAGCGAGCAGGATGAGGCAAAAAAGGTCGACCTTGCGCTTGAATGCAAGAGTGCGGTTCTTATGGAGGCGACGACAGGGGAGATCCTTTACGAGCAAAATCCCGACGAGGCTCTTCCTCCTGCGTCGGTGACGAAGGTAATGACTCTGCTTTTGGTCATGGAGGCTATTGAGGAGGGGAAGCTCTCTCTTGGTGACACGGTGAGAACAAGTGCGCATGCTGCGAGCATGGGGGGCTCCCAGATATTCTTGAAAGAGGGGGAAGAGATGTGTGTTGAAGATATGGTCAAGAGCGTTGTTATTGCATCTGCCAACGATGCGGCGTGCGCGCTTGCGGAGCATATTTCGGGCTGTGAGGAGGCATTCGTCAAAAGAATGAACGAGCGTGCCGAAGAGCTTGGAATGAAAAATACGAGCTTTGAAAACACGAACGGTCTTGACGACACGGCAGAGAATCATCTGACCAGTGCCCGTGACATTGCAATTATGTCGCGCGAGCTTATTAAGCACGACATGATCCTTGAATACAGCTCTATCTGGATGGACACGGTGCGAAACGGTATGTTCGGGCTTACGAATACCAACCGTTTAGTCAGATTTTACAGAGGCTGCACGGGGCTCAAGACAGGTTCTACGAGCAAGGCGGGATTCTGCGTGAGTGCGACGGCGGAACGCGACGGAGTATCGCTCATCTGCGTTATCATGGGTGCGGAATCGGGCGACAAGCGTAACGCGATCGCATCAAGGCTTCTTGATTGGGGATTTGCGAATTACGGAGTTTATACCTACGTTCCCGAAAAGCTTGACCCTATGCGAGTTACGGGAGGTGTCAGCGAGAGCGTGGAGATAGGTGCTGAAGACTTTTCCTGCGTGATCTCAAAGGGGCAGATGAGCAAGGTTGAATACGCGGTAGAGCTGCCCGAAAGCGTTTCTGCTCCGCTGAAAAAGGGGGATCGGGTCGGTCGCATAGTTTTCAGATGCGACGGAAAGGAAATTGGCTCTGCGGATATAGTCGCGCTTTGTGACGTGGAGAAGATAGGCTTTTTTGAGCTATGGTGCCGCATGCTTGCGAAATTCCTTTTAAAATAGGCAAAAAAATTTGATATATTGATAAAAAACCACTTGCAAATCAAGGGAAAATATGCTATAATACATTCATTATAATTTTGCACAAATAATTAGGGGGAATATTAAATGGCAATCAAATTAAGCGACAAGTATCTTGCGGGCTTTATCGCAGATCACGAATACGAAAATATACAGAGCGCGGTCAGTGCGGCTCACCGTCTGATAGTCGAGAGAAACGGTGCGGGCAATGACTTTCTCGGCTGGATAGACCTTCCCGAGAACTACGACAAGGAGGAATTCGCGAGGATCAAGGTTGCGGCTGAAAAGATCAAGAAGAGCTGTGACGTTCTTGTCGTTATCGGTATCGGCGGCTCATATCTCGGTGCACGTGCGGCTATCGAGTTTTTGAAGTCTGATAAGTATAACTGCCTCAAGAAGGATACTCCCGATATATACTTTGCGGGATGTGATATCAGTGCGGTATCTATGGCTGAGATCCTTGAGGTCTGCGAGGGACGCGACGTTTGCATCAACGTAATTTCGAAGTCGGGAACTACTACTGAGCCTGCGGTAGCTTTCAGAGTTTTCCGCGAGCTTCTTGAAAACAAGTACGGCAAGGACGGTGCAAAGGAGAGAATATTTGTTACCACCGACAAGGCAAGAGGTACTCTCAAGAGCTTCTCTGACGAGGCGGGATACGAGACCTTTGTCGTTCCGGACGACGTTGGAGGACGCTTCTCGGTTCTCACGGCTGTCGGTCTTCTTCCCATTGCTGTTGCAGGTATTGATATCGACGCGCTCATGCAGGGTGCGGCAGATGCACGTCTTGCATACAGAGACGAGGACCTCAACAAGAACGATGCTTACAAGTATGCGGCTATAAGAAACATTCTTTACAGAAAGGGAATGACCACGGAGATCCTTGTAGGCTACGAGTCTTATGCGAAGATGCTCAACGAGTGGTGGAAGCAGCTTTACGGCGAGAGCGAGGGTAAGGACAAGAGAGGTATTTTCCCCGCGTCCGTTATCTTCTCGACCGATCTCCACTCTCTCGGTCAGTACATTCAGGACGGAGTGAGAAATCTCTTTGAGACCGTAATTTCCGTTGAGGACAACGGTGTTGAGTTCAAGATCCCCCACGATCCCAACAACATAGACGGACTCAACTTCCTCTCGGGTGTTGACCTCAACGTTGTAAAGAAGACCGCTATGCAGGGAACTCTTCTTGCTCACGTTGACGGCGGAGTGCCCAATATTCTCATCGAGATGAAGGACAGAAGCGCGTACTCTCTCGGTTATATCTTCTACTTCTTTGAGCTTGCTTGCGCTCTTTCGGGATACATGCTCGGAGTAAATCCCTTCAATCAGCCCGGCGTTGAGGCGTACAAGAAGAATATGTTTGCGCTCCTCGGAAAGCCCGGTTACGAGGATATGAGGGCGGAACTCGAAGAAAAATTGAAATAATTTTGCAAAAATTTCAATATTCCACTTGCAAAAGCTTGTAAACCATGCTATAATGTATCTACGGAAGATAAATTTCGTAGGAAATCGAAAAATACACAAAGCCGTTTTTTACGGCGAGGAGGACATTTATGCTCAAATTGATCATTGGCGTTAAGGGAACAGGTAAGACCAAGACACTCATTTCTATGGTAAATGAGGCATCCGAAAAGTCGGAGGGTACCGTTGTTTGTATTGAAAAGGGAGTAGGTCTCCGTTTTGACGTTAAGTATACCGTTCGTCTTATCAATACCAACGATTATCTCGTATTCGATGCGGAGGCTCTTTACGGCTTCGTAGCCGGTATTCTTGCCAGCAACCATGACGTAACAGATCTCTTTATAGATTCCGCACTTAAGATCGCTAACAACGATATGGCAGGCTTTGAGACATTCGTTAAGGAAGTCGACGAGCTTTCGAACAAGCTTGGCGTTAACGTTGTTATCACTTCTTCTATTCCCGTTGAGGAAGCAAGCGATCTTGTAAAGAAGTACATCTGATGATCTGACAGTGCAACGGTTCATGCCTTTGCATACATGGGGGTGCGACGTTTTGTGCGCACCCCTCACGCATTTAAGAAAGGAATAATTCAATGAATACCACGATACTTAAAATACTTGCTAAGAATGCGCGTTGCTCTGTTGAGGAGATCGCGCTTATGACCGGTCTTGACCTTTCTGAAGTTGAGAGCGAGATAAAGGAGCTTGAGGATGCGGGTCTCATCAGGGGCTACAAGACTGTCATTGACTGGGAAAAGCTTGGCAACGCTTACGTTTCTGCTCTTATTGAGCTTAAGGTCATTCCCCAGGATAAGTACGGTTTTGAAAAAATCGCTGAGACTGTGATGAAGTATCCCGAGGTAGAGACCGTATATCTTATGTCCGGCTCGTACGATCTTTGCGTTATCGTAAAGGGAAAGACCTTCCAGGAAGTTGCTATGTTCGTTGCAAAGGAGCTTGCGACTATGGATTGTGTTACCTCTACCGCTACTCACTTTGTGCTGAGGAGGTACAAGGAGCTTGACGTTGAGCTTGTGGAAAGTGAGACCGACGACAGAGGCGCGTATTCGCTATGATGGATTACGGGAAAATATTGAATCCGACGGTCGTTAACGATATCAAACCGTCGGGTATAAGAAAGTTTTTTGATATTGCCGCGAATATGGAGGGAGTGATTTCTCTCGGAGTGGGTGAGCCTGATTTTCCGACACCATGGCATATCAGACGCGCAGGCATACTTTCTCTTGAGGAGAGTAAGACCCGATACACCTCAAATTCCGGTATTCTCGAGCTCAGGGACGAGATCTGCGCATTCCTTAAGCGCAAGTATTCGCTTGAATATTCGGGAAAGAGCGATGTCCTTATTACCGTTGGCGGAAGTGAGGGTATCGATGCGGCTATACGCGCGCTTGTAGGCTACGGCGACGAGGTCATTATTCCTCAGCCGAGCTTTGTTTGCTACGAGCCTATCGTAAGGCTTGCGGGCGGTGTTCCCGTGACAGTCGAGCTTAAGGCAGAAAATGAGTTCAGGCTCACTGCCGAGGAGCTCCGTGCGGCTATTACCGATAAGACTAAGCTGCTTGTATTTCCTTTTCCTTGCAATCCTACGGGTGCGATCATGGAAAGAAAAGATCTTGAGGAGATTGCCGCCGTTCTTCGCGGCACCGATATTTGCGTGCTTTCGGATGAGATCTATTCCGAGCTTACGTACGGTGACTCAAAGCACATTTCCATCGCGTCGCTTGACGGAATGAAGGAGAGAACCGTTATAATAAACGGTTTTTCAAAGACTTATTCTATGACGGGCTGGAGAATGGGATACGCTTGCGGTCCTGCGCCGATCATTGCACAGATGACGAAGATACATCAGTTTGCGATAATGAGTGCGCCTACGACGTCGCAATATGCCGCTATTGAGGCTATCCGAAACGGTGACGATGACATTGAGAATATGCTTGGGGAATACGATATGAGACGCAGACTTATGGTTGGCGGTTTCAATAAGATCGGTATGACCTGCTTTGAGCCGAAGGGGGCTTTCTATGCTTTCCCGTCGATAAAGGTATCCGGTATGGACAGTGAGACATTCTGCGAGACGTTGCTTCGCGAGAAGAAGGTAGCTCTTGTTCCCGGAAACGCGTTCGGTGCGTGCGGAGAGGGATTTGTCAGGGCATCGTATTGTTATTCGACCTCACATATTAGAGAGGCACTTTCGAGAATCGAAGAATTTTTAAAGGAAATTAAGTAATCCATTTTAAGGGTTGCGTGTGTGAAAATGAGAAAAAACCAAATTGATTTCGGGAGAAGGTGGCTGTTTGCGGGCACTTTGGCGCTGTTTGTGCTGTATTCGTTGAATTGCTTTGTTGTTCTCCCGCTGCGTAATATGCTTGCAAGTGATATCTTGTTTACGGATAATCTTGTGATCATCAATCTTGTATCTTTGCTCGGTGGGCTTATTGAGATTGTGGCGATATCATTCTTTTATGCGGTGCTTTTGCTGTTGATATACCGCTGCGGAACTAAAAGGGGGGCATTGGCTTTTATTCCTTTTGCGGCGGCTACCGTATACAAATACTGTGCAAATACCGCGGTCTCGTGGATGTACGAGGGAAGTATTCCGTCCTCGTGGGCGTGGGATATTGTGAACGTGTTTTTCTACACTGCGCTTGAGCTTCTTCAGCTGTTTATCGTTTTCCTGTTTGTAAGAAATGTAATTACTCTGTATACAGAGAAAAGGGACATCAGGTTGAAGGCAGCGAGAACAGCGGGATATGAGGGGGAGGCGATCGCCCAGGACGTTTATCCCTTTGATCGCTTGTACGATAGATCAAACTGTTTATTGAGATCTGCTTTCATTTGTGCTCTTATCACGGTAATTGCAAAGGTGATCGGATCTGTCGTGAGTGACGTGTGGCTGATCGTTCTTTACGGCTTGCCTGAGGATCCGATCACCTGGTTACTTATGCTGATCAGTTACGTTTTTATAGTAATTTCCGGAGTTGCGGTTTATTTTATTACAGTATGGTCAATGAACATTTTGAACAAGAATACTGAAACAAAAATATGAAGTGAAAAAAGCCTCGGATAACGGGGCTTTTTTTGTTGCAAAAAAGTTGAAAAAAACTATATAGATTTGCTTAAAGCTATTGACTTTTCGGGGTACATTCTGTTATAATATACTTAATATGCTAAAATAATATATTATAATCGCATACTTTACACTGTTGACACGAAAAATATACAGGAAAATACAAAAGGAGAACTACGATGCTTGTTAAATCCACATTGCTCTGGGAGTCAATATCTGAATTTTGTAACGACTATATAATTTTCCCGTTGAAAAATATTACTTTGGTCAATTTGATAGATATCGTGCTTTTGTCATGTCTTATGTACGTTGTGTACAAGTTTATAAGGGACAGACACGCTTCCCGTATCCTTATCGGATTCGGATTTTTGGCAGCTCTCTTTATAATCAGTGATATCTTCAATATGGTTGCGATCAACTCGATACTTCAGACATTCTATGCCGTCGGAATTATTGCAATGTGCATTATTTTCCAGCCTGAGCTTCGAGATATGCTTGAGGAGTTTGGCACCACAACGTCTGCGAACTTCAAACGAATCGCCAGCAGACAGACGGTGACGGACGATATGGCTCTCACCGTAGTTGAGGAGATATCCGCCGCGGCTTTCGAGCTTTCCAGCAAGGGAGAGGGTGCTCTTATCGTGCTTGAAAGGACCGGAAGGCTCCGCAACCAGATGACAGAGGGAACACCTGTTGATGCGGTCGTTACAAGGCAGCTGCTTTGCAACATATTTGTCAATAAATCTCCTCTTCACGACGGTGCGGTCATAATCCGAGACGGAAGGATCGTTTCTGCATCCTGCAAGTCAAAGACCATTTCCGAGGACAACGAGATGGCAGGCGGTCTCGGTACACGTCACCGCGCGGCTCTTCGTATAAGCGAGGTCAGTGATGCGGTCGTTGTGGTCGTATCCGAGGAGACCGGCAATATTTCGGTTGCCAATAATAAATTGCTTAACCGGGATTATAACGATATAGGTAAGGGCGGCAAGCACAAGTCAAATGACCTGAGAGACGATCTTTACAAGCTTATGACCGGTAAGAGCGTTAATAACGATGCTGCAAACGAGTCGAAATTTGATATTGGGATCAAGCATGACACCAAGAAGCACAAGAAAGGAGGAAACGGAGAAATATGAAGAAGTACGAGTTTATGAAAGATACCGATGAAAACGGTAACAATACGATAAGTGTCTCGGATAAGCCAAAAAGAAAATTGGATCTGTTTCCGCGTTTCCTTTGCTTGCTTATATCACTTGTTATCTGGCTTTGGATGGTGAATCTTAACGACACGGACATGCTTGAAACTATGGTATTGAAGATCGAGCTTGAGGGACAGGATGTTCTTGAAGACAGAGATATGATGATTTATGCTATAGATAAGCGAGAGATCACGGTGACCGTGAAGGGATCCAACAGAGATCTCAGAAAGTTCGGCGCGAATGATTACCGTGCCGTCGTTGACGTCAGCAAGATAGACGAGGCGGGACAGCACACTCTCCCTCTTTACGTGATACCTCCGCAGGGAAGCAGTCTGACTGTTTCTGAATCCGAGCCTTTGAACGTCAGTCTCAAGACCGACTTCGTGGCGCACAAGAAAGTCTCCTTTGACGTTTTTGTTACAAATATTCAGGACGGTGGACTTGTTAAGTACTCCTTTGAAAA
The DNA here is from genome assembly GCA_045132775.1 of Eubacteriales bacterium. Lineage (GTDB taxonomy): Bacteria > Bacillota > Clostridia > Oscillospirales > CAG-272 > SVTX01. The sequence continues at coordinate 7,706 of JBGUSX010000041.1, forward strand.
CCGCGTGGATGACGACGGTAATAAGGTCGTTGATATAATCGGTCCTGCGAGCTACGTTGACCTTATAAGCTCTGCAAGACTTACCGTAGACGGTAGTTTTGCATTAAATTCGGATGAGAAGGTATTTTCGGATTTCCCGCTCACATTCCTTGATAAGAACCTTAATCCGATAACTCTGGAGGATTCCGTGATCGAATACAACACAGATAATATCAACGTGCACGTTATGGCGATCGCTCATAAGGAGATCCCCGTCAGAGTTAACGTGGTTGGTGAAGGAGCGGGTCTTGTTGCCACTCCGAGCATCAAGGCTGTTGAGGTATGGGGCCCTCCGTCCCTTATCAAGAACGTATCCGAGTACGTGATAAAGCTTGAAAAGGCAGAGCTTGGAAAGGATGATTCACATCTTACCTCCAGCGAGTTGGTTGACGAGGGTGTATTTGTAACCGATGGCATTCAGATCACTATCAGCTTCACCGAAAAAGTAGAATAAGATGGCAGACAGAGTATACGTACTTGACGGGATATCGGTCTCGCCGTTTGATACTGAGGAAAAGGCTTTGGCACTTGCCTCAAAAAAGCTTCGCTCTGCGGGGATATCTCCTGCTCGGTATGAGCTTAACGTTTTCAAGAAAAGCGTTGACGCGAGAAAAAAGGACGATATCAGGCTCGTTTATTCGGTGTCTGCGAGATGCGCCGCGGATGCAGGGGATGAAAAAAGGTTTTCATCCATAGGCGCGCGCTCGGTAGAGCTTGAATCCTTGAACGTTCGTTTCGGCGAGGAAAAAATGGCGGCGCGTCCCGTCGTGGTTGGAATGGGACCCGCGGGTCTGTTCTGCGCGCTTATCCTCGCGGAGAACGGGTACAAGCCCCTCATAATCGACAGAGGGGATTCCATTCGCGACAGAGTAACGTCTGTGAACAGATTTTATTCCGAGAAAACGCTTGATTCCGAATCAAACATTCAGTTCGGCGCGGGCGGAGCGGGTACTTTTTCCGACGGAAAGCTCTTGACGAGGATAAACGATCCGAAGTGTGCATACGTTCTTGAAACCCTCCGCCGATTCGGTGCTCCCGAAGAGGTCACGGTCAAGGCAAAGCCGCACATTGGTACGGACATACTCAGAGAAGTCGTTGACAATATGCTCTCCGAGATACAAAGACTTGGCGGAGAGGTCATATACCGTTGCAAGCTTACCGACATAGTTGAGCGCGGCGGTGTCACCGTGGCGAGAACGACCCAAGGTGACTTTGAATGCTCGGCTCTCGTTCTGGCTCTCGGACACAGTGCGCGAGATACATATTCCATGCTTCTGCAAAAGGATTTCAGTATTATCGCCAAGCCCATTTCGGTGGGAGTAAGGATAGAACACAGGAGGAGCTTTATTGAGGAGGCTCTTTACGGCAAGCTTGCCGGACTTTCTTCTTTGGGTGCTGCCGAATATGCTTTATCCGACACAAAGGGTGAGCGCGGTGTCTACACCTTCTGCATGTGTCCCGGCGGTGAGGTCGTTGCCGCGGCGAGCGAGGAGGGCGGAGTTGTTGTCAACGGTATGAGTCATTACTCGCGAAACGGAGAAAACTCAAACTCTGCGGTTGCGGTATCTATCAGGACCGAGGATTTTGAGTCTGTTGACGGAAATCTTGCGCTTGGTGCGATAGAATATCAAAGAAAAATTGAGAGGGCGGCATTCGCTGCAGGAGGCGGAGATTACTCTGTGCCCGTGCAGACTGTCGGAGATCTTCTCGAAGGCAAGCGCGGCAGTGAACCGCGCGAGGTCATGCCCACTTATATGGGAGGCAACAGCTATAAGCTTGCATCTATGGAGGACGTATTACCCGATTACGTCATTTCCTCGCTTAAATACGGCCTTTTGTCGTTTGACAAGCGTATCAAGGGCTTTGCTATGAGCGGAGCGCTTCTTTCGGGTGCGGAGACGAGGACATCGTCTCCCGTACGTATTCTCAGAGGAGAGGATATGCGTGCTATCGGAAAGGGTAGCATCTATCCGTGCGGTGAGGGTGCCGGCTATGCCGGTGGCATCACGAGCGCGGCGGTTGACGGTGTTAAGACCGCTTTGGCGATAGCCGAGAGGTTTGCACCTGCCGATTGATGAATGAATAAAATTATTTGGAGATAAAATGAACGTTAACGACAAGAAAAAGGTGTGGTCTCTGCGGTATACGCCGGGAAACAGTGAGGTCGACACCGCAATAAGTAATATCGCGCGTGACCTTAGCGTCTCCGACGTGGTTGCGCGGCTTGTATATAACAGAGGCTATTCGGATGCCAAAAGCGGTGCTGAATTCTTAAATCCGAATGAATCAAGGCTGCACGATCCTTATCTTTTGAAGGATATGGACAAGGCGGTAAAGAGAATATCAGAGTCGGTTGCAAGAGGCGACAGGATAACCGTTTACGGCGATTACGACGTTGACGGTGTAACGTCTGTGACCTTGCTCTATCTTTACCTTTGTTCTATCGGTGCTGACGTAAGCTACTACATCCCTCTTCGCGCAAAGGAGGGCTACGGAGTATCCAAGAGTGCGATAGACACGCTCAAGGAAAACGGCACGAAGCTTATTGTCACCGTTGACACGGGTATTACCGCGAACGGTGAGGTCGAGTATGCAAGGGAGCTTGGGATCGATACCGTAGTCACCGATCACCACGAGTGCCACGGCGAGCTTCCCGATGCTTGTGCGGTAGTTAATCCCCACAGGCCTGATTGCGATTACCCCTTCTGCGAGCTTGCGGGAGTGGGTGTTGTATTTAAGCTCGTATGCGCGTACGAGATATCGAGACGTCCCGATTGCGACAGAGAGACTTGTGTTAAGGATATTTGTGCAAAATACGTTGATCTCGTTGCCGTCGGAACCGTTGCGGACGTAATGCCGCTTATTGACGAGAACAGAGTTATTGTTAAGCTTGGTCTTGCATCTATTGACGAGGGTGCAAGAGTCGGTCTCGGAGCTCTTATCGAAGCCGCGAATAATGCCAATTTAACCAGACCTGCGACAGGGGTTGCAGAGAGAAATACAAAAAAGAGAAAGATCAATTCGGGATACATAAGCTTTTCATTGGCACCGAGGATAAATGCCGCGGGAAGAATAAGCTCCGCATCAAAGGCGGTCGAGCTTTTGCTTGCGAGCGATGAAAACGTAGCCGCCGAGTTTGCCGATGAGCTTTGTGAGATAAATCTTATAAGACAGCGCGAGGAAAACAGTATTGCCGAGGAGGCATACAAGAGGATAGAGGAGACTCACGATTTCAAGCGCGATAAGGTCATCGTTCTTGAAAATGATACCTGGCAACAGGGAATAATCGGTATAGTATCATCGAGAATTACCGAAAAGTACGGGCTTCCGTCCATCCTTATCTCATTTGCGGGAGCGACCGACGGGGACAGCGATCCCCACGATATCGGTAAGGGCTCGGGCAGAAGCGTTAAGGGTATGAACCTTGTTGGCGCGCTCGATCACTGCCGTGAGCATCTCGTTCAGTTTGGCGGACACGAGCTTGCCGCCGGACTTTCGGTTATGAGATGCAATATCGACGCGTTCAGAAAAATGATAAACGACTATGCAAGAGAGTCGCTCTCCGAGGACGTTTTCGTTATGAAATGTGAGGCTGACTGTGAGATCAAGCCCGACGAGATGAGTATGGATATTGTCGATCAGATAGCACTCCTTGAGCCCTTTGGTGTTGCTAACCAGACGCCTCTTTTCCTTGTCAGAGGAATGACGCTTGATCGTATAATCTCAATGGGTGCGGGAAAACACTCAAAGCTGATGCTCAGCCACTCGGGCAAGAGCTTTACTGCGGTTTGCTTCGGTATGCCTTCATCTGCTCTTGATTTCAATTTCGGCGAGAGCGTTGATCTGCTATGTCAGCTTGCGATAAATGAGTTCAGAGGGCAGAAGAGTCTTCAGCTCATCGTTCAGGATATCAGGCTATCTGAGGAGCTTGAGAAAAAATACGAGGGAGACAGTAAGAGATTTTCAGAGATAATGTCGGGCGGAGCTTTTTGCTCGGACGAGGACGTTATTCCGTCAAGAGCCGACGTTGCTCACGTTTATAAATTTCTTCGATACGAGGAGATGTGCGGACACACGATGTACAGCTACAGAGATCTGCACTGCGCTATGATCGAGCAGTTGAACGTTGAGATCAGCTGTCTTAAGCTCAAGTTTATTATCAAGATACTTGCCGATATGAAGGTGTGCGAGTTTGAGGAGTTCGGCGAGGAAATATTTGCGTTTGAGGTCTTGAAGAATGCTCAGAAGAGCAGTATCGATCAGACTGAAACATACAAGATGCTCTCATCACTCTGCAGGGCATAACGGCACGGCACCGTGGGGCGATCCCCGAAAGCCGACAAAGTTTTACGCCGGTGCAACAGTGCCGGAGAGGAAAGGCATTACTATGGAATCTAATTCTAACGTAAACACCGAGTTTAATTGCAACAGACTGATCGACGTGTTGCGTGTCTCGGGAAAAAACTACGATCTTGAGAAGATAAGACGTGCGTACGAGTACGCTAACGAGCTTCACTGCGGTCAGTTCCGCCAGAGCGGAGAGCCCTACATCTCGCATCCTCTTGCGGTTGCGGAGATCGTTGCGGGGCTTGGTCTTGATACCGACTCTATCTGCGCCGCGCTCCTTCACGATACTGTGGAGGATTGCTCGGACAAGGTCGACCTTAAGGACATTGAAAAGAAATTCGGTGACGACGTGGCAAGACTCGTTGACGGACTTACCAAGATCGTTTCCTTGCAGATCGAGGACAAGGAAGAGGAGCATATCGAGAACCTTCGTAAGATGCTTCTCGCTATGCACAAGGACGTAAGAGTTATTTTTATAAAGCTTTGCGACCGTTTGCATAATATGAGGACCCTTGAGGCAAAAGCCGAAAACAAGAGACGCATGACCGCGCTTGAAACGATGCAGGTCTACGCGCCTCTGGCTCACCGTCTCGGTATACAGAAGATCAAGCAGGAGCTTGAGAATATCGGTATACAGCACCTTGACCCGATCGGCTACAAGGAGGTCAAGGAGTCTATCGAGAGCAAGTACGGTCAGAGCCTTAACGTAATTGAAAATATCCGTTCGGTCATTTCGGATAAGCTGACCGAGAACAAGATAAATTTCACGCTTGAGGGAAGAATCAAGACGGTCTACAGCATCTACAAAAAGATGTATAACCAGAACAAGAGCTTTGACGAGATATACGACTTCTACGCGGTGAGAGTTATTGTTGACACCGAGCTTGAGTGCTACACGACACTCGGTATTATTCACGAGATGTTCAACTCGATCCCCGGCAGATTCAAGGACTATATCTCAACGCCGAAGCCCAACATGTACCGTTCGCTTCACACAACGGTAATCGGAAGAGACGGTATACCGTTTGAGGTTCAGATAAGAACGCGTGAGATGCACCATTTTGCCGAATACGGTATCGCGGCGCACTGGAAATACAAATCGGGTGCATCCTCCAAGGAGGATATGGACAAGAAGCTTGAGTGGATATCCAAGCTTATTGATGCTGAGGGCGAGGCGCAGGATCACGATGAGTTCATGAACGCGCTCAAGACCGATATCTTCCAGGATGAAGTCTTTGTGTTCACACCCAAGGGTGACGTTATCGCGCTCCCTCAAGGTGCTACCGTTATAGATTTCGCTTATGCGATACACTCCGCAGTCGGCAACAAGATGATAGGCGCGAAGATAAACGGAATGATCGTTCCTATCGACCGCGGCGTTCAGAACGGTGAGATCATTGAGATACTGACCTCCTCTACAACGAAGGGGCCGAGCCGAGACTGGCTCAACATCGTCAAGACCAGTGAGGCGCGCTCAAAGATCAAGCAGTGGTTCAAAAAGGAGACGAGGGCGGAGAATATCTCGCTAGGCCGCGCGATCGTTGACGGAGAGTTCCGCAAGCAGAATATCAAGCTTGACGATCAGGCTAAGCTGGATATTCTGTCTACTATTGCGCAGAGGATCGGATTTGCAAGTGCCGACGACCTTTACAACGGTGTGGGTTACGGAGGAATCTCCATAAATAAGCTCGCAAACAAGATAAGAGACGAGGCGAGCAAGCTTATTGAGCCCGAGACTGAAGCTGTTGAGGTGACAGAGGAGACCATTACGCAAAAGGCTGTAAAACCGAAAAATCTCAAGTCTAACAGTGGTATTATCGTTGACGGTGAGAGCGGATGTCAGGTCAAGTTTGCCAAATGCTGTAATCCTCTCCCGGGTGACGAAGTTATAGGCTTCGTTACCAAGGGATTTGGTATTTCGATTCATAAGAAGGATTGTCCCAACGTAATAGAAAATATGAAAAACGAGGCGAATGCCGAAAGGTGGAAGAGTGCTCGTTGGGAGTCCGACGGACAGGATCAGTCGAGGAACGTTTACGAGGCTCTTCTCCAGCTCTTTACAGAGGACAGAGTCGGTATGCTTGCCGACGTTGCGGTCGCACTTGCGGATATGAAGGTCGCTATCCTTCAGGTCAATTCGCAGAAGCGTACGCAGGGAAGAGGTATTATCAGTCTTAAGATAAGCTGTAAAAATATCGACCATTACAATTCTATCGTTGCGAGATTGCGTTCACTGAGCGGCGTTGAAAGCGTCGGAAGAGGCTTCTCGTAAGAAAAGGTGAATTATGAAAGCGGTACTTCAAAGAGTTAAAAATGCAAGCGTTTCGGTTGACGGCGAGATCAAGGGCGCTTGCTCGGAGGGTCTTATGATCCTTCTCGGAGTTGCCAAAGGTGACACGGAAGCCGATGCCGATTTGCTTGCGACGAAAATATGTAACTTAAGGATCTTTTCCGACGAGAATGACAAGATGAATCTCTCGGTTAGGAATATCGACGGGGAGGCACTTGTAATTTCGCAGTTTACTCTTATGGCAAATTACAAGCACGGAAACCGCCCCGATTATCTTGAAAGCGCGCCGCCCGCAGAGGCTGACAGGCTTTATGAGTATTTCGTGTCGCTTATGCGACGTGAGCTCAGGCACGTTGGCTGCGGTGTCTTCGGTGCACACATGGAGGTCTCGCTCGTAAATAACGGTCCTGTGACCATAGTTATGGACAGTGAGGTCCTTAAAAAGAAGAAGGATTGACAAAATAAAAGGAAAGTCAGGATAAGACTAAAATGAAGCTTAACGTAAGCGGAAACATAAATCAGTATTACGTGCAGACTCTGTGCATGATCTTTTTCCCCGGAGAGAGATTTTCGGAAGAGGTGCAGCCCGACACTGACGAAAGCGCGATACCTGAGCTATCTCTCACTCTCAACGATGATGAAGACGGTGTAAAGGTATTCTGCGAGCTCTCTCTTGATGAAAAATACGCTTCCTGCGAAAAGATATATCCGCCAAGAGAGGATATCACGCGCGACAGACTGAAAAAGATTGCTGTCGGCGATGCGATACTTTCGGTATGCGGCGAGGTGATCGGATACCGTCCGTCGTGGGGGATGCTTGTCGGCGTAAGACCCTCCAAGGTTGCGACCGAGATGCTTGAGAGCGGAATGTCAAAAACAAAGGTCAAAAAGGCTTTGGTGAGCGACTATTTCGTTATTCCCAAAAAGGCGGCACTTGCTACCGAGGTGGCACTCAACGAGGCGGAATTCGTTAAACGTGCCGACCCGAAGGATTGCAGTGTTTACATATCTATTCCGTTCTGCCCGACGAGATGTGCGTATTGTTCGTTTGTGTCATATACGTCGAAAAAGCTGCTGGCTACTATACCGGACTATCTTGTGGCTCTCGGCGACGAGATAAACAAGACCTTCTCTGAGATCAGAGAGCTTGGACTCAACGTGAAGACGGTCTATATCGGTGGCGGAACGCCTACCATTCTTGACAACGGACAGCTTGATTGGTTGCTTGGTATCGTTGAAAATAATATTGACACCTCTACGCTTGAGGAATATACTCTTGAGGCGGGACGTCCCGACACGATAACCGCCGATAAGATGAGGATCGCAAGGGAGAGGGGAGTTAGCAGAATAAGTGTTAACCCACAGACTCTTAATGATGACGTGTTGAAAATTATAGGTCGTTCGCATACGGCGGAGGATTTCCTTCGTGCGTTTGACGTAGCGCGCGAGTCGGGAATAAAGATAATAAATACCGACGTTATCGCGGGACTGCCGGGAGATCATTTCTCAAGCTTTGCGGCTTCTTATGACAAGATCGTGTCGCTCAAGCCCGAGAATATTACGGTACATACCTTCAGTGTTAAAAAGGCGAGCGATTTTCTGAAAAATTGCAGTCATATTTACTCGATCCGAGGCGGTGACGTTGGAAAATGCGTTGATTATTCGCAGATAACCGCACAGCACGAGGGCTATCAGCCTTACTATATGTACAGGCAGAAAAACACCGTAGGAAACTACGAAAACGTCGGTTTTTCACTTGACGGATACAAGGGGTATTACAACATTTATATGATGGAGGAGATACATTCGATATTTGCGTGCGGGGCAGGTGCGGTCTCGAAGTTCGTTGACTATGCGCCAAGCGATGGAAGTCCGCGCGTGATAGAGAGATTCTTTGCTCCGAAATATCCTTACGAGTATCTTTCGGACAACAAGACCGAGCAGAAGATAGAGGCGGCGCGTGAGTTTTACCGTCGCAGAGGAATGATTTGAGGATTTTGAGATGAGTATTTTATTTAAGAACGTCAGATTGCTTGACCGAGCGTACGAGGGAACGGTGAACGTTCTGACCGACGGCAAGCTGATCAGCTATATAGGTAAGGATGATGTGAGTGCCGACAGAGTGATAGAGGCTAACGGAAACCTTTTGATGTCTGCATTTTTCAATACCCACTGTCACAGCGCCATGACGCTTTTCCGCGGATACGGAGACGATCTTCCGCTTCAGAGATGGCTCAACGAGAAGATATTTCCCGCGGAGGACAGGCTCAACGAGGAACGCGTTTACACGGGCTCGATGCTTGCCATTGCCGAGATGATAAGAAACGGTGTCGTTTCTTTCTCGGATATGTATTTCTTCCTTGATGAAACGGCGAGGGCTGTTGAGGAGACCGGGATCAAGGCGAATCTTTCACGCTCGATAGTTTCTTTTGACAAGGATGCGGATTTCTCGAAGGACTTAAGAGTTCTTGAGTCTGTTGACGTATTCAACAGATGGAACGGTCGGGCTGACGGAAGGATCAAGATCGATATGTCGCTTCATGCCGAGTATTCTAACGTTGAGGGATGCTTCAGATACGTGGCTGACCTTACCAAAAAGCTTGGAACAGGTTTTCAGATCCACGTTTCCGAGACCAAGAGCGAGCACGAGGAGTGCATTGCAAGACACGGTGTGACTCCCACCCGATTCCTTGAAGAATGCGGAGTTCTTGAGCTCCCCGTAACTGCGGCGCACTGCGTCTACGTCAGTGACGATGATATTGCGCTTATGGCGAAGAGGGGAGTCAGTGTGGCTCACAATCCCGTAAGCAATCTCAAGCTTGGAAGCGGAATAATGCCTTACAGAAAGATGATGGATGCGGGTGTCAACGTGACTCTCGGAACAGACGGTGTTGCATCGAATAACCGCTTGAGCGTTCTTCGTGAGCTTCAGTATGCGGCACTTATTCACAAGGGTGCATCCTGCGACCCTGCAGTGACAAATGCCGGCGAGATGATCCGTTGTGCAACGAAAAACGGTGCTATTGCGCAGGGCAGGCTTGACACGGGAGAGATAAAGGTTGGCAACAGAGCCGATCTTATCCTGATAGATATGGATTCTGTAAACAACATTCCGTCATACGATCTTGAATCCACGGTTTGCTACAGTGCAAGCGAGTCAGACGTGCTTATGACTATGTCCGACGGCAACATACTTTACGAGAACGGCTCATATAATACGATTGATGAGGAAAAGCTCAGGTATAACGCAAAAAACGTTATTGAGCACTATTTCGACTGATATCGGAGGATGAATGGCAGGACAGCTTATAAGGCTTGAGAATGACAAATTACACGGAAGAAAAAATCAAGGAAATAATCGGGATTTTTTGTCGGGTGTGATGATGCTCTCGGTCTCTGCCGTCGTCGTCAAGATAATTGGACTTGTTTACAAAATACCCATGCTCAGACTCTTGGGGAGCGAGGGCATGGGGTATTTTAATTCTGCGTATGAGATATATGCGCTTTTTTGCACCGTGTCGACAGCAGGCCTGCCTGTTGCGATGTCGGTGATGATCTCGCGCTGCCGAGGAAGAGAAGGTACGGACGAAAGGATATTCAAGGTGTCCTTAAGGCTCTTTGTTTCTCTGGGTGTTGCCGGGATGATACTCATGCTCATTCTGGCTTATCCTTTTGCGCTGTTTTTAGGCGGAGGAAAGTGCCTTTTCTCGATCATGGCGATCTCGCCTACGGTATTTTTTATTTGTGTGACGAGTGCGTACAGGGGATATTACCAAGGACTTGGAAAGATGCTTCCGACGGCACTCTCGCAGGTCATTGAGGCACTGGGAAAGCTTTTACTCGGGATACTCTTTGCTTCTGTCGCACTTGCGTGCGGATATTCGACCGAGGTCGTTGCCGCTTTTGCGGTACTTGGACTTTTGGTGGGAAGCGCGTTGTCGTCGCTTTATCTATGGGTAATTAAAAGGAAAAAGAATCAAAACGCGGTCGGTCTGTCAGAGAAGGCGAGAGGAATGATACTTCGTTCGCTTCTGAAAACCGCTATTCCCGTAACACTTTCTGCGGCAGTCGTCAGCATAACCAAGATGGTGGATATGACGATGATCCTGCGCAGACTCCAGGGGCTCGGGCAGACGAGTGAGTCGGCTTTTTCTGCTTACGGATGTTACACGACTCTTGCGGTGCCTCTGTTTGGGATCGCGCCCGCGCTTGTCAGCTCGATAGCGCTTCCGCTTATCCCAAAGCTCGGCGGTGCTATATCCGACGGAGACAGAGAGGGGCAGGTTGAGAGCGTGAATGAGGGCATGAGACTTTCTTGCCTTATCAGCATGCCGATAGGAGTTGGACTTTCGCTTTTCTCAAAAGAGATACTCGGTCTGTTATTTGCAGGGCAGACGGCGGAAATTGAGCTTGCCGCACCGCTTCTTTCGGTGCTTGGAATGTCGGTAGCGCTTTCCTGTTTTGTTACCGTAGGCAACGCTGTTCTGCAGGCTTACGGCAGACCGCACATACCGACCGCGGCTATGACGGTTGGTGCAGTTTTGAAAATTGTTTTTGCTTACGCGCTGATAGGTATGCCCGAGATAGGAATTATGGGTGCGCCGATAAGCACGCTTATTTGTGATCTTGCGATAAACTTGATAAATTTTTATTATATCGTAAAGTATTTGCCCGGAAATATTGACATTGAACGGTCATTTTTACGTCCGTTTTGTGCCGCGGCTATCTCGGTCGGGGCATCGAAGCTAATTTACGGGGCTGCAGAGGCAAGGTTTGGAGAAGGGGCATTTCTGACACTTGGCGCAATAGTCTTATGTGCCTTGATATATGCGATATTATGCCTTTCATTCAAGGTAATAAGAATTGATGAAATAAGTAAATTACGGCAGGGAAAAGCCGAAAAAATACATAATTGACAAAATTTATAATAAGGAAGTTTAAAAATGGAAGATCAGAGAAAGAATAAGATAGACTACCTGCTTTCAAAGGACAGGTATACGTTTGAGGATCTTGTACTCGTCGTTGAGGTGCTTCGCGGAGAGGGCGGCTGTCCCTGGGACAGAGAACAGACACACAAGAGTATTCGTCGTGACTTTATCGAGGAGACTTACGAGGTCATTGAGGCTATTGACACCGAAGATCCAGTGCTTTTGAGAGAGGAGCTTGGTGACGTTATGCTTCAGGTCACCTTCCACGCGCAGATAGAACGCGAGGAGGGAAGATTTGATATTGCTGACGTAACCAACGATATATGCGTTAAGCTTATTCACCGTCATCCCCACGTTTTCGGCGAGCTCAAGCTGGATAATTCCGCTGACGTTCTTGAAAATTGGGACAAGATAAAGGGAGTTGAAAAACAGAGAAATACTCTTACCGACAAGCTCAGATCTATTCCGCCTATGCTTCCTGCACTTATGCGTGCACAAAAGGTTGGCAAGAAGGCTTCGTTCTTTGACTTTGAGACGGTAGACGCAGTCTACGATAAGCTCAACGAGGAGATTGCAGAGGTCAAGGTTGCGGCGGAGTCAGGCGAGAATGATGCTGTAATGGAGGAGATGGGAGATCTTCTTCTGACTGTGACCAGCCTTGCGCGCAAGCTGGGAGTCGACTCGGAGGAGGCTCTTTTCAGGGCAACGAACAAGTTTATCGACAGATTTGAAAAAGTGGAAAATGCCGTTATTGCACAAGGAAAAAACGTTGAAAATATGACTATGACCGAGCTCGATGAGGTATGGGACAGCATAAAACATGAAAATTAGTCAAAAAAAATGCAAATTTTTTCGTTTTTTTGCCTAATTTTTTGAAAAAAAGTATTGCAAATTCATTTTCTATATGTTATAATTAACTAAACAAATAAAGTGAATTTGCCGTTTAGGTGGTGCTTTTGACCACAGTTTTGCAAGTTCAAAAAAAATATATAAAAAAGAAAGAGGTTTATCATGAAGAAATTACAGCTCACAGATGCAGTAGCAGCAAAGGCTCAGATCACTAAGAAGGAAGCAGCAGCAGCAGTAGACGCAGTTCTCGACGTTATTGCAGAGGCTCTCGCAGCAGGCGACGACGTTAAGATCACCGGTTTCGGCGGATTTGAGGTTAAGGCTCGTGCAGCTAGAACAGGTAGAAACCCCAAGACAGGCGAGGCTGTAGAGATCCCCGCTTCCAAGTACGTTGCTTTCAGCGCAGGCAGCACACTTAAGGAAAAAGTTAACGGCTAATAAATGAGACTCGATAAATACCTTAAGGTTTCAAGAATCATAAAAAGAAGGACGGTTGCCAACGATGCGTGCGATACGGAGCACGTAAGCGTTAACGGCAGACCTGCCAAGGCGTCGTATGACGTTAAGGTCGGGGACGTTATTGAGGTGACGTTCGGACAGAGGACTTTGAAGATCAGAGTTCTTGACGTTAAGGATTTCACCGCAAAAGCCGATGCGTCCTCGCTTTATGAAGTGATTGAATAACCTTGAAGACCTCCGCATATAATGTACCAATTGGTGCTGTATGCGGAGGTTCTTTTTATGCTTGAGTCCGGAGATAATAAGATACATTGGTTTTATTCCGAAAACAGAGAGGGAATGAAGATAAGGGGAGTGAGCGAGGTCATAAGCTTTGATGAGGGCGGTGTTGCGCTTGACACTCCGCTTGGCAATATGGCTATTGAGGGAGAGGGGCTCAGGGTCACTACTCTTAATACAGGTGAGGGTGTGGTCGAGATCACGGGGAAGATAAACGGCGTTTATTACTATGATGCAAGGCCAACGGTCAAGCGCGGACTTTTCTCAAGGCGGTCTGATGCGTAAAGGAGGCGGAGAGCTTTGATCGATCTCTCGCAGAAGCTTATTGCTTCACTTGCTCTGGCTTCTTTTTTGTGCGGCGTTTTTCTTGGTGTGATATATGAGATAGCAAGATTTATTCGGTGTATTATCACCCCTTCCTCAAAGAAAAGGGGGGTGCGGACGGTCCTTGCAGTCATTACTACGTTTTTTTCGGATCTTTTGTTTTTTCTGCTGTTTGCAGCTTGTGGAATACTGATCACATTTGAGATGTGCGGAGGGGCATTTCGAGGTATTGTTTATATTTGTATGGCGGTTGGATTGTTTATCTATAGGATATCTATTGGCAGTCTGACTGCGGTAGCTGTCGAGTGGCTTGCAAATCTTCTGAAGCTGATACTGAAAAAGATTGTTGATCTGCTGATTCTTCCGCTTCATGCAATAAATTTTTTGTTTGTTAAGCTATACGGCTTGACAATCGGGAAAATAATTGGTAGAATAAAGGAAAGGATTTTGATCAAAAGACTTGCGGGGATTTTTCTGGAGGAGGACCACAGTGTAAACGAACTGTCGGCTCCTCATCAAGAGCCTTGCGAGAAAGGATACAAAAAGGAAGGGAGGGTCAGCTTTGGAGGAAAAAAAGATATCGGATAGCGAGCGCGAGCTCGGTCGCTCGATAAAAAAAGGAATGAAGGCACCGCACGTCAAGGTCGTGGCAAGGATTCTGCTTGCTGTACTCGTCATTACCGCGATAGCCACCTTTACGACCGCCCTTATGAGATACAGTGAGCTTCAGCGCGAGAAGGAGGCACTTGAGGACAAGGTCAACGAATACGAGGCTGAGGTAGAAAAGCTTGAATATCTTATTGATTGCCCGGTTGACTACGACTATATCGTGCGCATTGCAAAGGAAAAGTTGAATCTTTATCTCCCCGATGAGATTATTTACAATAACGATACCAATAAATAAAAAATGAAGACTTCTGTTGAAGTCTTCATTTTTTTGTTTACAGTGAAAATATCCACTGTGCAATTGATAATGTGAGTGGCAGTGACAGCACCGACAGTACCGATGTTGTTCCGACGATAAGTGAGGAATAGCCCGAATCGAGTCCGTAGGTCTCGCTCATCATCGTGACCGAGGACGCTGCGGGAAGAGCCGCGGCGGCGGTTGCGAATATCGCATATATCTCAAGTCCCTCGAAGGGAAGGAGTATGAGAAGTATTTTCGAAATCAGACAAACTGCCAAGGGGAGCACGACAAGCTTCATTATATTGAAATAATAGAGCTTCCAGGTGCAGAATATCTTTTTGGGGCTTTGTGTGGCAATGAGCGCGCCTGTGACAAGCACCGAGATCGGTGTGCAGAGGTTTGAGAGATATCCCATACCCTTCATGAGAAATTGGGGTATCTCAACTCCTATTTGCGGAGCTTTCAGAAGGTAGAAGATAAGTCCGATGACGCAAGGGACCGTTCCAAAGTTCAAGAATACTTTTTTGAGATTGAGTCTTATGTCTTTTCTTCCGCGCGCGAATATTCCGAGTCCCCAGGTCCAGAGCAGGATGTTGAAGCTGAAGGTGAGGAAGGACGCCATGAAGAGTCCGATCGGACCTATGAGTGCCTCGAATATCGGGAAGCCGATAAACGCGCAGTTTGCAAACATAAACGAGAATTCGCTTATCTTTTCTTCATCGGGTACTTTCTTATAAGGAAGTGCGAAGATAAAGCCAAGCGCGGCGAGCAATGCGTGAAAGACAAAGCCAAGACCGAGCATTATCAGTGCGGTATTTACGTTTTCATCGGAGTATTCCGCGTTTGCCATTGAGTGAATGATCATTGCGGGCTGTCCGACCATAAGTATGAGCTTTGAAAGTCGCTTTGACGCTACGTCGTCAATAATGCCTACCTTGCGGCAGAGAAAACCGATGGCAAGAAGAACGGTCAGCGTTGCGACTACGATATACAGTGCGTTGAAATTCATTTTTTACGTCTCCGAAAGCTTTTCCTTTATCTTTTTCATGTCTTCAAGCATATCCTCTTTTTTACGGGGATCGCGCAGAAGTGCTGCGGGGTGGTAGACAGCGGTCATGAGATAATTGCCTTTTTTGAACCACTGACCGTGTTCCTTTGTGATCTTGAAGTCGGGCTTTATCAGTCTCATTGCCGATATGCGCCCGAGGCAGACTATGACCTTCGGGTTTATGAGTGCGACCTGCTCGCGAAGATACTCGATGCAAGCATCCTCCTCCTCGGGGAGAGGATCGCGGTTTTTCGGGGGACGGCATTTTAAAATGTTTGCTATGTATACGTCCTCTCTGTCTATATCTACGGCATAAAGGAATTTATCGAGAAGCTGTCCGGCACGACCTACGAAGGGAATACCCGACAGGTCCTCCTGCTCGCCCGGAGCCTCTCCGACAAAGAGAAGGTCGGCATTGCGGTTTCCCGTTCCGAATACGCAATTAGTCCTTGTTTTGCAGAGCTCGCATTTTTCGCACTCTGCACATTTTTTTTGAAGCTCATCCCAGCTCATACCTTGATTCCTTTCAAAATACGTCTAAAGTTCAATACAAGGTATATTATAACAGATATATCCGCGTTTTTCAAGTGTTGAAGCAGATTTTTTGCAATGAGCGTCAAAATTGTGATAGAGTTCCTATTGCGTTCGCGCGGCAGATAGGGGTGGAGTGCTCTTCGATGTATGTAGATGTGTCGTAGCCCCGTTCGCGTTCTCCGTATTCAAGTATGAAGGTTATCTTGTTAAGCCTGGCATATTCGTTGAGGTCGACACCCTCGAGGCAGAGATAGTAGAGCCCGTCGTCCCCTTTATGCGCACTTCCGTCAATAGACAGGTGCATTCTTTCAAGCAGGGCGCACACCTTACACAGTGAGCTGAGATCATCAAAGGAAAAAAAAGCTTTTCCGACATCGGTTCTCTTCGGTTTTTGCGCTCCCTGTATCCGAGCGGGAAGAGTGTGGGAATTTGGGAGAGCTTTGGGAATATTGGATTCACCGCGCTTTTTGATCTTTTTCTCGGGCGCGGCGGTCGATGCAACTATCGCGTCGGAAGAGATCGTGCTTTTGGTGACGAAGAGCTCGCATCCGCCTCTTTTCGACGTGTACAGCTGGACGAATATCTCCGAGCCCTCGGTATTGAAGCCTATCTGATCCTTTGCGCGATCGAGTATGTGGCGTATTGCCAGTCTTGTCTCGCTGTTTGCACAGTCTGCCTCGTCTCCGATGTTGTATTCCTTCATGTCGCTCTCGTCGAGCATGATCTTTATCTTTGATTCGTTGATAGGTATAAGCTCCATATATTACCTCCTGTAAGATCGTACGATTTGTTATACTACTATTATAATACGGAGGCTGAAAAAATGTAACCCCTAAAAATATGGTAATTTTCAAGCTTTCAACAAGCGACCGTCACACAAAAAGCCGTTGACAAGTTATGCGTGCAATGCTATAATATATCTATAATATGTAGAAGGGAGGTTGCCTTATGAAATACAATCCAAGTACCGATGCGGTTGAGTTAACAGTCGAAGAGCTGTGCGCTTTATGTCTTACGGGCGGCAGCATTGACAACCGCACAGTCGGCAGACGTTTTCACGAACGCGCGAAGGATCACGCGAAGATATACGAGAGGGCACACCTTACCTTTGGGATGAGATACTACGACAGAGTTGAGCTTACGCATACCGCGAAGGTTGACGGGTTGTATCTGACGGTCACGGGATATGCAGACGGTGTTTTATGCCGGGACAGCGGATATGCAGTCGACGAAGTGAGAGTTGGGGCTCCTGATAAGATAACAAGCATTGATGAGGAAAAATACCATCAGGTAAGGCTCTCTGTATACGCTTTTATGCTTGCCGCGGCGAAGAAGGTTGAAAAAATTGAAATGAGGCAGATCTTCTTTGATCTTGATGAGGGGGATATGGAGATCCTTGATCAGACTAAAGACGTTGCCTCTTTGCGCAACAATTACACCGCGATGCTATCGAAGATCCTTTGGAGAGCGCATATTTTGCGCGACAGAGCTTGTGTGAGGATCCCGTCTGCCGCGAATGCGGTATTTCCTTACAAGACCTTGCGCGAAAGTCAGAGTGAGATGATAAAGGAATGCTACAGGGATATAAAGCACGGCTCGAGGCTCTTCTGTCAGGCACCGACGGGAATAGGGAAGACGGTCTCGACTCTTTTTCCGTCTGTAAAATGCGTCGGAGAGGGTGTCGCTGACAAGATATTCTACCTCACGTCAAAGCAGAGCATACGCCGCGAGGCATTCTCGGCTATGACGAAAATGAACGGTGCGGGTGTCGGACTTCGGACTTGCATCATCTCGTCAAGGGAGAGTATGTGTAAAAACGCGGCGGCGAAGCTGAGGGGTGGCAGGCTCTCTTCAAATTGCAATCCTGCGATGTGTCCGTATGCTGAAGGCTATTACGACAGGGTGAGCTTTGCCTTGGCGGAGATCATTGCATCGGGAGATGCTTACGATGCGAAAAGGATATCTGAGGTTGCGGAGAAGTTCCGCGTTTGTCCGTACGAGCTTTCTCTTGATCTCAGCGAGCTCTGCGACGTGATAATCTGCGATTACAACTACGTTTTCTCGCCAACAGTTTATTTAAAAAGATACTTTGACGGGGATAGAGAAGACAAATACATTTTCCTTGTTGACGAGGCGCACAATCTGCCCGACCGAGCACGCGAGATGTTTTCATCAAGGCTCTCGAAGGGTGATTTTGAGGCTCTTGTTGGTATGCTTGAAAAGGACTCGCCGCTAAATTCTGCTTGTCTCTCGGTTATAGGTGAGTTTGATCGCCTGTCAAGGCTTTGCGAGGACACGCATTATTCTCAGGACGGGATGCGAACGGGGTACAGTGTTTCACGGGAGCTTCCCGAAGGTCTTACCGAGAGTCTGCTGTCCTTCAGCAAGAAGTGCGACGGCTGGGTAAAGAAGAATCCCGATCATCCTGCCGCGCTATATGCGGAGGATCTCAGTTTCAGAATATTTGAATACGGAAAGATCGCTGAGAGATATGACAGGGGATATATTACGTTTATTACTCGGATGGGCAAGGATGTGTCGCTCCTGCTTTATTGTCTTGACCCCGCAAACGAGCTTTCGCATGCGCTTGACCGCGCTTGTGCGTCGATCCTGTTTTCTGCGACCTTGACCCCGACGGATTATTTTGCGGATATTTTAGGCGGCGGAAAGAAGACTGTTTCTGTCAGCTTCCGCTCGCCGTTCCCACCCGAAAATCTTTGTGTTGCGGTGGTTGACAGGATAAGCACGAGGTTTGAGGACAGGGAGACCTCGCACAAGAAGATCTCTTCCTGTATTGCCGCTACGGTTTCAGCCAAGCCCGGAAATTACATGGTGTTTTTTCCATCATACAGCTATATGAGTGAGGTTAAAAAGATATTCGAGGCTAAATACCCGAAGGTTCGCATCATTGAGCAGACGAAGGGAATGACGTCCGCACAGAAGGACGAATTTATTGCCTCGTTTAAGGATGACGGAAAAACTCGCATTGCATTCTGCGTGCTCGGAGGGTCCTTTTCCGAGGGAATTGATCTCCCGGGTGACAGACTGATCGGTGTTATTTGCGTGGGTGTTGGATTGCCCGGACTTTCAAACGAAAATAACATCATCCGCGACTACTACGAAGAGAAGAACGGATGCGGATACGACTATGCCTACACCTATCCCGGAATGAACTCGATACTCCAGGCAGTCGGAAGAGTTATCAGGACCGAGACGGATAAGGGAATAGCCGTTCTGATAGACGACAGATATTCCGAGCCGAAGTATACACATTTGTTTCCGAATGAGTGGAAAAACGCAAAATTTGCAGGAAATGCACGCTCTCTTGCAGAAATTGCACGCGTTTTTTGGAAAAGTTGATAAAATTTAAAAAAATTTGCAAAAAATGAAAAAAGCTCTTGCTTTTTGCGTAACCTTGTGGTATAATGGCACATATGCTTAAAAATAGCGGAAATATTTATAGTTTGGAGAGCCTTTTTTGATGAAATACTGTGAAATGAGCCGTGCAGAGCTCGAAGCCGTTTATGCCGGTCTCAAGATTGAATATGAAGAAATTAAGAAGCTGGGTATGTCGCTTGACATCTCCCGAGGAAAGCCCTGCACCGAGCAGCTTAACCTCTCGGACGGACTTCTCACTGCGCTGAACGGTGCGGAGGATTGCAAGACCGAGGCGGGCTTTGATTGCCGAAACTACGGTCTTTTCGAGGGTGTACCCGAAGCGCACAAGATGTTCTCCGAACTCTTGACGATCCCCTCCGAGAATATCCTTCTCGGCGGAAGCTCGTCACTCACCTTTATGTACGATACTCTTGCACGCGCGATGCTTTACGGCGTTTGCGGAAGTGAGAGACCGTGGTGCAAGGAGGGAAAGGTCAAGTTCATCTGCCCCGTGCCCGGTTACGACCGTCATTTCAGAGTAACCGAGTCGCTCGGAATTGAGATGATCAACGTCAATATGACCCCCGACGGTCCCGATATGGACGCGGTCGAGGAAATTGTAAAGGATAGTATGGTAAAGGGTATCTGGTGTAACCCGAAATACTCAAACCCCGACGGTATTACCTATTCGGCAGAGACCGTTCGCCGTCTTGCCAGGATGAAGACCGCCGCGCCCGATTTCCGCATCATGTGGGATAATGCGTATGCGGTCCACGATCTTTACGACAAGAGCGACGAGCTTATTGACATTATTGCCGAGTGCTGTGATGCAGGACATCCCGATAGGGTTCTTTGCTTCTATTCGACCTCGAAGATCACTTACCCCGGCGGCGGTGTTGCGCTTATGGCGGCGAGTGAGAACAATCTCAAGCAGATCAAGGCGATAATGGGGGCTCAGACCATCAATTTTGATAAGCTCAATCAGCTCCGTCACGTGAGTTTTTTCAAGAACGCGGAGAATATCAAGGCGCACATGAAAAAGCATGCGGCTATAATCGAGCCAAAATTTGCTCTTGTCAAGAAATATCTCAACGACGAGCTTGGCGATCTTGACATTGCTCGCTGGACGAATCCAAACGGTGGATATTTCATCAGCTTCTTCACCGAAAGGGGATGCGCGAAGAGAACCTACGCGCTTGCAAAGGAGGCAGGTCTTACCTTGACGACGGTCGGTGCGACCTATCCTTACGGTTATGATCCCGACGACTCCAACATCAGAATTGCACCGACATATCCGTCACTTGAGGATCTTGAGAAGGCTATGAAGCTCTTTGTTATCTGTGTGAAGATGGCTACGTGCGAAAAATATCTGAATGTATAAACCAAGTAAATAGCGAAAAGAATAGGCGGCTGTAAAGGTCGCCTATATTTTCAACAAAGGAGGGAAAAGAGTAAATGAAGGAAACACAGGTGACTCAAAACCCGTACAAATACAGTGACACAAATAAAAGATACTATACGTACGATTATTATCTGCGCAAGACGTTTGGAGGAAAATGCATGAAGATCCCGATAGACGCGGGGTTTACATGTCCGAATATCGATGGAAGATGCGGTGTCGGAGGGTGTATCTATTGCTCTCCGAGGGGAAGCGGAGACTTTGCCGCGGAAGCTTTTTTGCCTACCGACGAGCAATTTGAGATAGTCAAGGCACAGCTTTCGTCAAAATGGAAGACGGACAAGTATATCCCGTATCTCCAGGCTCATACAAACACGTATGCACCGACTTTGATCATCAAAGAAAAGATAGAACCCCTTATGCAAAAGGAGGGAGTTGTCGGGTTGAATATTGCTACCCGTGCCGACTGTCTTGAGGAGAGCACTGTTGATTATCTTTGCTCTCTTGCCGAACGTACTACGCTGACGGTAGAGCTTGGGCTTCAATCCTCAAATGATGATACGGCGAAAAAAATCAACCGCGGACACACTTTTTCGGAATTTGTCGAAGGCTATAAGAGGCTTCGTCGTGCATCGGAGAAGATCAATATCTGCGTGCATATCATTTTCGGTCTGCCCGGGGAGGACAGAGAAATGATGATTCAGACCGTCAAGGACGTGGCATCGCTTCATCCCGAGCAGGTCAAGATACATCTTTTACACGTGATACGCGGAACGCGTCTTGCCGAGATATACGAAAGAGGCGAATATAACCCGATGAGCATGGAAGATTACGTTGATACGGTGGTAGAGGCTCTGACTATTTTGCCGGAAGATACCGTTATCGGCAGGCTTACGGGTGACGGAATGCAGAGCGAGCTGTTGGCTCCCGAATGGAGCAGGAAAAAGACGGTGGTGATAAATAATATCGATAAGAAGATGTACGCCCTGAATCTTGTTCAGGGGCAAAACTGCAAATGATGACTGTTGGTGAAAAGAACTAAAAATACCTACTCAAAATTGTAGGTTTTTGACCTTTACACATTGCCGTATGTGTGTTAAAATATTAACATACGGAGAATATCCGAAAAACGAAGCAAGGAGATGCTTATGAAAAGGGTTTTATCATTGATAATTGCACTGGCTATGGTGCTGACACTCATCGTTGCGATGAACGTTACAGCCTATGCGGCATTTGGTGACGGTGAATGGAACGTATATGCCAGAAGAGGATCATACGAGGATATCGACCCAGGTGATCCTATTGCCGCTCCCGGATACGAGTACACGACTGACGGTCTTCACATGATCCCCACGGATTGGAGTAATTCAAGAGCATGGGGAATATGCCAGACAAAAGATCAGGTCGATCTGCGTCAGGGTGTATATATGGAGGTAAGAATCGATAACTTCACGTATGAGTCTGATAAATGGTTTGGCTTCAACATCTGGGAGGAGAGAGTCGATAAGTTCCCGAATACAAATGACACTCAGCCTCTCGGTGCCGAGGTGTTGCTTAGAACGGGTACAAATACTAAGGACATTGCGACGTTCCAGTTGAACCATCACACCGCGGTTGGAGGCAGCCTTGTAACCGGTGGGGAAACGGCAAACTCAAGCTTTGAGAATAAGTATGATGAAAACGGCTGCGCCATATATACTCTTCAGATCACATGGAGCATAACTAACGGATACACGGTCATCATAAACGGTCAGGCTCTTAACAAGACCTTCTGCCAGACGGTGACGGATTTCTTTGACGGTGACGACAACGACGGTCAGGCATACGTAAGCTTTTCTCTCCAGACCGGAGCAAAGAACGGAACCGTTGAATGAACTATTCAGCCGTCACATCAAATTTTGATTTGTCGAACGGTTGCGAATAGCCTTCTCCGCTGGGGAAGGCTTAACAGACCGCTAAATTGCAATTTAACATCTCCACTGAATAGTTACATCGAGATCTATACGAATTCACACAGCCGGTTATAAATGGAAGAGTCGCCTGTGCGCTGCTTTTTTGAGTTATCTGTGATTAAAGTGTGAAGTAAAAATGAATTTGTGAATAATTTACTAAAACTTTTTTTCTCGTTTGTGTAAATAGCACAATTAAAATCAGGCGAATTTGTCAATATTGCGAATTTACATTTTGACACCGATATGCTAAAATGTTATAGAGCAAAAGATGCTTTTGCAAAAAAGTTTTTAAAGGAGAAAAACTATGAAAAAAATTCTTTCAGTGTTGCTTGTTGCGGCAATGCTCGTTGCTACTCTCGTTGCAGCGGTCGTAACCGTTTCGGCAGCAGACGGCGATTGGTCGATCTATGCAATCAAGTCTCAGTATCTTGACGGATATGCGGACGTTATGCACTCCGTACCCGGTTATCAGTATATCACCGGAGAAGGACTTACAATGGTAACGGTTGATGAGGAAGGCAAACACATCTGGCCCGACTCTAACCCTTACGCAACTTTCCAGACATCTGAGCCCGTATATCTTGCCGAAGGTGTTTACCTTCAGGTAAGAGTTGATGAGTTTTCTTATGACGCAGACGACAAATGGTTCGGCTTCAGCCTTTGGGACCAGGAAAACGTTGAGCTTGGTAAGCAGGGTGATGACTACGGTTACGGTGTTGAGACACTTATCCGTATCCAAGGTCTTACATTGGATAAAGAATCCGGTGAGTATGTAAACCCCAACTATAATGCAGAGGATAAGAAGACTTGGCTTGGTGCTATGTCCAACTTCGTGTGGTATAAGGACGAGGAAGAGGGACAGAGAATTGAATGCAAGAATCCTACCAACGATAGAGATTCCTACAACTACGAGTTCGACGAGAACGGTTGCCCCATTCTTACTCTCGAGGTAAAGTGGGACGACGGTAACGAGGACTGTATCGTTTACATAAACGGTGTTCAGGCACCCGACGAGTATAACAGTGCTCTCAATAGAGTATTGGAGGCTAACGATAACGAGCTTTACGTTGGCTTCTCACTTCAGAACAGCAAGACCGGCGGTACAGCAAAGTGCACAATCCTTAAGTACGGTCAGTCTGCGGAAGATGCAACTACCCCTGTTGCAACCGGTGAAGAATACGTAGCTCCCGAGGTTTACACCAACGAGGTTGCTGATTTGATGGATCCCAGCGAGATCGCTGAAGGTGATCCCGCTATTATCCTTAACGGTCTCAAAAACGAGTCCAATGTTGCAGGTAAGCCTTCATCCGTAATGGGTAACGTTATCGTTGTTAAAGATGATAACAGTGTTAACATTCTTGCTAACACATCTAACCAGGCTAACGTTAAGTTCATTGTAGACAACAATATATCTTATGCAGTTGAGGACTTCCCGATAGTTCTTGCTATTACCAGAAACTTCTGTACCTGTGAATATGAGGACGGTGACGGTGACGGTGAGGTCGACCCTGAATGTATCTGCAAGGAGTCCTTGAACTCTTTTGCACTTGTCGGTGATATCAAGCAGGAGGCAGGATACTTTGCAAAGAGTGAGCCTAACTATCATTCGGAGCCTTTCTACATTGATGACGATTACTACAACTTCTTCATCTTTGACTGGTCGCTTATCGACGGTATTACCGGAAGAATCAACGGTATCCGTATTGACGTTGTTGGAAACATGAAGGGAAGCGATCCCGAGAGAAACAACTTTGACGTTATGGAAGTTGCGTTCTTCAGAACTATCGAAGAGGCGGAGGAATATTTCTACGCATACTACGATATGCTCGAGGCAGAGGCTAATCCCGATGAGCCCGTTGACACAGATGCTCCTGTAGACACGCCTACAGAGGCTCCTACAGCAGCTCCCACAGAAGAGCCTACAACAGCTCCCACAGAAGAGCCCACAGTAGCTCCTACAGAAGCTCCTACAGCAGCTCCCACAGAAGAGCCCACAGTAGCTCCTACAGAAGCTCCCACGGCAGCTCCCACAGAAGAGCCCACAGTAGCTCCTACAGAAGCTCCCACAGCAGCTCCTACAGAAGAGCCTACAACAGCTCCCACAGAAGAGCCTACAACAGCTCCCACAGAAGAGCCCACAGATGCTCCTACCGAGAAGCCCACTGAGAAGCCTACCGAGAAGCCCACAGAGGCTCCCACAAAGGCTCCTGAAAAGCCCACCGAGGCTCCCGCGCCGAACGACGGATGCGGCGGTGTAGTTGGTGTTGGCGCAATCGCAGTAGTTGCTATCGCAGCTGCAGGCCTTATCTCCTTTAAGAAAAAGGAAGACTGATCTTAATTTGAATTAGTCGATATAATAAAACCCCGATGCTTCGGCATCGGGGTTTTTGCATTATTGTTTGATCATTTATAACCGTGTGTTTTTATATATTGAACGATGGCTTGGAATCCGTCCTGATTCAACGTTATTCCGTCACCTGAATCGTATTTCGGGTCGAGTCTTCCGTCTTCTCCCTTGAGAGCAGAGGCTGTGTTGAGGTATCTTACTGAGAGTTCTTTTGCGAGAGAGGAGATGTATCGGTTCGCCGCGTCGATCCTGTCATTTGATATTGAAGGGTCTTCTTTCTCCGCATTTTTTGATACGGGAAATACCGATTGCAAGATGATCTTTGTGTCGGGGGAAGCCGTCTTGATCTTTGAAACGAGATCTGAATAGTATTCCTTGAACTTCTCCTCGGTGCAGTGATTCACACCGTTTTCGATACCTACCGTGATGATCACGTACTGTGGCTTGGAGCTTTCAATAGCTGACGGGATCGATATTCCGTCGGGTCTTCCCGCGGTTACGACCGACGCGCCCGATATGCCTCTGTCGAGTGTCAGAGTGCCGTCGGTTCCTGTCCATATCTGATCGGGACTGATATTTTCCTCGTAGCTTGTTATTGGAGTAAACGTTTTATCGCAAATAAAAACGATGCTTTTTAGATATCCTTCTCCATAATCGTAGGTCTCCTCAAGTTGTGTTGGTAACCGGTCTGAGTTTAAGAACTTTGCAGATATAATTTCGGGGTTGACTCCGAATACGGCGAGAAGGACACACAGAGCAATACACGCAACAAGAAAGACGAGTAGGAGAAAGGAAAGGACTTTTGTCCATATATTGTATTTTGTCATTTTGAATCCTTTTTATGAAAAGCGGCTTTGGTAGGTTTCCTTTGCCGACTTTTTTGATTTTGTTGATCTCTTCGGGTTCTTTTCCGAGGTGGTGGTACTTGTTGCCGCTTTATGTGTTTGTTTTTTGCTGATCTGATTTCGGATCACGGCGGCAGTCACAGTTACAATACCGTATATTACTGCAAAAACAGCTGTAAAGATAGCTGAAAAAGCAAAATCAACTCCGCAGAGAAGTACGAACACGAAAAATCCGATGACATAACAGAGAGCGTGGAGAAGTCTTCTTAACGGTTTCGCGAATGTGTTTATCCTATAAAGAGTGTTTCCAAGCGCAATCAAATATGCAAATCCAAAAAAGAAAAGGAAGGGCTTGGGGGCAAGGATCGTAGCTGATGCGGATTCGGATGCGCCGAGCGAGATTAAGAGTATGAATACGGAGCCTACCGTGTATATCAGGGATCCGCAACAGAGAAAATATTTTATGAGATCTTTTGTTTTCATTATTTGTTCCTTTTCTGTTTGATAATACATATTTATTCTATCACAAAAGAATGCTTTTTTCAATAGCTAACAAAAATATTTATGCTTGATTATTTTTTATACAAAAAATGTATAAAATTTCATTTTTTATGTATTTTTATGTGAAAGAATTATTGACATTTTGGCAAAAAAGATGTATAATAGCTATAATTGGCTAATTGTGTTTTCTCGTCGATGAAAAGGCGAGGGAACATGCATAATTTGTGCTATGGAGGATATTTTTATGGCAAAAATCACAAGAGCTGAGGCGAGAGAATTGCTGTTCGGATTGCTTTTTGAGACTGAATTCAAAAACGGTGAGAATCCGACGGAGATATACGAGCTCGCTTGTCAGGACAGAGATATTCCTGCAGACTCATATATTAAGGACACGTTCTTCGGCGTTATCACGCGCGCGGATATCGTTGATGCGGTTATTACAAAATATTCGAAGGGCTGGAAGGCTGAAAGACTTTCCAGAGTCTCGAGAACGGTATTGCGCATCGCTATTTACGAGATACTGTTTGTGGACGATATTCATCCGAATATCTCTATAAGCCAGGCGGTAGCTCTTGCCGTAAAGTTCGGTGAGGACAAGGCAAAGCAGTTTGTTAACGGTGTGCTTTCGGGTCTTTTCAAGGATATCGACGGCAAGGACGTAAAGGCTTATATTGCTGAAATTGCCGCATCGCTTACGCAGGAGAGCGAGGAGAGCGAAGAAAATGCCTGAGAGATCATTGTTTCTCGGCATTGATACGAGCAATTATACGACCTCCGTTGCATTGGCGGACGAGGGCGGCAATGTACTGCTTAATTTAAAAAGATTACTTCCCGTTAAGGAGGGCGAGCGCGGACTCAGACAAAGTGACGCTCTGTTTGCTCATACAAAGAATCTTCCTGTAATTATGCAAGAACTTAAGGCTTTTCTTGAAAGTATAGGCGACGGTGCGAAAATTGCGGCGGTCGGTTGTTCGGCGACTCCGAGAGACGCTGAGGGCTCATATATGCCTTGCTTTTTGTCGGGAGTTGCGGCGGCGCAGACCGCGTGCGCGGTGCTTGGTTGTCCGAAATACAGCTTTTCTCATCAGAACGGTCACGTTATGGCGGCGCTGTATTCGTCCGGTATGACCGAGCTATTACAGAAGAAAGAGCCTTTTGCGGCATTTCACGTATCGGGTGGAACGACCGAGCTATTGCTAGTTACTCCAAAGGAAACAGGATTTGAGATCAGACAGATAGGCGGCAGTGCGGATATGAACGCAGGGCAGGCAATAGACCGTACGGGTGTTATGATGGGATTACGCTTTCCGTGCGGCAAGGAGATGGAGTCGATCTGCGCGGGTCAGCCGTACAGAAAAGGGAAAATATCGGTCAAGGGTCTTGAGTGTAATCTTTCGGGGCTTGAAAATCTGGCAGAAAAGCTTTACAGAGAGACGGGAGACCGTGCGGCGACAAGTGCATTTTGCTTTGACTTTATTGCGGACACGCTCAAAAAGCTTACCGAGAATCTGCGCGATGAATATCCCGAGATTCCCGTGATTTTTGCTGGTGGAGTTATGAGTAACAAGAGAATTGCCGCAAGGCTTGAGTCTCTTGGAAACGTATATTTTTCAGCACCCGAGTTTTCAGCGGACAATGCCGCGGGAATAGCTCTGCTTTGCAGAAATACTTATTTTTCAGATAACAAATAACCTTGGAGGGAGAACGGTATGCAGGATCAGGCGATCTTCAGCGTCACGCAGATAAACGAATATATCAAGATGACGCTTGAATCGAGCGCAGTCCTGAAGAGCGTTTTTCTGCGAGGTGAAATATCAAATTTTAAGAGCAATTATTCTTCGGGACACTTGTATTTTTCCTTGAAGGATGAAAGCTCGTCGCTTCGCGCGGTGATGTTCCGCTCGAATGCGGCAAAGCTCAAATTCCGACTTGAGAGCGGCATGAAGGTAATCGTTCACGGGCGAATTTCGTCGTACACAGTGAGCGGCGACTGTCAGATAATCATTGACGATATGCAGCCCGACGGTGCAGGTGCGCTCGCGGTTGCGTTTGAGCAGTTAAAGAGAAGACTTGCCGCGGAGGGACTTTTTGACGTTGAACGCAAAAAGCCGATCCCGAAATTTCCGCGCAGTGTCGGTGTAATTACATCTGCGTCGGGCGCGGCACTTCACGATATTATTAACGTTTCGGGGCGAAGAAGTCCTGCTACCGAGATAGTAATTTATCCGTCTTACGTTCAGGGTGAGCTTGCACCGAGAAGTCTTACCGGTGGGATCCTGTTTTTTAATAACAGACACAAGGTTGACGTTATTATTATCGGACGCGGGGGAGGCTCGGCAGAGGACCTTTGGTGCTTCAACGACGAGACTCTTGCGCGGACCATCGCAGAGTCGGAGATCCCCGTTATTTCCGCGGTCGGACACGAGACCGATTTTACGATATGCGATTTTGTCGCGGATCTGCGCGCTCCGACACCGAGTGCGGCGGCAGAGCTCGCCTTTCCCGACACGGTCTCAATGCTTGCGAGAGTTAAGCAGTTGAAATATAAGGCTGATAGCTTGGTAGGAGGCAGGGTCTCAAAGCTTGAAAATAGGCTTGCGGTCATGCACAAAAGCATAGAGCTTGCATCTCCGATACAACAGTTAAAGGATAGGGAAACATCGCTTATTATGCTGAAAAACAGACTCGACATTCTTGGTCAAGGTGCTGTTGACGTTGCGGAAAATGAATTAAGAATGATCTGCACAAGGCTTGAGGGAGTAAATCCTCTTGCGGTCTTGTCTCACGGATACAGTATGGTCGAAGGTGAGGACGGAAGGATAATCTCGTCGGTTGCAGACGTAGATAAGGGTGACGGAATTTTCGTCAAGCTGTCCGACGGTGAGATATCCGCTACGGTCAATGAGAAAAAAGCTAATAACACTTAAGGTGGGAAAATAATATGGCAGAAAAGAAAAAGGTTAGCCTTGAAGCCGCTATGGCAAGGCTTGAAGAGATAGTTTCGGAGATGGAGAGCGAGAAGCTTCCGCTTGACAAATCCCTTAAGCTTTACGAGGAGGGTATCGGGCTTGTGGCGCGTTGCTCCGAGGAGCTTGAGGCGGCTAAAAGAAAGATACAGATACTTCAACAAGGCAAGGACGGAGAGATCGAGGTAGTACCCGTTCCCGAGGGAACGTTTAACTCCTAATACTGCGAAAGGAAGAAGATATGATTGAATATAATGCAGAGCTTGTAGCCGATATGCTTCGCGAGGATGCGGAGGCTGTTAATTCCGAGCTTGAAAAGATATATCCAGAAACAGACGGTATCGCAAGCGTGCTTTACGAGGCTGAAAGATACAGTCTATTAGCAGGTGGAAAAAGAGTAAGAGCCGCATTGGTTCTTGAAGCTTGCAAGATGCTTGACGGCAAGGTGGAGGCGGCATTGCCTTTTGCGTGCGCTATCGAGATGATACATACCTACTCGCTTATCCACGATGATCTTCCTTGTATGGACAATGACGATCTGCGCCGCGGTAAACCCACGAATCACAAGGTTTTCGGGGAGGCGTATGCAACCCTTGCCGGCGACGGACTTTTGACCGATGCATTTGCCGTTTGTGCGATGAACCCTCACGTTACGGGAGACTGTGCCGCGGCGGCGGTTGCAATTTTGTCGGGGGCGGCAGGAAGCTACGGTATGATAAAAGGGCAGGTCATGGATCTCTACGGAGAGAGCCATGAGCTTACCGAGGCAGAGCTCATTGAGCTTCATCTTGGAAAAACGGGAGCTATGATATGTGCCTCCGCACAGCTTGGCTGTCTTGCGGCAGGATATGCGCCTAATCACGAAATGACCGAAAAGCTTACGGTGTTCGCGCAAAAGATAGGCCTTGCTTTTCAGATAATAGACGATATTCTTGACGTGATCTCGACCAACGAGGAGCTTGGAAAGAACATTGGATCTGACAAGGACAGCAACAAGACGACCTTTATGAGCTTTTTCTCGGTAGAAGAAGCTCATGAATATGCGTCGAGATTGACACGCGAGGCGATAGGGTGCATCTCGGGTTATGAGGGCTCGGGAAGACTTGTTGAGCTTGCGGGATATCTTTGTGACAGAAAAAAATAAAAAAGGATTTATAAAATGGATTTTGTTATAGAAATGGCAACGAACTACGCGCTTATCAGTGCGGGCTGCGGTTGGGTAGTTGCTCAGATATTAAAAGCAATAACCGGTGTATTCAAGGTTAAAAAATTCACCATAACGGAGTTTTTCTTCGGGACCGGTGGAATGCCGTCGTCACATACTGCGGCGGTTATAGGTTTGCTTACCGCTTGCGGAGTGAAGTTTGGAGTTGGTTCCGGATATTTTGCGATAAGCTTTATTTTGGCGATGATAGTAATCCGCGATGCTATGGGAATGAGAAGACAGGTCGGAGAGCACGCAAAGGCACTCAATGCAATATTCAAGGAGTTTGCAGAAGCAAAAAACGATCCTGCGCTTACTCAAAAGGCATTCAGTGAGCTTGCGGGACACACACCTCTGCAGGTGTTCGCAGGTGCTCTGGTCGGTGTTGCTGTCGCGCTTCTTCTGACTCTGATACCTGCATTCGGAGTTTCCCTTATATGAGAGCGGACAGTTATTTGACCGTCAACGGATTTGTTGATAGCCGCACGCGTGCGGCACGACTGATATCGGAGGGGAAGATCGTTATTGACGGAAAGAAGGTCTCAAAGCCCTCTGAGGAGATCGTGGATCGCGAGCATGAGGTCGTGATAACCGAGGAGGACGTTTACGTCGGTAGGGGCGGATTGAAGCTTGAAGCGGCAATCAATAGCTTTAAGATCGACGTTTCGGGTAAGCGTTGCATTGACGTTGGAGCATCTACGGGAGGCTTTACCGATTGCCTTTTGCAGAAGGGGGCGGCACAGGTTTATTCAGTTGATTCGGGTAAAGGACAGCTCCACAAAAAGCTTCTTGACGATCCAAGGGTTGTAAATATCGAGGGCTATAACGCACGGGAGCTCTCTGCGGATGAGCTTGGTTGCTTTGACCTTGCGGTAATGGACGTTTCCTTTATTTCTCAGACACTCATTCATCCCGCACTTGCGACCGTGCTTAATGACGGCGCGGCGTTTGTAAGTCTTATCAAGCCGCAATTTGAGGCAGGAAGACAGGCACTGGGCAAAAACGGAATTGTAAAGGACAAAAAGGACAGAGAGTCGGCTATTTTGAAGGTAGTCGAGTCTGCGCAGATATGCGGCTTTGAGCTTGTGGGACTCATAAATTCCCCCATCACCGGAGGGGACGGAAACCGCGAGTATCTTGCACTTTTTATCAGAAATAAGAATAACTCACCGACAAATAGCGTAATTGACCGAAAGCTGATATCGTCGGTTGCTCAAAGGTGAGACGGAAAGGCACTGTAATGAACAAACCCATAAAAAAAGTACTTATCATAACGAATTTCAATATTTATGATAAGGCGACCGCCGCTATGAAGGTAGCGGAGAGGCTGTGGCAGCTCGGTTGTGAGATCTGTACACTTGCATATAACAAGGATAAGGTCTTCAGGCACAATAAAAACAGAATATATTTTCACTTTCTTTCAGCTGAGGAAGCGTACAGCTCTGTCGATGCCGTCATAGTGCTCGGCGGAGACGGAACGATACTTGAGTCCGCACGTCGCGCATCCCCGCACGGCACCTGTGTTTTAGGACTCAATCTCGGGCATCTCGGATATATGGCGGAGCTTGAACTGTCCGAGATAGAGAAGCTGACCAGCATTGTGTTGGGAGAGTATAAGATAGAGACCCGTTCGATGATCAATATCGAGATACTTTCCGTTGACGGTGAGGTGAGAAAGAACGAATATGCACTAAATGACGCGGTGCTTTCAAACGGAACTATATCGAGAATAGTTGATACCGAGCTTTACGAGGGAGGTGTCTTTATTGGGGGATACCGTTCTGACGGAATGATAATATCTACTCCCACGGGATCGACCGCATATTCCTTGGCGGCGGGAGGAGCGATAGTCGATCCAAGGCTTAATTGCCTTTGCGTCACCCCTATATGCCCCCATTCGCTTTATGCACGCCCCTTGATCTTTCCCGACAGTGCGTCGATCGAGATCAAAAACAACTGCCCGAGAGAAAAGACTCTCTTTTTGACGGTTGACGGAAGGGTGAATTACGAGCTCTCACTCGGAGAGAGGATAAGGGTAACACGTTCACCTCTGGAAACTCGTTTCGTTCGTATAAAGGACGATAGCTTTTACGACAGATTAAGACAGAAAATAAATGATAATAAATAAATTGGAGAATAGAAATGAAAAAGGGAAGACAGGACAAAATAATCGAGCTTATCACCAAATATGAGATCGAAACACAGGACGATCTTATGGATATGCTCAGGGTAGAGGGTTATATGGTAACTCAGGCTACAGTGTCAAGAGACATAAGAGATCTTGATCTGGTTAAGGTCGCAACCGCTGACGGAGCATACAAGTACGTAGTTTCTAATATGGCAAAGCCCGGAACCAGCGTCAATCTTTTGAGAAACCCAATTGTTGACACGGTAATTTCGGTCAACTGTGCACAGAATATCGTCGTTGTCAAGACGGCTCCGGGTATGGCGCAGGCTGTCGCTATTCACGTCGATCATTTGCACGATGGAGATATACTCGGTTGTGTTGCGGGAGACGACACGATAATCATCGTGACCGCAGATAATGATATTTGCGTTCATACCGCAGAGAGACTTAAGGAAACTTTTTCTATCTGAAACATCTAAAAAATTCTGAAAGGAGGGCGTGTGCGTGCTCAGAACGCTTCATATTGAGAATATTGCGGTCGTAAAGAGTGCCGATATTGAGCTCGGCGAGGGCTTTAACGTGCTTACGGGTGAGACCGGTGCGGGTAAATCGGTCATTATAGACAGTATAAATATGCTTACGGGCGCGAAGGTATCAAGAGACGTTATACGCTCGGGTGAGTCCTTTGCATTGTCAGAGGCGGTTTTTGACGGTCTTACGGACACGGTCATTGCCCGTCTTTCAGAGCTCGGTATCGATTGCGATGACGGGGAGGCTGTTATTACCTGCAAAATGAATGCAGAGGGAAAGATGACTAACCGTATCAACGGCAGAAGCGTAACACGCACTGCCTTGCGCGACCTTGCAAGACTTCTTATCTCTATCCACGGTCAGAATGACAGTCAGATGCTTTTCTCAAAGACTGCGTATTTTGAACTGACCGATTCCTACGGTGAGTGTTCATCCGAAAGAGAGACATACAGAGAAATTTATCACGCACTTGAGGACGTGAAGCGTAAATTGCGTGAGCTTGATACCGACGAGGAAGAGAAGGCGAGAAGACGCGATATGCTTGAGTATCAGCTCAAGGATATTGATTCGAAGAAGCTTAAGGTGGGGGAAGAAGAAGCACTTGAATCCGAAAAGCTCCGTCTTAAGAACATAGAAAAGATAAACAAGCACATAAATTTTGCCGACAGGGTGCTCTCGGGCGGTGAACGCGGCGGTGACGTTGCATATATGCTCTCACGAGTGTCCGAATCGCTATCCAAGATATCCGACGTAATACCCGATGCCGCATCCCTTGCAGAGAGACTTATGGATATGAGCTATGAGGTCTCCGACGTTGCGGACGAGGTCAAAAAGCTATCCGATATGGATACAGAGGATGCAGATGCAAGACTTGACAAGATCGAGTCAAGGCTTGAGGTGATTTCCTCGCTGAAAAAGAGATACGGCAGGGATATAGAGTCGATAATTGAATTTCGCAGAAAAGCCGCGGCGGAGCTTGACTCAATAGAGAGCGCGGATGAAAACGCGGAAAAGTACAGACAAGAGATAGAAAAGCTCGAAGCTCAAGCCAAGAAGGCTGCGAAGCTATTGAGCGAAAAGAGAATTGCTGCGGCGAAGACAGCATCCGAGGGCATAATGCGTGAGCTTTCATATCTTGATATGCCCAAGGTCAAGTTCGCTATTGAGGTGACGCCTGCTTCTGAATTGTCAAATTGGGGCGCGGATAAGATCGAGTTTCTCGTTGCGACCAACTCCGGTGAGCCTATGATGCCCATCGGAGAGATCGCGTCGGGCGGCGAAATGGCGAGGATCATGCTTGCTATAAGAAGCGTGCTGAACGAAAAGGACGGTGTTTCATGCTCGGTGTATGATGAGATAGATACCGGAATTTCGGGAAAGACCTCGAGAAAGGTTGGAGTAAAGCTCCACTCTATCGCACGCGAGTCGCAGGTCATTTGCGTAACTCATTCTGCGCAGATAGCAACGCTTGCGGACACTCATTTCCTTATTAGCAAAGAGGAGATCGACGGCAGAGCGCATACGAGTATACGCGCGCTTGATATGAGCGAGAGGATAGAGGAAGCCGCACGGATCCTTGGCGGAATCAATATCACCGATGCTCAACGGCAAGCCGCAAAAGATATGATAGAGAACATAAACGAGTAAATATGGCACATAAAAAGACTCCGAAAACAAACGCTATGCGTATGCTTGACATAGCGAAAATACCTTATGAAATAAAGGAATATGAGGTTGACGAAAACGACCTCTCGGGCACACATATAGCCGATGAGATAGGTCTGCCTTATGAGATGGTTTTTAAGACCATAGTGACAAAAGGAGATAAGACGGGATATTGCGTATTCTGTCTGCCATGCGACAAAGAGATAGATTTCAAGGCGGCGGCGCGCGCGTCGGGTAATAAGAGCATTGAGCCCTTGCACGTAAAGGATCTGCTCGGAATCACGGGATATATCCGCGGCGGTTGCTCACCCGTCGGAATGAAGAAGAAGTTTCCCACGTTCTTTGACTCTTCTGCTTTCGGACTTGAAAAGCTCACAGTCAGCGCGGGAATACGCGGAGCACAGCTTTTGGTCGATGCAAAGGCTATTCTCGAATACACACAGGCGACTCTTTGCGATATAGCGGTCGATCCTGTAAAATAATTTGCAAAAACGGGTGAAATTTTGATTATCTTATTGAAATTTTACTATTATTATGGTATAATACATAGTTGTCTAAAAAGAAAGGTCAGTGAAAAATGCTTAAGATAAAATTACAGATAGCCGAAAAAATACTTGACGGTGTCAAGAGCATAAATCAGGATGCGGAGCTTTCTGCCGCGGATATTGCGGCGATGCTTGAATATCCCCCCGACACGAGCATGGGAGACCTTGCGTTTCCTTGCTTTAAGCTCTCAAAGACTCTTCGTCGCTCGCCCGTGCAGATCGCAGCGACTATTGCCGAGGGACTTTGCGGAGGTGCGATCGGTTCTGCCGAGGCTGTAAACGGCTACCTCAACATAAAGATCTCTAATGAATATCTTGGTGAGAACGTTCTCCCCGAGATACTTGACAAAAAAGAGAATTACGGTGCTCCCAACATTGGTGAGGGCAAGACGGTCGTGCTTGACTATTCATCTCCCAACGTTGCAAAGCCCTTCCATATAGGACATCTCGGAACGACCGTTATCGGTCACGCGCTCAAGAAGCTTCATGAATTTGCAGGCTATAAGTGCGTGGGTATCAACTATCTTGGCGACTGGGGAACTCAGTTCGGTAAGCTCATCGTTGCCTACAAGCTTTGGGGTAATAAAGAGCAGATCGAAGAGGGCGGAATCGACAAGCTCGTTGAGCTCTACGTTCGTATCAACAACACCATAAAGGGTGACGAGGAAAATGGAATACCTGCACGCAATGATCTCGCGGATCAGGCAAGAGAAGAGTTCCACAAGATGGAGATAGGCGACGAGGAGAATATCGCCCTCTGGAAGTGGTTTGTTGAAATAAGCCTTGAGGAGTATCAGAAAACGTACAAGCAGCTCGGAATCGAATTTGACAGCTACAAGGGCGAGAGCTTCTACACCGATAAGATGCTCGCGCAGGTTGAAAAGCTACGCGAGATGAATCTTATGAAGATCGATGACGGTGCGTCTATCGTTGACCTTGAGGAGTACGGAATGCCTCCTTGTCTCATTCTCAAGCGCGACGGCTCGACCCTTTATCCCACGCGTGACATCGCGGCGGCGGTCTACAGAAAAGAGCATTACGGATTTGATAAGGCTATATACGTAACCAGCACTCAGCAGATACTCCACTTCAAGCAGTGGTTCAAGGTCGTTGAGCTTATGGGCTACGATTGGTACGATCAGCTCGTGCATATCCCTTACGGCACGGTTTCTCTCAACGGAGCGAAGCTTGCAACGAGAACGGGTAACGTTGTGCTTCTCAAGGACCTTTTCGCACAGGCTATCGAGAAGGTAAAGGGAATTATGGCAGAGAAGAATCCCGACCTTGCAGGAAACGATGAGGTTGCAGAGGCTGTCGGTGTCGGTGCGATAGTGTTCTATTATCTGACAAACAATCGTATCAAAGACATCAACTTCAATCTCGAGGATGCGCTCTCCTTTGACGGAAATACGGGACCCTACGTTCAGTACACATATGCGCGTACCTGCTCGGTGCTTGAAAAAGCTACGCACTGCGGCGGTAAGGTCGTGATCAGCTGTGACGAGGAGGCGACACTCCTCAAGACTCTCGCTCAGTTTGAGGAGAGAGTAAGAACCGCAATCAAGGATTATGAGCCTTCGGTGATCGCACGTTATATTCTCGACGTTGCGGTTGCGTTCAACAAGTTCTACCACGAGTGCTCGATCCTCAACGCAGAGGACAACGATGTGCGCGAAACAAGAATACTGCTCACTGAGGCTACAAGATACGTGCTTGGCAGCGCGTTCTCACTCATTTGTTTGAAGAAAACAGAGCGCATATAATAATTCAACAAGGTTAATAATTGAAAGGAATATAAAGACATGTCAGGACATAGTAAATGGGCTAACATCAAGCACAAAAAGGAAAAGACCGACTCCGCGAGAGCAAAGGTGTTCACGAAGATCGGTAAGGAGATCACAATAGCTGTTAAAGAGGGTGGCGGAGATCCCGCATCCAACTCCAAGCTCCGCGATCTTATTCAGAAGGCAAAGGCTAACAACGTGCCTAACGACAATATCGAGAGGACCATCAAGAAGGCTCTCGGCGGCACGGGTGAGTCCTACGAGGAGGTAGTTTACGAGGGCTACGGTCCCTCCGGTGTTGCGGTCATAGTTGAGGCTACTACCGACAACAGAAACAGAACTGCGGGTAACATCCGTTCATATTTCTCCAAGTATCACGGAAATATGGGACAGACAGGCTGCGTGAGCTTTATGTTTGAGGAGAAGGGCGTTATCGTTATTATGGACGAGGACGGCGAGATCGACGAGGACAAGCTTATGGAAACTGCTCTTGAAGCCGGAGCAGAGGATTTCTCCGGTGAGGACGGAGTATTCGAGATATACACCGTTCCGGACGACGTTTACGCTATCGCGGATGCGCTCAAGGATGCCGGATATACTCTTGAAAATGCCGAAAAGACAAAGGTTCCTTCCACTACCGTTAATATCGACAATGAGGATGATCTCAAGTTTATGAATCTTCTTATCGAGAAGCTCGAGGAAGATGACGACGTTATGGAAGTATATCACAACTGCGACAACTGCGACTAAAGTTAGTCAGCCTGCCGACATTTCCTGAATACTGTGTTGCTCCTCGAAGGCAGCTCGACGTAGGTAACTACGCCTTCGCTTTGCCCTCTCCGGTGCGCCTTGTTTTCAAAAAATCTCGACAGGCTGATGCTTTATCTATAAAGATAATCCCAAATAATACAGGAGGCAAAAATGAAACAGAATAAATGGACGCGCCTGGCATCGAACACTCTGATATTCACAATAGGTAAGTTTGTTTCGAAGCTGATCGTTATCTTTATGCTTCCGTTCTATACCTCCTATCTTTCAAGCGCGGAATACAGCATGTCGGATCTTATTACGAATCTTTGTAATCTTTTGATCCCGATCGCGTGTCTCGGTGTGAGCGAGGGTATATTCCGCAATGCCGCCGCTAAAGAGGGGGATAAGGAATCCTTCTTTACGAACGGTGCGGTGCTTATGCTCATCGGAAGCGCGATGTTCCTGTTACTGTCGCCGCTACTCAGTCTGTTTGATTATTTTACGGATTACGTTTGGCTGATCATAATTTACGTTCTC
Source organism: Eubacteriales bacterium (assembly GCA_045132775.1). GTDB lineage: Bacteria > Bacillota > Clostridia > Oscillospirales > CAG-272 > SVTX01. The sequence continues at coordinate 46,242 of JBGUSX010000041.1, forward strand.
GCATCGAACATCCACTCGGTATGCTCGCAGTACGTCTGCGCGATAGGAAGGACAAAGCTTTTTGCCGTCCAGGGAGTAATAAATACGATGCTGACGGTATTGCTCAATATTCTTTTCCTCGTTGGATTTGATATGGGCATCAACGGCTACGTTCTTTCGATCGTTCTTGCGGATTTTCTATCCACGGTATTTTTGGTGTTTACTGCGAAGCTTTACCGCGCGTTCAAACCCCAAAAGACGAACAGACGCGTTATGTGGGAGCTTATGAAATTCTGTCTGCCTCTCGTTCCGTCGACGGTTTTCTGGTGGATAACGGGCGTGTCGGATAGATACATGGTTGCTTATCTTTGCTCGGATGCTGAAAACGGTCTGTATGCCGCGGCATACAAGATACCTACGCTTCTGACTTACGTGGTTATCATATTTAACGATGCCTGGAAGCTGTCCGCGGTTGCCGAGTCGGATGACAGGGAAGGATGCGCCAGGTTTTATTCAGAGGTCTTTAAATACTATATTGCGGTAATGTTTGCCGGGGGCGCGATACTTGCGGTCGGTGCGCAGATATTTGCTAAAATCCTTTTTGCAGAAAGCTATTTTTCAGCGTGGGTGTATATCCCGATACTGTCTGCGGCAACCGTATTTACCTCACTTGACACCTTTCTTGGAAGTGCTTACTTTACCGTGAAGAAAACGGGAATGTCATTCTGGACGGCACTTATCGGTGCGGTGGTCAATATTGCACTGAATATTATTTTGATACCGAGCTACGGGGCGATAGGTGCATCGATCGCAACCTATGCAAGCTACTTTATCGTATTTGTTGTCCGTGCAGTTACGATGCATAGGTTTATTCCATTCAGAATGTACCCTGTAAGGCTTATAATAAATACGGTGCTTATTACTGCGATCGCCGTCGTTATGACTTTGTGGGGAAGTGAGACGGTTGGAATTATCACATCCTGCGGAATACTGCTTGTATGCCTTGTGATCAACGGAAGACACATTTTCCTCGGTTGCCGTGATGCACTTTTGTCTATGAGGCGCAAGAAGGCGGCAAATCGGGAATAATTTACAAATAATTCACATTTATTTTTGGATTTCACTTGCAAAAAAGAGAGAAATATGATATAATCATCGTTGCGTGTGAAAACACATAAGTTTAAGGGTGGTCCGCTGCTATGCTCGCATGAACATCCGGATTATTAAGGAGGGCTTTAAAATGGATCTTATTAAGGCTTTTACAAACGAGCAACTCAAGACAGAGGTACCCCAGTTCAACATCGGTGACACCGTTCGTGTTCACAACAAGATCGTAGAGGGTACAAGAGAAAGAATTCAGATGTACGAGGGTACTGTTATCGCAAAGCACGAGGGTGGCATTTCCTCCACCTTTACCGTAAGAAGAATTGCTTACGGATGCGGTGTTGAAAAGACTTTCCCCGTTCACTCTCCCAACGTAGTAGCAGTCGACGTTATCCGTAAGGGTAAGGTTCGCCGCGCTAAGCTCTACTACCTCCGCGGAAGAGTTGGTAAGGCTTCTAAGGTTAAGGAAGATCTCACAAAGTAATAATTCTTTTCTTAAAAATATCGGAGAGTCGATCATGTCGGCTCTCCGATATTTTTATGTTTGAATATAGCGTTTGACGAGGGAAAACACCGTGCTGCGCAGAATTCCGTGTATTTGCAGATCGTTTGATACACAGGTTCTCACCTTTAAAATAGGTGAATTTTTGCCCGATAATGCAAATGCGCGCGTTATCTTTTTAGCGGTAACATCATCGGGGGTATGAAGGTCCGATTCAATGAGAATGTATGACGGGGAAAATGCCGCATCCATAAATTCGCACAGCCTGATGAAAATATTGTCTATGTCATCTTTGGAAGAGAGGTGAGGATGACACAAGTGGTTTTTCTCATTTTCGGTCAAGAGCTTTTCGGGTGAGCATACAGTCTTTGAGCCGTCTCTATAGCAATGAAATGCCAAAAGGCTTTTACCTACAAATATGTATGAAGCTCCGTTCATTTTATCTGTTCCTTTCGCGCTATATCGCATTGCTTCACAAATTGCATCCGATACAGTGAGATGCGTTTCGGGAGTTTTTCTGAATATCTCGTATATGGCGTGCGAAACGGTGTCTTTTTGACGTATTGACGGGAGAATTGCTTGATATGGTAAGCTTACTGTTCGGCTTTTATGATCATTGTCCGCGTAGAGAACCGAGATCGCTGAAAATGAATATCCCGAATGCCGTACTGAAAGACCGCAACGCGAGAGGAAGATGTTTACGTTGTCGTCAAAAGGGATAGACGAATCGTAGCTGTATGAAGAGTCAAAAAGAATAGAGGCATCATTTGCAACAATGCTCATTTTAAAGCGCGGAGTCGAAAAGTCTATCAGCAGAATGCGAACTGTATCGCGTAAAAAAAGATGGAGCCTCGGTCTTTCTTTTACGTTAAGAGAGAAGAGCTTTTCACACATAAATCCGCTTTCGATCAAGGCGTTGGCGACCTTGGAGGCGGTAACCTTGCAGACCCCCGTGTCTTCGCAAACAGAGGTGCGCGAAGGTGCGTTGTCGGAAAGGAATGCACGGACGAGATCATTGAACAATTCTGACCGCATATTTATCTTTATTTTTCTGAAGCCGGGCATATTTTTCACCGTAAATAATCAAATTTTCCTTTACATTATAAGATATTTTGCGTACTTTGTCAATAGAGGAAGAAAAGTGCGAAAAAACATAAAATAATTTTCAAAAATCTGTGTTGTAAAGAGATATGACCCAAAAAGGTAAAAAATAATAAAGATATGGTCAAATATGCAATTGGAAGCATCGGAACGGAGCCGTAGGCGGAGTGGAGAGGCTT
>JBGUSX010000042.1:0-2512 GCA_045132775.1 Eubacteriales bacterium
ATTTCCTTTTCGGGTTCGCTTTGCGTCCGTAGGGGAGGTGCTTGCTCCTCCCGATCTAAAGCATTTGTTTCTTCTTTAGCCATAAGGGTTTAATAGTCGTTTGTTAGCGGGAGGAGCAAGCGCCTCCCCTACGGTTTTAAAGTGACGTTTGGTTTATAGCCGTGAAGAAATCTAAAACCGTTTGCAAATTTCAAACACACCGCTAAATTGCAATTTATCAAACGTAATATTCTTTGAAGTCGTTAAGGCGCAAGCAACCCACAGTGCCGCCTCTCGCCTCGCCGCAGTCTATCGCGATAGAGCCGTTACCGTAGAAGATCTTGCCGTTTCCACCGTTCTCCTCGGTAGTCGGGTTGTGTCCCACAACTACGATCTTGTCGTCAAAATACTTCTTTGTAAGATCAAGCGGCTCGGTAAAGAACGCCTCGGGCTTAAGCTTTTCAAAGTCGATACCGCTCTTGAACCCCGCGATTCCCGCGTGAACGAGAAGAAAATCTCTTCCCCCCGCTTCAACCTCTTCGTAAAGGGTCATATCCGAGAGATAGTCGATTATTCCCTCTCTCATCTCGGCATCAAGCGTGCGGAAAGCGTCGAGCGTGACCTGACCGCCGTCAGCCGCCCATTCGGTCATCTTTGCGATAAACTTCTTGTCGGGAGTCTCGCCGCTCTTGAGCATCTTTTCAAAGCCCGAAAGCATCTTGACCGCCATATAGTCGTGCTCGCCGACGATGGGATAGATATTGTATCTTACCGACAGGTCGCCCACAAGCTCCATAGACTCCTCGCCGTAGTCAACGATATCGCCAAGCACGTACATAATATCGGAATCCTTGAAGGAGATCACCTTCAAAAGCTCCTTGAATTTTGCGTAATTTCCGTGAAGATTTGATACAACGTAGATCATTTTTATGTCCTCTCTTATTAAAGTTCAATTATTATGTTTGAAAAATAGTTTTCAACGACCGCATCGCCGAGAATACCGCAGAGCGTTTTCTCAAGGAATGCACACACGGGATATTCTGTAAAGAAGTGACCCGCGCAGACGAGATTCATATTGTGCTCGGTAGACGAGAGCAGCTCGTGGTATTTAAGGTCGCCCGTCAGGAAGGTGTCAGCCCCGTGCTCAAGAGCAAGACCTATCTCTCCGCCGCCCGAGCCTCCGACCAAAGCCACGCGTTTGACTCCTCTGCCCGACCTGCACACCGTAACGTGAGCCTCGCACGCGCCCTCACCGTAGGAAAGCGCACTCTTTACCTTAAGAGCAAAGTCCTCAAGAGATATCTCCTCGTCAAGCTCGCCTACCCTCGCGATCCTGTCGTTGCCGATAATCTCAACGTTTTTTAGCCCGATAAGAGCCGCCAGCGTGTCGTTGACTCCGTTCTCAAGCGCGTCAAGGCGCGTGTGGAAGGACATGACCGCAATGCAGGAGCGCGCAAGCGCGACAGCCTTTGCACCCATGGGGGTGAGTGAATTTATATTCGCAAGTCCGCCAAAGAAAACAGGATGGTGAGAGATAATAACGTCAAAATTCTCCCTCTCCGCCTTCTCTATCACGCCCGTGGTAACGTCCAGCGCAATAAGGACCTTTTTGACCTCTCTGTCGGGATCGGGGCAGGACTCAAGTCCGTCTCGGTCCCACTCGCATGAAAGCGAGGGAGGAATGATCTCACAAAGCTTTTTATATAATTCAATTACCTTCATTTTTCTTCTCCAATATGTATTTTAATTTATTTGCAAGAGCCTCGTCCGCCTCTGTGTCCTGCCCCGCACTCTTCTTGCCGCGTATACGCACGTCAAGCACGCGGATAAGCCTTTCAACGTAGGCTGCGGTCACGGAGTCGAGTCTCTCGATATTCTTTTTGCCGATAAGTGCCTCGGCTTCATCAAGCTCGTACGGCACACCGCAATATCTTGCGCTGATAATACGGTATATCCTGTCGTCTCTTCCACCGTCGCAAACGATGACCTCGTCAAGTACCTCAAAGCCGTTCTCGGCAAGATAGCGCGAGAGTGTCTCAGGGTGAGTCATAGGCTGAAGAACAAGCGTAATTTTTTCATCCCTTATCCACTCCGCGCGACCGAGAATAGATACGATGAGCTCGCCGCCCATACCGAGCACGGTAATGCAGTCGGGAGCGAATGCGAGCGCGCCGTCAAGACCGTCGGCACGGATAGCGGTGATTTTTTCGGATAATCGATTCTTTTTTATGTTGGAGAGAGCCGCCGCAACGGGTCCCTCGTTTATGTCGGATGCCAGCGCGCAGTCGATTTTTCCGTCAAGGCAAAGAGAGATAGGAAGATATGCGTGATCGCTCCCGATATCCGCCAATCTCGCGCCCCGCGGAACCAAAGCCGCCGCCGCACCGAGTCTTACGTCAAGTATCATGTAATTTGTCTCCTTTTGGAGAAATGTGTAATGCCATATATTCAAATTTTGATTTGTCGGTGTGTTACACTAACGTAGGGCGGGGGCTTGCTCCCGCCGTTTCGTTGATTTTAAAAGGTTTTCACG
>JBGUSX010000043.1:0-5134 GCA_045132775.1 Eubacteriales bacterium
TTACAGTCGTTACAAATCAACGAAATTGGTGTAATGTCGTTCGCGGGCGGATATGGAATCCGCCCCTACGGGTTATCTTAAAGGTGTAGGTTATTTGTTGCCGTGAAGAAAACACAAACCGTTCGATAAATCAAAATTTGAAACTCACTTCTTATCCTTCTTAACAAGCTCCATAAGCTCGGAAACGAAGGTCTCCACGTCGGCAAATTCTCTGTAAACAGATGCAAAGCGCACGTACGCGATATGGTCGCGTGCCTTGAGCTTATCCATCACCATCTCGCCAATCTTCGCGGATTCAATCTCGTTGTTAAGCGAATTCTGTATCTCCGCCTCGATCTCGCTGACGATCTCATCAGCGTTAACGGGACGCTTCTGCGTCGCCTTAAGCACACCTGCAAGAAGCTTCGTGCGGTCAAAAAGCTCCTTCTCGCCGCTCTTCTTGATAACGACTATCTGTACGTTTTCAAGCACCTCAAAGGTCGTAAAACGCTTCTGACACTCAAGACACTCTCTTCTTCTCTTGATACTGCCTCCCTCGTTGAGCGTTCTCGTATCAAGAACCTTGCTCTCGGGGTATCCGCAAAAAGGACATCTCATATTCTTTACCTCTCACTAAATACAGACGCGCACGTCCTGATGCCAAAATTATAGCACAAATTGTAAAATTTGTAAAGATGTTTTTTCCATAGCGGCAAAATAATATTTAATTTGACAGTTGACAAAGCTCTTGTCGGACACTATAATAAAGATATTAAGGTTAATTATCTGAGGAGGCTGTTTATGGAAAAACACTATAACAGCAAAAAGATGATCAAAAAAACGGTTACGGCGGCACTTTTGACCGCGCTCACCTTCGTTGGAACGATGATAATCCAGATACCCACGGGAACGAACGGATACATACACATCGGAGACTGTTTCGTTATCCTTTGCGGATATATTTTAGGTCCCGTATGGGGATTTATGGCGGCAGGCGTAGGCTCTGCGCTTACCGATATTGCAACGTCATATTTCTTTTGGGCACCCGGAACGTTTATTATAAAGGGCGCAATGGCAACAATTGCATATCTTCTCGTCAAAACGACCTCAAAGGTGTTTAAAAGAAGCACTCTGCTTCCGTTCGTCCTTGCATCTGTAATTGCGGAGCTTCTTATGGTCGCGGGTTACTTCGTTTATGCCGCGACTATACTCGGAGAGGGGCTTCCCGCCGCCCTCAGCATCCCGGCAAATCTTGTTCAGGGTGTGGCGGGAGCAATAATGTCAACGCTCTTGGCAGAGATATTTGCACACAATAAGGCTCTTTGCCGTCTTGCTCCTATCGTTGCACTGGATACCCATTCCCAAATACACTGAAAGGAATAAATAGAATGAAGAGGATACTCTCTATCCAGGATATTTCCTGCGTCGGAAAGTGCTCGCTTACGGTAGCACTCCCCATCATCTCCTCCTTCGGCATCGAGGCGGCAATTCTGCCCACCGCCACACTTTCGACCCACACCGCATTCAAGGGCTTTACGTTTCACGATCTGACGGGCGACATCGAGCCTATCTGCCGCCACTGGCAAGAGCAGAATATCGATTTTGACGGAATTTACACAGGCTACCTCGGGTCAGCCGAGCAGATAGACCTCGTGCTTGATATCTTCCGTGATTTTGGCGCGGACAAGCTCAAATTCGTTGATCCCGCAATGGGAGACAACGGCTCGCTTTATACGGGCTTTGACGTCGCGTTTGCAAGAAATATGGCAAGACTCTGCTCAGCGGCAGATATCATCGTCCCCAATCTCACAGAGGCTTGCTTTATGCTCGGAAAGCCTTATATTGCAAGCGGCTATTCAAAGGAATACATAGAGGATATGCTCCGCGAACTCACCGATCTCGGATGTCCCAGAGCAGTACTGACGGGTGTCGGCTTTAATGATAACGAGCTCGGATGCTACGGCTACGACTCAAAAACGGGCGAGTTTTTCTTCGATACGAACGAAAAGATCTCGCAGTCCTTCCACGGCACAGGAGACACCTTCGCATCGGTCTGCTTCTCCTGCCTTATGCGCGGTAAAACGCTCGAGGAAGCCTGCTCCATCGCCGCGGATTTTGTCTGCGACAGTATGAATGCAACACTCTCGGACGAAAAGCCGATCTGGTACGGAGTCCACTTTGAAAAGGTGCTCGCAAGCGGAAAATACCTCATCTGACGGCAGATACTTACGAATTCGGGATTTTATGCTACTAAAAGTCCAAAAAAATACATAAACACCGATAAATTGTATCAAAAAATGCTATTTATCGGTGTTTTTATGTATTGACAAAGAAGGTATATAGTTGTATAATTATAATGTTAAAATATTGTGTGGAGGCACTCACTATGAATGACGTTATTAAAGAATTATCGAAAATCGGTATTGTCCCCGTAATCAAGATCGACGATGCCAAAGATGCCGCTCCCTTGGCAAAAGCACTTATCGACGGAGGACTTCCCTGCGCGGAGGTAACCTTCAGAACTGCATGTGCAAAGGAAGCGATCGCTATAATCGCTAAAGAATACCCCGAAATGATCGTCGGTGCAGGCACGGTTCTCACCAAGGCACAGGTTGACGACGCTATCGAGGCAGGAGCAAGGTTCATCGTATCTCCCGGCTTTAACCCTGAGATCGTTAAATATTGCCAGAGCAAAGGCTGTCCCATCGTTCCGGGTATCAATAACCCCTCGGGTATCGAGGCGGCTCTCGAGCTTGGACTCAAAACTGTTAAATTCTTCCCCGCAGAGCAGTCGGGCGGACTTCCTATGATCAAGGCAATGTCTGCTCCCTACGGCGGTGTGACCTTTATGCCCACAGGCGGAGTTTCCCCCGCAAACGTAAACGATTACCTTGCATTCAATAAGATCGTTTGCTGCGGCGGCTCCTGGATGGTCAAGCCCGAGATGATCGCGGCAGGCGATTTCGAGGGAATCACAAAGCTCGTTCGCCAGGCAGTCGATACGATGCTCGGATTTAGGTTCAAGCACTTCGCGATCAATAAGCCCTCCAAGGAAGAGGCTGTTGCAGACGCAGAAAAGATCGAAAACATCTTCACCATTCCCGCAAAGGTTGGCAATTCCTCCACCTTCTCGGGTACCGAAATTGAAATTATGCACTCTGTCGGCAGAGGCGAGCACGGTCACGTCGGAATCCAGACCAATAACGTAGAGCGCGCAGTTTATCACCTCGAGCGCCGCGGAATCAAGTTTGACTACGATACCGCAAGATACGATAAGAACGGCAAGATGACCTTCATCTATCTTTCAGAGGATATCGGCGGCTTCGGATTCCACATCTGCATGTAATTTATTTGAAAGGACGACATAAAAATGGCAAAAGTAATTACCTTCGGCGAGCTTATGCTCCGCCTTCAGCCCTATAACTACGAGAGATTCGTTCAGTGCGACCACGTTGAATTCACGTTCGGCGGCGGTGAGGCAAACGTAGCAGTCTCGCTTGCAAACTACGGTATGGACGTAGCATACGTAACAAAGCTCCCCACCCACGCGATCGGTCAGGCGGCTGTAAACAGCCTCCGCAGATACGGCGTTGACACAACCAAGATCGTCCGCGGCGGCGACAGAGTAGGTATCTACTTCAACGAAAAGGGTGCTTCGCAGAGAGGCTCCGTATGTATCTATGACCGCGCAAATTCCGCTATCGCAAAGGCAAGTAGCGCAGACTTTGATTGGGATACGATCTTTGAGGGTGCAGAGTGGTTCCACTTCACAGGTATCACGCCCGCTCTCGGAGCAAACGTAGTCGAGATCTGCCGCGAGGCTTGTAAAGCGGCAAAGGCGCACGGACTCAAGATCTCCTGCGACCTCAACTACCGCGGCAAGCTTTGGACACGCGCAGAGGCAAGAGAAGCTATGACAGAGCTCTGTCAGTACGTTGACGTCTGCATTTCCAACGAGGAGGACGCAAAGGACGTGTTCGGAATTGAGGCAGAGGCTACCGACATCTACGGCGGCAAGCTCAACCACGACGGCTATAAGTCTGTTGCAAAGCAGCTCGCTGATAAGTTCGGATTCGAGTACGTTGCGATCACCCTCCGTGAGAGCCACAGCGCATTTGATAACGGCTGGTCTGCAATGCTCTATAACGTAGCAGACGACGAATATTGCTTCTCCAAGAAGTACGAGCTCCATATCATCGACCGTGTAGGCGGCGGTGACTCCTTCGGCGGCGGTCTTATCTATTCGCTTATGAACGGCAAGACCACACAGGGCGCAGTCGAGTTCGCAGTTGCGGCATCCGCGCTCAAGCACTCTATCGAGGGCGACTACAATATGGTCACCGTTGCAGAGGTAGAAAAGCTCGCAGGCGGCGACGGCTCGGGAAGAATCCAGAGATAATTTTCGCTAAAAACTCAAAATCTTAAAGCAAACAAAAAGGACAGAGATTGCATTTCGCTTTCCCTGTCCTTTTTTTATCGCCAAACCTTTTTGCTTTATTTTTTATTTATTCTTGTTTGCCAACCTTTTTTCTTCCTTTTTCTTCAAATACCATCTTCTGATTTGATTTCTAAACCCCAGCAAAATGAATGCTATTACCATAGCACCACAAATAATAAATTGAATTACAGCTAGGACTATGTTTATAGTTAAAAGAAAACATCCGATTATAAAGTAAAGCCCGCTATACAAGAAAGCATCCACTCGATACGGAGACGGATTTCCTTTATTTCGGTATAAAAAAGGAGATTTCTTTATAATTGAGTACAGATTCATTGGCAACAAAATAACATGCAGAAGTAAGCATGCTAAAATTGCGCTTTCATAGTTTGTAATAAACACGCAAAGAATTAGGAACAATGTTTCCACGATAGAAGTTATGTCGAAAAGATATTGACGTAGCTCGTTTATTCTTCTGTAATCGGGCTTTTGTTTTATTTTCTTTTTCATTTAAAAACAAGCTCCTTTACGTTTTCAATTAAGTCGAATCTCTTTTCAAGTCCACTTACTAAACTAACTGTTCCTCTTTTGAGAAGATCGACACCTACACGCTTTGATACGTCTTTCACTATACTATCGTATTTTGCCTGTACCATACCGCTTTTTCTTGAGGAAACCATTGTTTTGAGTGCTTCTTTTGAGTATTTTGCTCCCGAA
>JBGUSX010000044.1:0-8661 GCA_045132775.1 Eubacteriales bacterium
TTTAGATTACTTCACGGCTATAGGTCCAGCGTGACCTAAAATCCGTAGGGGAGGTGCTTGCTCCTCCCGATCTAAAGCATTTGTTTCTTTTTTAGCCATAAGGGTTTTAAAAATGTTCGTCAAGCGGGAGGAGCAAGCCCCTCCCCTACGGACGCAAAGCGTACCCATAAGGGAAATTTATAGCCTTGAAAAACAATTTAAACCGTTCGACAAATCAAAATTTGAAAATCGCTCCCGACACAGTCGGGAGCTAAAAATCAAGATTTATTTATCATCTCAGTAGGTGTCACACCGGTCTTCTTCTTGAACACCTTGGAAAAATACAAAGCGTCGCTGAATCCGCACTCAAGCGCGATATTTCTCACCGACGAAGCACCCTTGTCGATGAGTCCCAACGCGTAATTTATCCGTCTCGAATTGACGTAACGGTTAAATCCCGTTTCCATGTGACGCTTGAAGAGGGAAGAAACGTATTTTTCGGTATAGGAGAAGATATCTGCGACCTTTCCAAGAGTCAAGGTGGGATCGCGGTAGTTCTCGTTGACGTAGTTTAAGATCATATCAAACCGTGTGCTGTCGTTCGTTCTCTGCTTTTCGCCGGACTCAATGTTGCTGACAACGACAGAGAGCGTGTAGAGAAGGACCGATTCGGAGATCATAGCGGCATTTTTCTCATTGACGCGCGAGATAGCAGAGAACCAGAAATCCGTCAAGCTTTCAAGTCCGTGATAAACGGGCTCGGTCTGCTTGATGCAGAGCGCCTCGTATTGCGAGCGCACGGATGAGCCGACAAAGCTCATATATGCGTATCTGAGCTCGCCGTCAGCAATGATCTCAAATTGCGTTCCGGGATAGGTGAAGAAAACGTCACCTGCGGAGACCGGAAAATCCCTGTCAAGAAGGCGCAGAGTTGCGCTCCCCTCGGTAATAAGATAAACGTAATAAAAGGGACGTATAAAAGGCTGCTTGAGCTTGTGATGCTCGGATTCGTAAACGAAATGAATGATCTGCAGATCCTTTCTGCTTTCATTTTTCGGGATAAATCGGCAAATACTCTCGCTCATTCGTATCACCTCACTCGTCGGTTTTGTTGATATAATATTACAATATTTAAAAGAAAAAATCAAGGCGTTTCGGAATTTTTACCGCAAAAAATGACTTTTTTCCATATAATTCGTTTTTTAGGAGTATTATGAACAAGAAAACAGTAAAGCTTGGAGTCGTGGGACTCAAAAGAGGACTCGTAGCAAAACAAATAATCAAATTTGACGGAGTTGAGCTTCGCGCAATCTGCGACAGAGATGAAAATACGCTTCAAAAAGCCGCTGCGGAGATCAGCGAGGAGCAGGCTAGGGTAGGCAAAACCTACCCGGTGTCTGCATTTTCGTCGTTTGATGAGCTGATAGAGAGCGATATTGATGCCGTCTATATCGCCACGGAAGCGGACAAGCACGTGCCGTATGTGGTCAAGGCAATGGAGGCAGGAAAGCACGTGATCAGCGAGGTCCCCGCTATCGACTCACTTGAAGAGGCAAGGATCCTCAAGGAATGCGTGACCTCCCACCCCGAGCTTAAATATATGCTCGCGGAAAACTGTTTTTATTGGGCTTTTCTCGAGACCTGGCGGCAGATGTACCGAGACGGAATGCTCGGAGAGGCGGTGTATGCAGAGGGCACATATCTTCACGGAATGGATTGGATGAAGAAGCAACCGTCAATTTTCAAAGATAAAAGTTGGCGGGATAATTACCCCGCAATAAAGTATCTCACCCACTCTTTAGGGCCTATACTTGATATAATAGATGACAGATGCGTGAGCGTGTCGTGCATGATGCCCGACGTTGAATATAACCCCGAGAACAGCATACAGAAGAACGGGATCGCGCTTTTCAAGACCGAAAAGGGAGCAGTGATCCGAATACTCATCTGCTTTAATGCCTATGTGGGCTACGGGCATAGATATATGATAATAGGAACCGCAGGATGTGTTGAAAATGACCCGACGAAACCGCTTGAGGAAGCGTTGAGCTACGCATCGATGCGCGAGGTCGACGGAAGTTTATACAGAAAGCTCGAGATACCTGTTACTCTTATGGCAGAGGGAGAGGAAGAAACGAGGGGCAGAGGAGAGATAAAGATGCTCCGTGATTTTATCTCCTGCATACAAAACGACACAGAGTCACCGATAGACGTTGATAAAGCGATAAATATGTCACTGCCGGGCATTATCGCGCATGAATCCGCCCTCCGCGGCGGAGAATTGATGGAAATACCGCAAATTTAGTTAAATTGCAATTTATAGAATAGCCTTCTCCAGCGGAGAAGGGGGACCACCGAAGGTGGTGGATGAGGAGGTCGCCATTAAGTCGTGCGCCACTGTCGTACCGTGGATTTTGTCTTGTGGCATAAGGTTTCTTGTGCAACGAAACAAGGTAATCAGAGGACGTGAAGCCCTTGAAAAAGCGACCTCCTCATCCACCGCTTGCGCGGTCCCCCTTCCCCGCTGGGGAAGGCTTAACAAACCGCCAAATCAAAATTTGAATCTGCCTTGAACAAGTCAAGGCGGATTTTGTCTATTATGTCAAAAAAACAAAAATTTCAGTAAAACCCTTGACAAAATGCACATAATATGGTAGAATATATCGGATAAATAAAGAATATTTGCACAAAAGGTATATGCTTGCGATAGGGGCAAGCGTCTCTACAAACCGCCACAAATGGTTGACTACCGAGAAGGGTATCAATCATTTTTTGTTTTTGGGGAATAAACGTAATTTTTTGATGCCGTCAAATATATAATAATAACGATATGTTTTTTTGAAAGGACGAATTATGAAACTGATAATAGACGGATATAACGTAACCGCTACACCCGACAGCTCATTGCTCGATATTGTCAAAGAGCTCGGACTGATAAAGGGAAAGCTCTCCACCGATCCGATAGCGGCAAAGATCGCAGGAGAGGTGTTCACACTCAATTATATACCGGTGAGACAAAAGGACATAGTCACCGAGCGCGAATCGGTCAGACGAGCAATGGAGGCATCGGGGGGAGTAGTCAGACTTCTGCATTATTCCGACCCCACCGCGCGCGACGTGTACAGAAGAACGGCGCAGTTCGTTATCTTCCTGGCTCTGCGCGAGCTCTATCCAAAGGCGGTTGCAAAAATGAATTGCACGGTGGGCTCGGGACTCTATATAAAGGTGAGCGGAGCAGATAATTTTTCGGCGGCAATGCTCAAGAAAAAGATCAAGGAGATAGTCAAAGCGGACATCAAGCTTGTGCGCCGCCGCATCTCCACTCTCTCGGCTCAGGAATATTACGCAAAAACGGGGCAGGACGACAAGGCGAGATTGCTCACGTACAGAGAATTCCCCACGCTTGACGTCTACGAGCACGGCGAGTACAGTGACTATTTCTACGGAGAGATGGCACCCTCGACCTCCTTTTTGCGCGTTTGGGATGTTTTGCCCGCGCCCGAAGGATTCATGTTCATCTTCCCCGATAACAATGACCCCGATAACGTGGCAGTGTTCAGACATAGCCCCAACCTTATGAACGTGTACGTCGAAGGGAAAAAATGGGGCGAGCTTATGGAATGTGAGACGGTTGCAGATCTCAATGAGCTTGTCGATTCCGGCAAGATACGCGAGCTTATAAGAGTCAATGAAGCCTTGCACGAAAAGAGGTTTTCCAATATTGCGGATATGATCTGCGAACGCGGCGCAAAAGCGGTAATGCTCGCAGGACCCAGCTCGTCGGGAAAGACGACCTCGGCAAACAGACTTGCAACACAGCTTCGCGTCCACGGGAAGAAGCCGATACTTATGAGCCTTGACGATTACTATATCGACAGGGACCTCATCGAGCCGGGACCCGACGGAAAGATAGACTTCGAGCATATAAATACCATCGATACCGAGCTTTTCGGATGTCACCTCGACGCGCTTTTGCGCGGTGAGGAGGTCGAGCTCCCAACCTTTAATTTCAAATCCGGAAAGAGAGAGTGGAAGGGACATAAGCTCACGCTCGACGAGCGCACAGTAATAATCGTTGAAGGTCTGCACGGCTTGAATCCCGTGCTCCTGCCCGACAGTCTTGATAAGAGCGCGGTATTCAGACTCTACGTCAGCCCACTTCTGCCGCTCAATCTTGACGACCATAACAGAATACCGTCAAGCTATCTCCGCCTGCTGCGCAGAACCGTGCGTGATTTTTCAACGAGAAACTCATCGGTCGCAAGAACACTGTCAATGTGGGATTCCGTACGTCGAGGAGAAGAGAAGTGGATATTCCCGTACCAGGAGAACGCAGACGTTATCTTCAATAGCTCAACGCTTTATGAGCTTGCCGTTATCAAGAAAGCAATATTCCCCCTGCTTGACGCGGTTCAGCCCGAGGAAGAGTATTACGAAGAGGTCAGATCAATGGTAAAGGTGCTCAACTTCATCCACGAAGCAGACGTTGACGACGAGATACCTCCCACAAGCATCGTGCGCGAGTTTATCGGCGGAAACACGTTCTACAAATAATAAGAGAAGGGACCGAAAGGTCCCTTCATTTTTTGATTTTATGCCAAAATAACGCAAATAACGATCGTCACCACAGTAACAGCCGCCGCGGCAAAGCAGAATATCGCCACCGTGCGCAGATACTTTCTGTAAGGAGCTTTAGCCTTCATCGAGGCAATAAGTGTAACGATACCTGCGGCAAGGGGAAGAAGTCCGAGAGCCGCCCCGAAAATGATAAGTCCGGGGATGAACATGTCAAGATCTTCATCAAAGTCATCGTACTCATCTTTGAAAAATCCAAATTTGCTATCTTCTATCTTTTTGATAATGTCCTTGTCGGTTATGCGCCAGACCGTCACGGTGTCGCGGAAGCTTAATTCGGATTGACC
The DNA here is from genome assembly GCA_045132775.1 of Eubacteriales bacterium. Lineage (GTDB taxonomy): Bacteria > Bacillota > Clostridia > Oscillospirales > CAG-272 > SVTX01. Next base: position 4,902 of record JBGUSX010000044.1, read on the forward strand.
CATATATTCGCCGAATTGATACTGATCAACGAAGAAATATTCACCCTCAAAGGTGCTGACAACGAATCCCATGTCGTAAAGCGTGACGTCTCCGTCAAGGCAGATTGGATAAACATATCCGATAAAGGTCGGGAAAGCGTCAAGCTCGTAGCCCTTGATCGTTCGTTTTTCTCCGCGGAGAGAGGGAATGGTGATCCCGACAGAGTCAAACTCCAGATACATCTCTCCCTCTGTTGCATTTCCCGAAAGAGCTTGGTTATACTCATCGAGGAGGTCTTGTCTTACGTAGTAGTAATATCCCGAGCCGCCAAGATCATAATCAACGTAAAGCTCAATGGCGGAATCGTTGGCGTAGGCGATCGCATAAACCATTGCGTCCTCGTCAGCCTCGGCAAATGAGACGTTGTAGACCGTCATGGTGTTATTTACGGATGAGACGTTTGAGGAATCTACCCGTATATATTTTTCACCGTTGTAGGTAAGAGAGCCAAGCCCCTCTGCAACCTCGATCCCACCGAGCGCGTTTGCAGGGAGAGCGAGCAGGGAAAGGAGAAGAACAACAGTCAGAATTGATAAAAATATTTTTCTCGTTTTCATATTCACCCCTCCTTAGCTTAAATTGAGCTTTCTGTCAAGCAGGTAATGCTCAACAGAATAAAGCGCGACTGCGATAGCTCCCACACAGAGCACGAGCGAGAGAACCATCAGTGAGAGGACTCCGAAATATGAGCCCTCGGGCAGCTTTTCAAGTATTCCCGCAAGAGAGATCGAGCCGAACATAAATGCCATCTGTCCAACAAAGGAGATGACCGCGCTTGTGACGTAGTAGAAACCGATAGCGGCAAAGACCTTGTGCTTTTTAGCAATTACTGCCGCAAAGGTTATACAGATAAGAGTAAGCAGATAGGATGCAACCGAGAGGAAGAATAGCCCGATGATAGCCTCAATTACGTAGACTATGCACCAAGCACCCACAAACTCGACAGTGCCCGTGACAAGTAGTTTGATGCTTTCGTATGTCACGTAAAGCGTGTCACGGTCAAGACCGATAATAAGAATTCCGAGTATGTCGGCGACAAGTAAGAGAACAGTGAGAAAATTCACCACAAGCCCCGAAATGATCTTCGAGTTGAGAATATCACGTCTGCGTACGGGGAGAGTGAAGGTAAGGTAACCCTCGTCGCTGAATAGATTTTGATAGAATCTTACGTAGATGAATATCTCGGTCGCCATAAGGAAGGCGGAAAGACCGAGCACGGTTATGATGAGTCCGAAAAATGCGAGAATAGTAATAAGCGGATTTTCATCTGTAATCGCGGAATCTAAAAATATCTTCAGAGAAATGCCTCCCACGACCGAAAGACCAACCGACGAAAGCGCGATTATCCACCAATACTTGAAGAGCGCGCGAAAATCGTATTTTAAAAGCTTACTTAACATTTCTGAACACCTCCCTGAATATCTCATCAAGAGATCTGCCCGACTCGCCTCTCGCCTCCTCGACCGAGCCGTGAGCCAACACACGACCGTTCTGTGAGAGGAAAACGTAGTCGTCAAGCACCTGCTCAACATCGGAGATCAAGTGCGTTGTGATGATTATGGTCGCGCTCGGGTCGTAGTTTGAAACGATGGTCGAGAGTATGTATTCTCTCGCCGCAGGGTCAACGCCCGCGATAGGCTCGTCGAGAAGATAAAGCCTTGCGCGGCGGGACATAACGAGGATGAGCTGGACCTTTTCCTTGGTACCCTTGGAAAGAGTGCGAAGCTTTGCATTTTTGTCGATTCCGAGATTTTCAAGGAGGGAATAGGCGCGCGCCTTGTCAAAATCCGCGTAGAATTCCTCAAAATATGAAATAATGTCGTCCACCTTCATCCAGGAATTGAAATAGGTGCGCTCGGGAAGATAGGAGACCATCGCGCGAGTTTTATCTCCGATCTCCTCACCTCCGACGAGGATGGTTCCGCTGTTAGCCTGCAGAAGTCCCGCGATAAGCTTGATAAGCGTTGATTTTCCGCAGCCGTTTGGACCGAGAAGCCCGACTATCTTGCCCTCCGGGATCTCAAGATCAAAATTTTCAAGAACGTTTACTCCGTGCTTGTATGACTTCGTAATGCCCCTGCATTCAAGAATGTTCATCATTTACCTCCTTTGCCTCGGCATCTTTCAGTGAGATCATGCGAATGATATCCTCTGAGGAAATTTTGAGCTCAGATGCCTTTTTAATAATGCCGTCAACGAGAAGCTCTGCCTCGTATTTGCGGCATTCTTCAATGATTTCGGTGTTTTCAGTCACGAATCTCCCGACAGTACCGCGCGATTCGATAAGACCGCGGTCCTCAAGCTCAGAGAAAGCGTGCTGGATCGTGTTGGGGTTTACCGCCGCCTCAAGTGCCAGCTGTCTGACAGACGGTATCTGCGCACCGGGTGGGTATTCGCCCGAAAGAATGGATTTTCGTATCCGCTCTGCCACCTGATAATATACTGGACGGTGCGGAGAAAAGCTCCAAGACATTGCATCAACTCCTTCTGTATTAGTGTACTAATACAATGATACACCAAACTGCCCGCTTTGTCAATACGTTTTTCAAAAAAAGATAAAAAAGTGCTTTTTCGACAAAAATTAACATTCAATTAAAATAAGAAGTGTATAATCCAAAGCGAACTTCGGCGCGAGGCTTTTGCGCCGTCAACTTTGGAGGAGAACATGTCAAAGGTTTACGTTTTTTATAATCCACTGGCAAACAACGGCAGATGCGAGGAGACAATATCCAAGCTTCTTGAGACAATTGAGGGTGAGCACGTCCTTTGCGATATGACTGAAGGCTACGGTGATGTCATAGCCCAAATGAGCGCGGAGGATACCCTGATCCTTTGCGGCGGAGACGGAACACTCAACAGATTTATCAACGATACCGACGGAACCGACATTGAGGGTGATATTCTTTACTACGCATGCGGAAGCGGAAACGATTTCGCGCGTGACATCTCACTTGGCTGTGAGGAAGCACCCGTATCGATCAAGAAATACCTCAAGGATCTCCCCGAGGTCGAGGTAAATGGAAAAACCTATAAATTTATTAACGGGATCGGATTTGGAATAGACGGCTATTGTTGTGAAGAGGGTGACCGTATAAGAGCCGAAAAGCCGGGCGAGAAGGTAGATTATACCGCTATTGCAATAAAGGGATTGCTTTTTAAGTTCAAGCCCAAGAACGCAAAAATTACGGTCGACGGAGCAGAGCATGAGTATAAAAAGGTCTGGCTCGCACCCGCAATGCACGGAAGATATTACGGCGGCGGAATGATCGCAACTCCCGCGCAGAACCGTGAAGACGCAGAAAAGCTTTCTCTCCTCGTCTGGTACGGCTCGGGCAAGCTCGGAACACTTATGGCGTTCCCGTCGATATTCAAGGGCGAGCACATCAAGCATACAAAGCACGTAAAGGTGATAGAGGGTAAGGAGATCAGGGTCGAGTTTAATAAGCCCTGCGCACTTCAGATAGACGGCGAGACCGTGCTCGGAGTAACCTCATATACCGCGCGCGCAAAGATTCACGCAAAGGTCTGATATTGACAATAAATGAAAAAACTGCTCAAAAATGAGCAGTTTTTTCATTTCAGCGTGTCGAGAAAGTCTCGACACGCTGGCAGAGGTCGAAAAAGGTAGGTAGATTTTTCGTTTTTGCATTCGTCGGCGTACAGGGGTACGCCAGAGTGCAAAAACGGAAAAAGCAAGAAAGCACAAGGCATTCTCGATGA
>JBGUSX010000045.1:0-5937 GCA_045132775.1 Eubacteriales bacterium
TGTGGGTTCCTCGGTGGGCAAAAGCAAGAAAGCGCAAGGCATTCTCGATGAATGTCTTGCGCTTATTTCCTGCGTGTGAGTTTTTAATGTTTGTTTCTTTGTCTTTTATCCCTTGCGGTCTAACAGCTTTTTCGACAGTCTGAGGCCGCCGCCGCAAAGCGGGGCGGCGGCACGTGTCTTTACTTTGTGTTTTGCTTTTTTACGGAATTTGTTGCCTTCGAGCTTGTATTGCTCTGAGAGTTGCTTGTGTTCTTACCCGACGTGTTCATTTCGGTATGAGCGCGGTTGGGAACTGCGGGAGAGGGGGTCTGCTCATCCGTTTTTTTGTTCTGATTCTTTAAGTTTTTACTATCCTTCATAATAATCCTTCCTTTCGCGGCACTTTGCCGTTGAAAAGATTATTGACGGACATTTTATTCGTTATTCATAAGCGCGCAATTTTGCAAGCGCATCGCGTCCTGCCTCTGTAACAGGCTTTACCCATTTTCCCGATCTCCAATAGGGAATGAAGATGAGCGACTTCGGAATGTCCTCGCAGAGATACATTATTATGTAAACGTAGAGGAAGGGAAGGTGCAACACGTTCGCGGCTATGAATGTCATAGGCACCGAGAAGCACCATAGAACCAATAGCTCGACTATCATTCCAAACGACGTGTCTCCGCCCGGACGGAAGATACCGACGACCGTGAGATAAGCGATATTTCTGACGACTATCCACGCGCCGAAGATTATGAGTATCCATTCTGCAGTCTCGATTGTGTACTGTGAGATCTCCGACCCGAGATTAAACACCGACACGAGCGGGCGGCGCAAAAGGATAACTATAACGCCAATCGTTGCGGACACGATCGGAAAGAGCACCATAAAGCGCTTGGAATCGCGCAAGCCCTCCTTTATCTCGCCCGAGCCCACGCTCTTGCCGACCATTACACAGCACGCGGTACACAGTCCCAGGAAAAAGCAGAATGAGAAGTTTTCAAAGGTCTTGACTATCGTGATTGCGGCATATTCCTCGTGGCCAATGTTCGCAAAGATAACGTTATACGCAACGGTTCCAAGCCCCCACATAGTCTCGTTTACGATCACGGGGAGAGCCTTTTTGAAGAAGTTGCCCAGCGATTTGAAATTAAAGGCTAAATAGTCGCGGATCGGCGCATAGAGGATGTTTTTCCTCGCGACCGAGATGATGACTATCAGTATAGGTCCCGCCCATGCGGAGAGAGCCGTTGCTATTGCCGCCCCCTTGACTCCGAGCCCTGCGGGGAAGATAAGAAGGTAGTTGAGGATCGCATTGAGCAGAGCGCTGATGCCGGATACTATCATCGGTAGCTTTGGCTGTTCTGCCGAACGCAGAGTAGAACCCAAAATATTGGTCAGCGCGATAGCAGGATAGGAAAGACACGCATAGCGCAGATAGACCGAGCCCTCGGCTATTACGCGAGGGTCCTTGTTGAAAATATACATTATCTTGTCGGGGATAAGTATTCCTGCCAGAAGAAAGAGCAGAGAGATGACAAGTCCCGACGATATAGCAATTCCTGTTGCGCGGTGTATGCCCTTGATATTGTTCTCGCCCCAGTACTGCGAGACGAAAACAGCCGCTCCGGAGGCTATTCCGAAGAGCATCATATTAAACAGCCAGGTCCACTGTCCCGCCATTCCCGTTGCAGAGAGCTGAATATCTCCGAGCTGGCTTACCATAAGGGTATCTATCAGTGAGAAGGATGCCGAGAGCATATTCTGGAGTGCTATCGGAATGGCAAGCGCGAGTGTTACCCGCCAGAAGCTCCTGTCTCCGAGACGGAGAGGAAGCCTTGCTTTTTTCAGTAATTTATTTGACATTGTGTTTCCTTAAACGAGGGGCTGAATATATCAGCCCCCTTGAATTTATTTTATTTATCTATACCGTTTCGGGTACGGGTAATTTTCCCGTTTGCTTTGCTATCTGCAAGGTGTAGAGACGGTAGTAGTTGCCTCTTTGCTTAAGAAGCTGTTGGTGGTTGCCCTGCTCGACGATCTTACCGTGTGAGAGCACGATGATATTATCCGCGTGCTGAATGGTAGAAAGCCTGTGAGCTACCATTAGCATTGTACCAATATTCATCATCTTTTCAAGCGAGTCCTGAATGAGAACCTCGGTCTCGGTGTCGATGTTGGCAGTCGCCTCGTCGAGAATCATCACCGCGGGCTTGTGGACTATCGTTCTTGCAAAGGAAACGAGCTGACGCTGACCTGCTGAGAAGTTGTTGCCGCGCTCTCTTACGACCTCGTCAAGTCCGCCCTCAAGCTTGTCGATGAACTTGTCGGCATTGACGTATCTGCAAGCCTCCATTACCTCCTCGTCGCTTACGTCGTCAAGTCCGAGTGTGATATTCGAGCGGATGGTTCCGGAGAAGAGGAATACGTCCTGGAGCATCTGACCGAAGTGGCGGCGGAGAGAGGAGATCTTTATCTTCTTGATATTGATACCGTCAATGAGGATCTCACCCTTCTGTATATCGTAGTTGCGGCAGATAAGGGAGAGAATGGTGGTCTTACCCGAGCCTGTCGAGCCGACGAACGCGACGGTGTCTCCTGCGTTCACCTTGAAGGAAACGTCCTTGAGCACCCACTCACCTTCAACGTATGCAAACCACACGTTCTTGAATTCGATATTGCCCTCGATATGATCAAGCTCGATGGAATCGGGCTCGTCAACGACCTCGGGAATGATGTCGAATATCTTGTATATCTTTTCACTCGATGCAAAGGTCGCCTGGAGCCTGTTGAACTGCTCGGCTAAGTTCTGTATCGGGTTGAAGAATTTGGAGATGAACATATAGAAGGAAACGATAACGCCCGCGTCTATCGCCTGCCCTAAAAATCTCACGTCCTTGATATATCCGCGCGCTCCGAGATAGAACAGGCAGAGGACCGAGGAAATATAGAGCATATAGACCATAGGTCTGAAGATACCGAAGACGAATATCTGTCCGAATTTAGCGTCTCCGAGCTTTTTGTTCTTGGCATCAAATTCCGCTTTCTTTCTCTCCTCGCGGTTGAATATCTGGATTATCTTCATTCCCGAGAGGTTCTCGGAGAGGAAGATGTTGATGTCCGTCGTGCCGTCCTTTACCTTGCGGTGAGCGCGGCGCGAGAATTTACGGAAGATGACCGTGAAGATAATAACAAAAGGAACAAAGCAGATGACCATAAGCGTCAGCATGTAGTTGAGCATGAGCATAGCGGTCAGAACGCCTATGATGATAAAGCAGTTCTTTATCAGATTTACCATTATGTTGGTAAAGGTTATTGAGATAGCATTGGTGTCGTTGGTAACTCTTGTTACGAGAGTTCCGACGGGGATCTTGTTTAGCTGATCGTGCGAGAGGCTCTCGATGTGAGCGAAGAGGTCCTCACGGATATTGGATACTATGCGCTGACCGGTCCTCTGAAGGATGAGAGCCTGCACGTAGGTAGATACGAGCGAGATTATGAGAATACCCGCGTAGATCGCTATTGTGGTAAAGAGGTAGGAAAGCTCAAAGCCACCCTCCTGACCTACGGTGTTTGTCAGCTCACCGAGGATGAGAGGAGAAACTATTTCGTGCGCTATCGAGAATACCATCAGGATAAGCACCACGATAAAGTTCTTTGTGTAGGGCTTTGCGTATTTAAGAAGGCGGCGGATGATCTCCGAGTCCTTCATATCGCGGTCAAAGCCGATTGCCTCCTTTTTGTCCTTCATAAAGGCGTAAGCCAGAATGAAAATGACGGCAAAGAGAGAAATTATTGCTCCTACAATAAGGAGAGGATAAAACTCATGCATGGATCTCAGCCTCCTTTCTCTCACTTGCGGCATGCTCCTCGTCGAGCTTCTGGAGGTCGACCATGTTCTTGTATTCAGGGCAGGTGGAGCAGAGCTCGTCGTGCCGACCGACGGCGACGACCTTGCCGTTGTCGATAAAGATTATCTTGTCCATATCCTCGATAGTGCTTATTCTGTGAGCGATGAGGATAGTCGTCTTGCCTTTTCGCATATTCGCGAGGTTTTCGAGTATCGCCTTTTCGGTCTTGACGTCAACCGCGCTTACCGAGTCGTCAAGAATGAGTATCGGCGCGTTTTTCATAAGAGCACGGGCGATGGAGATGCGCTGCTTCTGACCGCCAGAGACGGTAACTCCTCGCTCTCCAAGAACGCTCTTGTACTGAAGAGGGAAGTCGACGATATTGTCGTGCACGTCTGCCATTTTTGCCGCGTGCTCGATGTCGTCGTGAGTGCCTCCGTCTGTCGCGAAGGCGATATTGTTTTCAATAGTGTCAGAGAACAGGAAGTTGTCCTGGGGAACGTACGCGGCAGCCGCTCTTACGCTCTTGATCGGGATGCGGTTTACGTCGCAGCCGTCGATGAAGAGTGTTCCGTCGGGAACGTTGTAGGTGCGCAGAATGAGGTCGACCACGGTAGTCTTGCCCGAGCCTGTCCTACCGATAAGTCCTACTCTCTCGCCCGCGTTGATCTTGAAGGATACGTTCTCGAGCACCTTTACGTCGCCGTCGGGGTAGGTAAAGTCGAGGTTTTTGAACTCGATGTCTCCGCGGATCTCATTGATCTCTTCAACTTCCTTATCGAAAACGTCGGGCTCGGCATCAAGGAGCTCGCTGATACGGTTGAGGGAAGCCTTGCCCTGTGCGTGCATACCGATAAGCTCGCTTATTGCCATAACGGGCCAGATGATAGCGTTGAAGTAACCGATAAATTCGAGAAGCTGGCCTGCGTCGAAGGTCTCTTTATAAACGAGATATCCACCGTAACCTATAATTACGCAGATGACCGCCTCGATAAAGAGGGTAAGGGAAACGTGCAGAAGCACCGAAAGCTTTGTATAGTCAACGTTGGTGTCCTCGTTGACCTTACTGAGCTTTTTGAATTTGAGAAGCTCCTTTGATTCCTTTACGAACGCCTTTACGACCGCAATGCCGGCAAAGGTCTCCTGGGAGAAGTCGGAGAGCGAGGAAAATGCCGCCTGTCGCTTGTCCCACTTGGTCGTCATATATTTTCCGACTATAAGAGAAGCTCCCACCAAAAGAGCCATGGGGATCATGCAAAGAAGGGTGAGAAGGAGGTTCATTCTTGCCATTTTGATGAATGCAAGGATTCCGAGGAAGAGCGCGTCGAAGAACATCATGATTCCCCAACCGAAGCATTCCTGAACGGTATCAAGGTCGTTTGTGAAGTAAGACATCATATTTCCGACCTTGTTGACCTGATAGAACTGCTGGGAGAGGTCCTTGCATCGATCGAACATCCTGCATCTGATGTCGGTCTCGACCTTGACTCCCGCACCGAAGAAGCAGATCCTCCACAAAAATCTTCCGAATACCATACAGACGATAATGAAGATCATGGGAAGGCAGATGCGGTCGAGCAGGAACGTCATATCAAAGGCATATCTGACCTCGTCAATAACGACGTATCCCTTGTCGATACCGTTTATTACCATTTCATAAAGCTCGGGTATTTCGAGCTGCATATAGTCTACCAGGATAAGCGCAAGCACACCGAAGAGAAGCATAGGAGAATAGCGCAGATAGTACTTATTGATGTGTTTTCCAAATATCAAAAAAGATCACCTCCGCGAGAAAACGTTATACAAAAAACATTTTATCACGATGAGGGATAAAAGTCAATAGAAATAAACTAATATTTTATAATAATAAACATCTGCCGCATTTCAATGCCCGTGATGTTATTCGAATAGCTTGAATGTTGATAAATTGCAATTTAGCGGTGTGTTTGAAAATTGCAAACGGCTTAAAATAACTTCACGTCTATAAACCAAACGTCACTTTAAAACCGTAGGGGAGGTGCTTGCTCCTCCCGCTAACAAACGACTATTAAACCCTTATGGCTAAAGAAGAAACAAATGCTTTAGATCGGGAGGAGCAAGCGCCTCC
>JBGUSX010000046.1:0-9290 GCA_045132775.1 Eubacteriales bacterium
AAACCCCCGCCCTACAGCATGTAATACCTTATACCATAAAGGTTTTATAGACCTTCATCAAGCGGGAGGAGCAAGCACCTCCCCTACGGACGCAAAGCGAACCCGAAAAGGTAATTTGTTGCCGTGAAGATAAACCAAACAGTTCGATAAATCAAAATTTGAAAATGTGTTTCGTTTTTATATTATACATCATTCTTCGCTTGAATTCAAGTCGTTTTTGGTCTTTGATTCGAGATAAAATTCAAACATTTTGTTAACGAGGATGAGGGAGTTCTCTCCGTTCTTCAATTTAATGGACGCGTAGCTGTCTCCGACCGTGCCCTTTATCACGCGGAGTCTACCGCCCGTGGCAAAAGACATTTCGGTGCACATATCAAAATCAAGCTTATCCTGGTAGAACCTTATCTCTCCGTTCGTCTCGGTTATCTGCTTGATTCCGAAGTCTATCGCCATTGCGCGTATGAGTGCGATGCGCAAGAGATTGTCCACCGCCTGCGGCATCTCTCCGAAGCGGTCGAGAAGCTCGTCCGCGATATCGTCCGCGTCGTACTGATTGCGTATGAGCGCGATCCTCTTATACAGTGTCATTCTCTGTCCTGCGTACTTTACGTACTTGTCGGGGATATGAGCATCGTGGTTAAGAGAAACTACGCACTCGCCGCGCTCTTTCGGTGCTTCTCCCTTTTCTTCAAGCACTGCGTCGTTGAGCAGCTTGATATAAAGATCATATCCTATCGCCTCGAGGTGTCCGTGCTGCTCGGCTCCGAGAATATTTCCTGCGCCGCGTATCTCCATATCGCGCAGTGCTATTCTGAAGCCTGCGCCAAACTCGGCATACTCGCGTATCGCTTCAAGTCTCTTTTGCGAGATCTCGGATATTGCTCTTCCCTTCGGATAGGTGAAATACGCGTACGCTCGCCTCGATGAGCGTCCTACACGTCCGCGCAGCTGATGGAGCTGGGAGAGCCCAAGTCTGTCGGCTCTGTCGGCTATAAGTGTATTTGCATTCGGTACATCTATTCCCGTCTCTATTATCGTTGTGCAGACGAGCACGTCTATCTCGCCCTCGAGCATCTTACTCCAGACGTCCTCGAGGTACTCCTTATCCATTTTCCCGTGCGCGACCGTGACTCTTGCTTCGGGTATCTGCGCTGATATATTTGCCGCTACTCTGTCTATCGATTCTACAAAATTGTGGATATAAAAGACCTGTCCGCCGCGGCGCAGCTCTCTGCGTATCGCTTCCATTATGATAAGGTCGTCGTATTCAAGCACATAGGTCTGGACGGGGAGTCTGTCGCCCGGTGCTTCGTCAAGCAGCGATATATCGCGTATTCCGCCCATTGCCATATTCAAGGTTCTGGGTATCGGCGTTGCGGTCAGTGTCAGTACGTCGATATTTCCGCCGAGCTGCTTTAATTTTTCCTTTTGCGCGACTCCGAATCTCTGCTCCTCATCGACTATGAGAAGTCCGAGGTCTGCAAATTTCACGTCCTTTCCGAGCAGCTTATGCGTTCCGATTATTATATCGGTATCTCCGCGCTCGAGTCGGCGCAGGGATTGCTCTATCTGCTTCGGTGTGCGGAAGCGCGAGAGCATATCGACGTTTACCGCGAAGTTTCTGAATCGGCTCACTGCGGTCTGATAATGCTGGAGCGCGAGTATCGTTGTTGGGACTAAAATTGCGACCTGCTTGCCCGAGAGCACCGCTTTGTATGCGGCTCTGAGCGCGACCTCGGTCTTTCCGTAGCCTACGTCGCCGCACAAGAGTCTATCCATCGGTACGGGACGCATCATATCCTGCTTGATGTCAGATATCGCGTCGAGCTGGCACTCGGTCTCGTCATAATCAAAGGATGATTCGAACTCGTTTTGCATTGCGTCGTCCGAGTCGAACGCGTATCCCGGGCGGCGCATTCTCTCGGCATAGAGCTTGATAAGATCCTTTGCCATATCGCGAACCGCGCTCTTTGCTCGATAGGTCGCCTTTTTCCAGGCTTCTCCGCCCATCCTTGACAGCTTGACGAGTCCGTCGTCGGCATGTGCACCTATATATTTCGACACGAGGTCAAGCTTTTCAACGGGCATACAGAGCTTATCGTTGCCCGCGTACTGAATGCTTATATAATCACGGCTTACTCCGTCTATCCTGAGCTTTTCAAGTCCGAGATATTTTCCTATTCCGTAGGTCTCGTGGACCACGATGTCTCCGACCTCAAGCTCGGCATAGGATAGTATTGCCTGCGCGTCGTTTCTCTTTTTTCTCGACGGCTTTTTCGCTGCGGTGCTCTTTTTGCCGTTCGTGCGCGTAAAGTCACTGTCGGTCGTGAGCACTGCGACTCTCGGTGTTATAAGCTCGTACGCGCCAATACTCTTGCCATAGACAAGATAGACCGTCTCACTTGAGAGCTTATCCGGTGCGACTCCCTCACCGTCGAATATCGCGGTCCTGAAATCCGTATCGTCGAGAATTGACGCGAGGTTTTTTGCCGTTGCCTTGCTATCCGCTATGACGACGGTTTTATACCCTCCCTTATGGTAGCCGATGAGGTCCTCGCAGAGAAGATTGAATTTTTCGTTATAGGACACGGGCTGGCGAGTACGGAAGCCGAAAAGTCCCGACAGCCGCTTGTCCGATATGCCGTATGCCAAGGAATTGACGTGGACGGTCACGTTTTCATCGAGGAAGAGATCAAGCTCCGCCGCGTTTTTCGAATATTCGGCATATTTCGGGGAGATCGTCCCCCCCTCGCAGAGCTCCTTGATATTCTCGTCCTCGTGCCATTTATCTGCCTTTAATCTGTCGTTTACCGCGCTCGTTGAGCGCACAAGCACCAGCGTTTTGGTATCAAAATAGTCGAGAAGGCAGGTTTTTTCGGGGTAGATGAGCGAGATGTATTTATCGAAAAATCCTACGTCAGCAATGTTTCCGCCGATCGCGGTCAGCTCGCGCGTGAGCGTTTCGCTCGCGGTCTCATCGTGCGTTTCTTTATATCTTGCGCGTATCGCCTTTTCTACTCTCGCTCTCTCCTCCTCACCGACAAGCACCTCGCGTGCGGGGGTGAAGGAGACCGAGGCGATGTTATAGAGCATTCTTTGCGATTCGGCATCGAATATGCCCATTCTGTCTATTTCATCGTCGAAAAATTCGATCCTCACGGGGAACGAGCCCTGTCTTATCTGTCCGTCTGTGTCCTTTATCTCCGCGTTTGGCGAGAATATATCCACTATTCCTCCGCGCTGTGCAAACTGTCCTGCGACCTCGACCATATCCACTCTTGCGTACCCTGCGCTGACTAGCTTATCCGCGAGGTCCCCGGGCTCCATTTTCGTGAGCATATCGATCTTTATCATTCTCGATAGCAGCTTTTCTGGCGGAACCGTGTAGCCTAGCGCGGTATGCGGCGTTGTGAAAACTATATCATATTCGCCCGAAAGTATGCCCGACAAGACCATAAGCCTCTCATGCTCAAACTCATGGGAGGCGGTGATATTATAAAATGTGAGGTCTCGCGAGATATAAAAGGCGGTGCGGAGTCCGAGGCGCGAGTATTCCTCGCTCTTCTCGCGACACTCCTTTTCCTCGGCGCAGACGGCAAGCACCGTTTTGCGCCTTTTGCCTATCATTCTCTCGCTTTCAGTGTCGCGACAAAGGGAGACGCAGAGTGCGTCCTGCGCGCCGCCCGAGAGTCCCGAGGCGACTGAGGGGAGGCTCTTGCCCTTGAAGTTGTTTTTTACAACCTCAAGAAGCTGGGTGTATTCCCTGTCGAGCTTGATAAGATCGGTTAGAATGTTTGACATACTTCTCCTGTTTTCAGATCAAGTTGTTTTTCAAATTTTGATTTGGCGAAGAGTTCGCCACGGCAAAACCGCTGTTGTTTTCGTCCACCTTTTCTCTAAAAGGTGGCGCCGATCCAACGCGCGTAGCGTTGGTCGCCGCGCGCACGCGGCGAAATTCCCCTTATCGTTCAAAGCGCCACGAGGGGTGAATTTCAAAAGCCTGTAGGCTTTTGAAAGAGGGGAACACACAAGTGGGGGTTCCCCTTTCTACGCAAAGGCTATCTTAATCGTTCTCCGCTTTTCTTTTGACACAAGAGGCGCAAAAGAAAAGCTAACAAAAGAAAACGCCGCAGGAGTTATTTCGCGCCTTGCGAGGCGCGACCGCCGAGCACGGCGGCTCCGCCAAGCCTTTTAAAAAAGGCTTGACCGAAAACGAATGCGCTTCGCTCTGTGTGGTGACGACTCACCGCTAAATTGCAATTTATTTTTTCGAATTGCAGATTTGCATCGCACTGTCGACGTCGCCGAGAATGAGCTTTTCAAGTCCCTGATAGGCTACCCCGAAGCAATCGAAAAGTGCCTTTTTATCCTCCTCGGAGAAATTTCCGAGCACCCAATCCGCCATATCGTAATCGGGGTGCGGCTTTTTGCCCACTCCGAAGCGGATGCGCGGGAAATTGTCGCTTCCCATACGTGTAATGATGGAGCGAAGTCCCTTCTGTCCGCCGTCCGAGCCCGATTTGCGCACTCTGATGCGCCCTACGTCGAGGTTTACGTCGTCGGACATTACAATTATATTTTCGATTGGGATCTTATAGAATGCCGCCGCCTCGCTGACCGCGTCGCCAGATGCGTTCATCAATGTCTGCGGCTTCATAAGCAATACACGCTTTCCCGCGATGGTCCCCTCGCCTGTAAGCGCGTGATATTTTGATCTGTTGACCTGCGCGCCGCACTTCTGTGAGACGTAGTCCATTGCCAAGAATCCCGCGTTATGCCGGGTATAAAAATACTTGTCCCCGGGGTTTCCGAGTCCCACGACGATGTGTGTTATGGGGGCGAGGGTGCGTGTCTCGTTTTCCTTTTCTATCTTCTTGAATATGTCGAATATATTTGCCATTTTTAGCTCCTTTTTCGCAAACTGCAAAACACCGAAATCGCCGCTTTTACAAAACACGGGGGTGTTATGCAAAACCGGCTTTTAGCTACTTTCAATAAATTATACTACATAAGAGTCACTTTGTCAAACCTTTTTATGCACTTTAACCTTCGTTCAAAAAAAATTTACATTTGTTATCTTTTCTTTTTTAGGACAAGCTCTTCCATTATGTCAAAAAATGTGATATAATATATGTCGCTCAAAATAACGCGTTGATGTACGGATTTTCTCCGCACATCTATCTTTATGTTTATTTTGGGGCACTTATTTTGTAAAAATTTTTTATTATGGAGGAATACACCAATGGCAAAGAAGTATTGTTACCTCTTTACAGAAGGTAATGCAAACATGCGTGAGATCCTCGGCGGTAAGGGCGCGAACCTCGCTGAAATGACCAATATTGGTCTCCCCGTTCCCCAGGGCTTCACCATTTCCACAGAGGCTTGCACTCAGTATTATGAGGACGGCAGACAGATTAACGACGAGATCATGGCTGAGATCATGGAGTACATCGTTAAGATGGAAGGCGTTACAGGCAAGAAGTTCGGCGACCTCGAGAATCCTCTTCTCGTTTCGGTTCGTTCGGGCGCACGTGCATCCATGCCCGGTATGATGGACACCATCCTCAACCTCGGTCTTAACGAAGAGGTCGTTGAGGTTATGGCTAAGAAGTCCGGCAACGCTCGTTGGGCATACGACTGCTACCGTAGATTTATCCAGATGTACTCCGACGTCGTTATGGAGGTCGGTAAGAAGTACTTTGAGGAGCTCATCGATAAGATGAAGGAAGAAAAGGGTGTTAAGCTCGACGTTGAGCTTACTGCTGACGATCTTAAGGAGCTTGCTAACCAGTTCAAGGCTGAGTACAAGGCTAAGATCGGCGCTGACTTCCCCTCCGATCCTAAGGAGCAGCTCATCGGAGCTGTTAAGGCAGTATTCCGCAGCTGGGATAACCCCAGAGCTAACGTTTACCGCCGCGACAACGATATTCCCTACAGCTGGGGTACCGCTGTAAACGTTCAGGCAATGGCATTCGGTAACATGGGTGAGAACTGCGGAACCGGTGTTGCGTTCACTCGTGACCCCGCTACCGGTGAGAAGAAGCTCATGGGTGAGTTCCTTACCAACGCTCAGGGTGAGGACGTCGTTGCAGGTGTTCGTACACCTATGCCTATTCAGGAAATGGCTAACAAGTTCCCCGCAGCCTTCGAGCAGTTCGTTAAGGTTTGCGAGATCCTTGAGAACCACTACCACGATATGCAGGACATGGAGTTCACTATCGAGAACGAGAAGCTCTACATGCTCCAGACCAGAAACGGAAAGCGTACTGCTCCCGCAGCTCTCCAGATCGCTGTTGACCTCGTAGCAGAGGGACACAAGACCAAGGAAGAGGCCGTTCTTATGATCGACCCCAGAAACCTTGACACTCTTCTCCATCCCCAGTTCGACGCAAAGGCTCTCAAGGCTGCTACTCCTATGGGTAAGGGTCTTGGCGCATCTCCCGGTGCGGCTTGCGGTCAGATCGTCTTCTCCGCTGAGGACGCTGAGGCTTGGAAGGCAGCTGGCAAGAAGGTCGTTCTTGTAAGACTTGAGACATCCCCCGAGGATATCACAGGTATGAAGGCGGCTCAGGGTATCCTCACCGTTCGCGGCGGTATGACCTCTCACGCAGCAGTTGTTGCTCGCGGTATGGGTAAGTGCTGCGTTTCCGGTTGCGGCGATATCAAGATGGACGAGGAGAACAAGAAGTTCGAGCTCGCAGGTAAGACATTCGTTGAAGGCGATTACATCTCCATCGACGGTTCTACAGGTAATATTTACGACGGTCTCATTCCTACAGTTGACGCTGAGATCTCCGGTAACTTCGGTACCATCATGGGCTGGGCTGACGAGTTCCGTACCCTTAAGGTAAGAACTAACGCAGATACTCCCGCTGATGCTAAGAAGGCAAGAGAGCTTGGTGCTGAGGGTATCGGTCTTTGCCGTACCGAGCACATGTTCTTCGAGGCAGACAGAATCGCGGCTTTCCGTGAGATGATCTGCTCCGACACAGCTGCAGAGAGAGAAGTTGCTCTTGAGAAGATCCTTCCCTATCAGCAGTCTGACTTCGAGAAGATCTACGAGGCTCTTGAGGGATGCCCCGTTTGTATCAGATTCCTTGACCCCCCGCTCCACGAGTTCGTTCCCACGACCGAGGAAGACATCGCTACCCTCGCTAAAGCACAGGGCAAGAGCGTTGAGGACATCAAGGCTATCATTTCCTCTCTCCACGAGTTCAACCCCATGATGGGTCACCGTGGATGCCGTCTTGCAGTAACTTACCCCGAGATCGCAGCAATGCAGACAAAGGCAGTTATCCGCGCGGCTATCAACGTTCAGAAGAATCATCCCGAATGGAACATGGTTCCCGAGATCATGATTCCTCTCGTTGGCGACGTTAAGGAGCTTAAGTACGTTAAGGCTGTTGTCGTTGCAACCGCTGACGCTGAGATCGCAGCTGCAGGTGCTTCCCTCAAGTACGAGGTTGGTACCATGATCGAGATCCCGAGAGCTTGTCTCACTGCTGATGAGATCGCTAAGAACGCAGACTTCTTCTGCTTCGGTACTAACGACCTTACACAGATGACATACGGCTTCTCCAGAGACGATGCAGGTAAGTTCCTTGGCGCTTACTACGACGCTAAGATCTTCGAGAACGATCCCTTCGCTAAGCTCGACACCACCGGTGTTGGTAAGCTCATGAATATGGCAGTAACCCTCGGCAGACCCGCAAACTCTCACCTCCACGTAGGTATCTGCGGTGAGCACGGCGGTGACCCCACATCCGTTGAGTTCTGTCACCAGATCGGCCTTGACTACGTATCCTGCTCTCCCTTCAGAGTACCGATCGCACGTCTTGCAGCAGCTCAGGCAGCTATCAAGGGCTAATTTAAAGCTAAATTTTAAAATTGACCTTGCAGATTTTTTCTGCAAGGTCTTTTTTTGATTTGTTTCGGGGTTGTTTAAGATTTCTATATCCTTATATCAAGATATCAAGCTCGGAAAAGCGTTTCCAGTCCATTGCTTTGCCGTATATATCTTCGAGGAGGAAGTGATATATCTTTGCTTTGGAGAGTGCATGGATCGCTCCGTCGAGCGAGCTTTGGGCAAGTCTTGCGGTATAGCGCAGCTCGCTTCTAATGTCGCGGAGGGCTTCTATATCAACAAATCGTTTAGAATTCAACATTATTGTGTTATTTTCGAGCGTTTTTGTATCGTTGATAGGGGGATTATCGTTATTATGATCAATTACGAAGGCGATTTGATCGTCCTCAAGATAAATACCGTCCACGTGTTCGGGGGTGACGGGATCAAAGGAGATGCGCGCGGAAACGTCGCGGTCGTTAAATGCCGCGAAGAGCTCGGCAAGTAGGATATGCTCAACGCCGTAGAATTTTTTTATGAGATATTTTTTCTTTGCGTTTTTCTCAAAGGTGTCAAGTCTTACACGTCCGTTCATTGAGACCGAGTCTGTTATTGCGGGCAGGTATCTCATTTTTCCCGTGGGGTAGCTTTCAGCGATGCGACGCACCGATGCTCGCATTTTTTCTATCTGCAGTACATCTGAAATGAGTCCGTCTCTCACCGCGCGCAGATTACCGACCGAGCGCAAAAAGGTATATGCGCTTTTGTATTCCGCGCTCTTTCTCTCCGAGAGGGCGATTATTTCGTTTTTTTGTTTGCGGAGCAGCTCTCCGTCCCAAAATTCACCGAGGTTGATTATCTCCTCGCGGGCTCCCGGGAATCTCGGCTCACAGGTGTGGGGGGCGGTGCCGTCGAGGATGCCCGTGATCCTGTTTTCACCGTGAATAAGGACACCGTCGAGAGAATTCGGGTCTGAGGAGCAATAGTAATATTCGCATTTTAGTCCTTTCGATTCGGCTCTGTGTGCGTATCTTTTCATCAGCGAGCTTTTTCCCGTTCCCGGCCCTCCTTTGATTATGTAGATGAGGTCGGCACGGGCGAAGACCTCGGGGTAATAATTTTTGAAGCCTTGAGACGAGTTCGATGCGGCAAAATATCTGTGTTGCATTTGATTGTATTGTCCTTTCATAAACGTTTTCTCTATATTTTATGCAAGGACAAAGGGAGAGTTGAAAAATCCAAACGAGATATTGACCGTTTTATAAATTGCAATTTAACGGTCTGATAAGCCTTCCCCAGCGGGGAAGGTGGACCACGAAGTGGTGGATGAGGAGGTCGCCCTTTTGTGGTTTTCACGTCTTTTGTGAGCCTTGTTTCGTTGCGGAAGAATCCTTGTGCTACAAGGCAAAATCCACACAACTCCCGTGAAATACACCCTAATGGCGCC
>JBGUSX010000047.1:0-9331 GCA_045132775.1 Eubacteriales bacterium
AAAATCCGTAGGGGAGGTGCTTGCTCCTCCCGATGCCAAGCATTTGTTTATTCTTTAGCCATAAGGGTTTAATAGTCGTTTGTTAGCGGGAGGAGCAAGCACCTCCCCTACGGTGTGTGAGTGACGTGCGTTTGGTAGCCGTGGCGGTAATTTAAATCGTTTGTCCAATAGCAACCCACCGCCAAATCAAAATTTGAAATCGATATTTCTCTGTAAAACAAAAAAGATCCCCGCCTCATACTTGAGACGAAGACACTCTCCGCGGTACCACTCAAATTGCGCAAACGCGCCACTCAATACCGATAACGGCGGCTGACCGTCCTTCCCTACTTTCGCTATCCGATCCGCAGACCGCCACGCTTCGAAAAGACTGCTCCGAGGTGAGTAAGAAAAGCCCGCCTTGCGCCTCGCACCTACCGACGCATCTCTGAAAAAACGAAAAATTCTCTGTCCTCTTCATCGCATTTCTAAACAACATTAGTATTATAATGTATATTTCATATTTTGTCAAGTGGTTTTCTGAATTTAGAATACCCAATGTTCAAATTTTGATTTATCGAACGGTTTAAATAGAATTTCACGGCTGTAAATTTTCTCCACGGTACGCTTTGCGTCCGTAGGGGAGGGGCTTGCCCCTCCCGCTTGATGAACGTTTATAAAACCTTTATGGTATAAGGCATTACATGCTGTAGGGCGGGGGCTTGCTCCCGCCGTGAAAACCTTTTAAAATCAACGCAGCGGCGGGAGTAAACCCCCGCCCTACGATCAAAAAAATGACGCAACCGTGAAGAAATTTGAAACCGTTTGCAATTTTTAAACATCCCTATAAACCGCAATTTACGATCCGTCAAAAGGTTTGCATTCAATTGTGCTCTGCGGCATTTATTTTCTTTTTACTCTTAATGAGCAAAAAGGAAAGCGGCAGAAGCACGGTATACAAAACCGCCACAACAAAAAACATATTCCTCATCCCGAACTCTTCTGCAATGATTCCGCCCACGTACGAGCCCAAAAACGTGCCGAGCCCGAAGGTGACGACAGTGTACACACCCTGCGCAAAGGCATTGCTCCCCTCGGGGACGATGCTTTTGATATAAGGTGCCGCGCAGGCTCCGAGAAGCGCAAAATACAATGGATTGAACAAAAACGACAGTGACGCGACCGCACTGCTCGGCGCAAACACCAAAATAACACTTCTACCGACACCGCTCAACGCTATCAGCAAAAAGATGACCCTCGCGTCTGCCTTTTCGGTCCATTTGGCAAGGAATACGATCAAAAGCCACTCTGCCACCGACGAGACCGCGACGAGAATGCCAAACACTCCAACGTCTCCGCCAAGGTGTGACTCACCTGTAAAAAACACACCTGTAAAGGTTGCCAAAATCGATGACGAGAAAAACATTATCAAGACAAATAAGCAAAACTTGAAAAAATCAAGGCTCAGCCTGCCGCTTTTTTTCGTTTTCTCTGCCGCGATCATCTCTTCGTCTCGGTGGAATATCGCAAAAATGAGCGATATCAATGCTAAAGCAGCGATATACACAAAGAAAAGTCTTGGGTTATCTGTCGGGATGATCGCTATAAGAAGTCCCGCCGCGGCATAGCCCAATGAGGCAAACGCGCGGTAAAAGGCAAAGGAATGTCTTGTGTGCGTATAGCTCTCCGATACTATCGTATCTACTATCGGCTGATGAGACATATAGCACGCGTAAAAAAGCACCACGAATACCATAAGCCTTGCATACGTAACGCCCTTCATCAAGAACAAAAGCGACGTCGCAAACACAAGAGCCATAGACAGAATAAGCACTCTTACCTTTTTGCGTGCTCTGCCCGTAAAAAACGACCAGACAAGCAGTGATATCGCCGTCATTATCGCGCCGACTCCCGCGACCTCGCCAACCGTCTTTTCGGTAGCGAAGTCGAGAGATGCAACGAAAATAGGCATCAGATTATTCACAAAGCATTGAAGCGCAAAGGGAAAAAGATAGATCGCAGAGAGGCATACCGTCCGTCTCCTGCTCATTTTGTAACCTCGTATTTCTCCGCGTTATAATCAACGGTGATAATAGTTCCGTCCGAGTATGTCACGCGGTAAACTCCCTCGGCAATCTTTTCGTGACGGACCATTTTCTCATATTGCAGGTAGTTGAGCGTCTTATATTCATCATAGACCGCCTTCAGCTTGCACAGTGAGGTCTCAAGCATCTCGTCGGTCGCGCAAAGGAGATCTGTCTCGCCCATCCAGTTTCCGCAGCCGCCCTCGTCAACGTATTTCGAATTGATATACATCGCGGGTCTGCCGCCGTACTCGATGAACTTGAGATGGCTCTTCTCCTCCTTGACACAGAAATTGACCGTCTCCGCCGAGGGATTTGCCATTATCGAGCCGTGGAAAACGAGCTGCCAGAACGGAATAGTCTCGTCAAAGAGCGGATGTGGATTTGTATATAGATTGTAGCAGGTATAAAGCGAGAAATCGAGCACGTCGGATGCAAAGTCAAATCCGCCCTCACTCTGAAATCCTCCGAAATCCTCTCTCGCGCGTCTGCCGAAATTGCGGTATATCTCCGCTGTGTCCTCGCATGTCAGAGGATGCAAGGGATTGTAGCAGGGACGGGGTGTGAAATTCGTTACAACGTCTATGTAATGAAGCCCACGGAAACCCATTTCGCGCAATATCCTGTAATGCTCCTCTGTGTGCTTCTTTGCACACTCGGGGCAGACGTGATACGGTCTGCCGCCGCCCCAATTTATCGGGTCGTAGGAGTATTCGCCGTCGCGCTTGATCACAACGTCGTCGCGGTTCCAATATCTTGATATCTCGTACATGTCTGTACTGTTCGTGTGCGCCACCATCTGATACCCGAGACTCTGACCGTAAGCGCACACCTCGCGGAGCGCATCCTCACCGCCTATCGCCTCCTCGATGGGAGTAAGCTGAGGCCAACGACCGTCGTGACCTCTCGTCTCAATTCCGACAAGACAGACCTCGCACTTCTCAATTCCCTTCGACTTAAGACCGTCAAGAATGTCCTTGACGCGGCTCAACGTACATCCTATTATAACGGGCGGCTCGTTCTCCTCGGTCTGCGTCAGAACGGGCGAGGGCACGGGCTTCCAACAAAGACGGATGCGAAGCTCGGGCGACTCGAGAGCGTACTTGACCGCGGGGTATTCGACCACCTTCTCGGCAAGCGGCTTCGGGTTCTTTATCTCTCTGTATATCGCCGCCATATCGTTGTAGTCGCTTCCCACGGGAAGATCGTAAAGGTCAATGGAAATATCCTCAACGCAGTTTTTCGCATCAACGAAAAAGCGGGGGTAAATATAATATTCTCCGTCCTTTACACCCATAACGATGCGGTAATCGTACCTCATTCCCACAACGACCGAGAAAACGCATCTTTCTTCCGTACCAAAGCCAAAGATCGGCATATAATTGCTGTCCGAAATATATTCAATATCCTCGTCTCTCTCTCGGAAATTACAGAGAACCGTTCCGCCCTCCTTGGTTCCGCGGGGCGCAAACATAAATCCTCCCTTGCAAGCCCTTGAATGATACCCGTCATACAAAAAATCAACGTAGTCGCATTCTGCGGGAAGTAATTTTCTGTCAAGGTATACCCTTGTAACGCCGTTTTTCTTTTTGACCGATGCCGCAACATCATAGCTCGTTCCGTCGCGCAAAACTATTCTGCAATTCATTTTTTCCCTCCCGTGATATCCTCAAATCCAAGTGCTCTCGCAGGAGAATCCTCTCCTATCTCAAAAATTCTCTCTTCAACACCCGAAAATTCGGGGTCGGCAACGATATTGGAGCAATTCTGCGGATATTTTCTCTCCCACTGCTCAAGAGTGTATGGGTTCTTCTCCTCATCCGAGACCATCACCGCCTCGCTTCTACTCGTGTCGTACATCAGGTTTGCATGATAGGTGCAATCCCAGGGCTTGCCATTGAGTATATTCGCCCCGTCTGTCAGCATAATATTTCTCTCAAAAACACTCGGGTGATGCCATTCTCTTATCGAGACCGTCGCCGCCGCGCTATTATCACCCAAAAAGATGTTATTTCTGACCGTGTTATCTGTTCCCCAGTGAATGTGGATGCACTCGCGACCCGTACCCCACACCACGTTATTCTCAACCGTGATATCGCTCGAGCCCTCGTCAAGATAGATGCCCCACGCGCCGTATTCAAGGCACTTTACGTCGTGCACGCGGTTTTCTGAAATAACCGTACCGCTCTGTCTTCCGAGCGTGTATATCCCGCCCATGTCCGACAGACTTCCGTTTCCTATGTTGTATATATGGTTTCCGCGAATGATGTTACCGTACGTCGAGCTCTCATTATATCCCCAGACCCAACCGACCGATATGCCCGTGTAAGCAAGATCGTGGATCTCATTTTCGGATATCTCGTTGTTCGAAGAGTGCATGACAAGTACACCGCACCCAGCCTCATATCTCTTTCCGCAATCGTGGATGTGATTTTTTCTGATAACGCAATCCGAGGTCACAAGAGCCTCGTCGCATCCGTGCTCTCCGCCCTCGATCCTGATACCGCCCGCGCAGATATCGTATATCTCGTTATTCTCTATACGCACGCGCCTGCATCCGCGACCGACCTCGATCGCGTGTACACCGACACCGTGAACGGAACAGCCCGAGATCGAGCATCTGTTGGCGTTCTCAAAATATATCGCCCCGGGCGCGCCGCAAACCGATTGCTCGTCAGAGCCGAATTGCACCTTCTCACCCTTGAACGTCTCCTTTTGCTGCTCGACAAGATGCGTGCTCGCATAGTCACCGCGCGTGCAGGTCAGCTCAAAGCTTCTTATTCTTATATCCTCGCCCTCAATGACGAAAAGCCTGTCGGTAACGGGCGCAAATACCTCTACCGTGTCACATCTCTCACTCTCGTCGCGCGGAATGTAGTAAACAATTCCCTCTTTTCTGTCAAGATACCACTCGGACGGAGAGGAAAACATATTCGGCACACCCGTCAGATAATATTTAGCCGCCGAGCTTGACTCTCCGTATCTGCCGCTGAGGGCAAATCGGCTCCTGTATGCCATTGTAAGCTTTCCGCTTTCTCTGTCGTAGCTCTCGATAGGCGAATGCTCGTCGATCCACCAGTGGTTGTAATTTATCGTTGCATCCTCTATGTTTTCGACGGGTGCAAGGTCACAGGGATTTACAATGATCCACTTCGAAGAGCCCCACATTCCGTGCTCGGGGACGTATTCGTTCCCCGAATATTCCTCGCTGTTCACTATCTCAAGCAGGTCAGACTTCGGATAACGCGTAACGCTCGCCCTCTGACCGTTCACGTACAGATCGGTAAAATCCCAAAGAGAGCCGTCAGCCTTCAAAGGAAGCCGAGCAGAAAGACAGGAAACACCGTTGAACTCGGCACTATCAAAGCCCTCGACCTTGATTCCGCCAATGATCCTTCCCTTGCCGCCAAAGGGCTCGATCGTCACGCGCGATATGTCCTTTATCACGATCGGTTCAGACACATGATAGTCTCCGATAACGGAGATATAGAGCGGATTTTCAACTCCGCTGTCTCTCATCTCGCGTATTATCTCCAAAGCCCTCTCAATAGTGCGCACGGGCGCGTTGCCCTGACTGTCAGGCGCATAAGAGAGACCGCTGTTTGCATCATTTCCGACAGTCTCGGATACAAAAATAGTTGCAACCACGTCACGTTTTAACATAACCTGTCCTCCTCGGGATCATTATCACATCAAACGGTCAAGGTGCGCATAATGTGCCGTCGCACCTCCCACTGACTAAATTATATCACCACACACTTGACAATACAAGACAGAAGTGGTACAATATATAGACAACTTTTAGCCTTACGAGGTGCAGAATGGATAGATCAATATCATACATAAAGGAAAATATACCCTATATATTTTCGTCCGACCGCCATATTGACGTCGAGTGCGTCGTGCATATCCACGCAACGATGGAGATAGTGATAGTAAATAAAGGCACTCTGACCATGACCGCGGACGGTATCGAATACGACATAAGCGAGGGGCACGGACTTTTCATTCCCCCCTTCTCACCGCACACCTTCCATTCAAAAGAGCCGAATCTTTGCCACGTGCTCCAATTTTCCGAGGTTCTCGTGCCATATTTTTTTGACTTTGTCAAGAAGAATTCGCCGACAGTCCACCTCTTCAAGCTCTCGGACGCATCAAGAGAACTTAGTGAAAAGCTACTCCCCGACAAATCCAATTCCGCGGATTACATCACCGCGGAGGCGGTATTGGCACCCCTCTGCCACGATATTTACACCGCCTGCGAATTTGAGCCGCGCAAGGTCGTTTTCGGCGATACCTTTTCAAAGGTAATAGACTATATCGAGTCGCACTATACAGAGGATATCGACCTTGATACCGTCGCGCATGCGGTAGGCGCACATCCCGTGACGGTGAGTAAGATATTCTCGAAAAATACGGGCGTAGGATTTCATTATTATCTGCAGTATCAGCGTTGCTCGTACGCGGCGTATCTTCTGAAGAATAAGAATATGAGCATCTCCGAGGTCGCGTACGAGTCGGGCTTTGGCAGCATCCGAAGCTTCAACCGCGCCTTCTTCGCGGTCTATAGCGTCACCCCCACGCAGTATAAAAAATCGTTTTGATAAATTGCAATTTAACGAATAGCCTTCTCCAGCGGAGAACAACTCGGGCGAGCCCTCGTAGCACCTTTTGCAAGCAAAACGCGCTTTACGGGGGACCACGAAGTGGTGGATGAGGAGGTCGCCATTAGGATGCGCGCCCCGGGTGTATCGTGGATTTTGTCTTGTGTCACAAGGATTCTTTTGCAATGAAACAAGGCGATCAGAGGACGTGAAGCCCTTGGAAAAGCGACCTCCTCATCCACCACTTCGTGGTCCCCCGTAAAGCGCGTTTTGCTTGCAAAAGGTGCTACGAGGGCTCGCCCGAGTTGTTCTCCGCTGGAGAAGGCTATTCGACAAATCAAAATTTGAAACACAAAAGGAGGACGGCTCGTCCTCCTTATTTTTTTATAATTCGTCAACAAAATACGCCTGCGTATTAGCCCTCTGACCCTTATCATCCATAACTTCGATGCGGAAATACCCATCGGTATCTCTTATATCAAAGCACGCGGAACAGAGGCACTCGCCATGTTCGGCATTGACGGCTTTTGCGCGTCTGCCGCGCGTCGAATAGCTTATTCTTTTCGCCCCCGAGCACTCAATATACACCTTTGAGTCCTCAACGCAAAGCGAGTATATCTCGGGACCCATCGACGAATAAAAATTGCCCGACAAAAGCCCGTTTACAATGTTTTCGTAGCTCAGACTCTCCGCGTTCACGTAAACGCTCGCACCAAATGACTGAAGCCATCTCGTTGCCGCTTTTCTGTTGTGATTATCGTCTCCGCAGGATGCGAAAATACGCTTTCCGTCGCGGAGCATATCGTCAAAAACGTTTATATCGTAATCGTAAAGCCCGTCAACACAGCAGGAGTGATTGTAGATTTCAACACCCCAAAGTCCCTCGTAGCCCGAGTAGTCTGCATAATTTTCAAGCGACCAGCGCGGATGATTGTAGCAGACGAAAAATCCGTGCTCGTTCGCCTCGCGTATAAGCTTGCTTATCCCCTCGTGACCGTACACGCGCTCGTAATCGCCGCAGGGTCTGTTTATCAGAGCTTTTCTCTCGGGCTTTGAAAAATGATCGGCAACCTCGCTATAACAAAAAGTGTAATCGTTGCCCTGCTCCTTCGCGTAAAGATTAAGGTGACAGACCTTCATATCAAAATTCTTGAGCGTCGACTGATTGGGAAACTCCTTTATCGCAAATTCCGCGCTCGTCAAGGTGATAAAATCCTCGTCGTCAAGATAGGAATTGTTGTTTATATGCTCGTGATCGGTGATCGCTAAAAAGCTGTAACCTCTTTCCTTGTAAAGCTTTTTGAGCTCCTCGGGAGTAAAATGCCCGTCCGAGAGAGTCGAGTGACAGTGCATATTCCCCTTGTAGAAATTTTTGTTTTTATCAAGTAAAATTTTCTTCATTTATTGATCCTCATTCTGCAATACTGACTATCGGAATAACGTCGCGCGAGCGCGATGCAAGACGGTCAAGCTCTACTCGCTCGACCTCGCTCCCCCGACCGATAAAATAAATATCCGACCTCGAGAGCGCGGGCATATTTACCACAAATGCCCAGATCGCACCGCCCTCGTCCTTAAGCTTTCCGCAAAGATAGCTTGTGATCTTCTCAATGCACTCATTCCAGCGAGAATCGTCGGGATCTATCTGCACGCAGGTCGAAAAGGACGGGCGCGCACCGAACGAGTATTTTTTGTACCCATACATCGCAAGTATCTCAATATCCTCACATGGATCGCAGAGGCAAAAGCCCATTCTCTCGATCCTTTTGCGGTCAATGCCGTATTTCTCTATTCCGCGCTCGAGCCACTCGGTGTCCTCTTTTCTGTATTTCGGACTTCGGCAGGACTGCGTGTCAAGATAAACGCTGTAGATCGCAAGTCTCTCAAGCTCGCCGTCGGATACGCCGCAAACATCCGCCATATCGAAGATCACCCTACCGCACGAGGATGCCCCCACAACGATCGCGACCTCCCCCTCGGGCTCGGGCAGAGTCGTGTGGTGATCTACCGACGCAATGATGCGGTTATCATAAAAGCTCTTGTGGTGATCGACCAGCAAAAGAAGATCCTCATCTGCAAATCCGTCAAAGGAAATGCCGTCAAGAAGCTCAAGCTCGCTCATATCGCGCACGGTGACCCGGTCGGGCTCTGTCCCGAATTTTATACGGCAATCAATATTGAATTTCCCCAGCAGTTTCCGCATCATGACCGCAGAAATAATACTGTCCGCATCGGGAGAATCGTGCCCGGTTATAGCGATCCGCCCACCTCTGCCGCAAATATCTGCGCAGAGAGAGACAAGCTCCCGAGTCCTGCATTCAAGTTCAAATTCCGCCATAATTCCCTCCGTGGTTTTGCCGTCCGAACGTTTTTCGCCCGTGTTTTCATCCATCATATTATACTACTTTTATCGTCGCTTGTCAACGCGCCGCGGCGCATTATCTATTGACACGCGGCAGAAAATGTTATATAATTGCTTCAGTTAAAACAAAAAGAGACAGGCAACTTTTCAGCCGGAATGACAAATTGCAATTTAACGAATAGCCTTCTCCAGCGGAGAAGGGGGACCGCGGTAGCGGTGGATGAGGAGGTCGCCATTAAGTTGTGCGCCACTGTCGTACCGTGGATTTTGTCTTGTGGCATAAGGTTTCTTGTGCAACGAAA
>JBGUSX010000048.1:0-16842 GCA_045132775.1 Eubacteriales bacterium
TTTCGTTGATTATAAAAGGTTTTCACGGCGGGAGCAAGCCCCCGCCCTACATTGTGATCCATTCGATAAATCGCAATTTAACCCAAAAACGAGCCTGCAATAGCGTTGTACCCTAAAGGACAGTGAAAAAGCCGATATGGATCTGATTCCGTATCGGCTTTTTTATAGCACTACCACTTTCGGTGGTGAGTAAGTGCGCCCTTCCTGATAGTCTTTAGTGATATGCTGTCGCTTTGCAACAGCGTGATATTTTTGCTTCGCAAAAGTGATATTGCTCTGTAAACAGAGCAGTTATATTCTATTCGCCTCCAAAACTCGCGTAGCGAATACCACTCGGCACAAGCCGAATATCACTGCGAAGCAATAGAACTCGCCGCAGGCGAATAGAGTTGGCGTTGTGTCCTTAGGAACACAACGCCATTGCAGACTCGTTTTTGTTCTTTATTTTATTTTTCTTTAATATCCTTATTCTTTTTGCTCTTCAGCTTATTTCCCCAATACTTCACGGGGTTAATAAACTTCGCGTCTCCTCTTACGTAAAGAAGAACGAATGAGAAGACGGTAGTCGATGTCGCAAGAACGATAAGTGCCTTGTAGAACACCTTGGAAAGCCAGGTGCACATTTCAGCAGCAACGTCGCCGCCGATGCAGAATGCAACCATGTAGCCGATAAAGCCGAGGCCTCCGACGAAAAGGCAGATCGAAAGGGAAATACCGATGATGTATTCAATTACAGTAACGATTTTTTTACGAATATCACTCATAGTAAATACCTCCTTATAATCCTAAGATGGGAAGCCAGCCGAGAAGCACGATGACCTCAAGTAAGTACTGACCAAGCACCCACCACAAATCGTTTTTGATGGTCTTTCCGGGATCTGATTCGGCAATAGACATACCCGCATACATTCCGAGAGCCAAGGGAGGAGTAATTCCGCACATAACTCCGCAGAAGCAGGGGAGCATAGCCGCAACCATAACGGGATTTGCGCCCTGAGCGTAGAAAAGGGAAATGAAGAGAGTACCGAAGATCGAAACAAGCGACGAACCGGGAATTACCATACCCATAAAGCAGGTGATAAGCGGAATAACGAATGCAAGTCCGACTCTGCCCATATTTAAGTTTTCAATATATGCACCAAGCTCCGTTGTAGCATTGATATCTGCAAAGAGAGCACCGATCATGTAACCGAAAAGACAGGTTCCAACGGTAGAAGCAATACCCTTTGCACTTCCGCTCATCATCTTTACGATGTTTTTGGGAGATACAACGCTCTTGTTTTTAAAGAGCATAACGATCACAGCAAAGAATGCCGCGATTCCCGCAACGAAGAAAAGAAGCGAGGAGGAGTAGCTCTTAGCACCGGCTTTACCGAGACGCTCAACGAAGATAGCAAGATTCGGGAAAGCGGTCGTATTGTTGAAGAAGAAGTCTATGATAAAGGGAACGATAATGATAACGGGGAGAAGAAGTCCTTGCCAGTTCTCCTTGAATGTGCTCTTGACGCTGGGTATCTTTTCCTTCTCCATGGGCTTGATCTTGTAGACCTTGCAGAAAATGAAGTAGGTAAGAGCCTTGAGAAGAATGAACCAGAGCGAGCATCCCCAGCAAACGAGCCAGAATGAGCCTATGGACAACGTCTCCTTACCCTGAGCAGCAAAGAAAGCGGAGAGCGCACCGAGAGCGGCGACGATGTTAGCGGAGGGAGGGATCATATTACCGAGATAGCTTGCGTTACTCTCAACGTTAGCGGCAAGCTCAGCAGGGCAGCCTGATTCCTTCATCGCCTTGATGGTGATAACACCTGTAGACATAACGTTACCGGGACCGGAGCCGGAGAGCGCACCCATGAATGAGGATGCGATAATAGAGGCGTATCCCGCACCGCCGGGAAGACGGCCGACGAGAGCCAAGACGAGATTGACCGCACCGTCGATAATTTTGGTTTTGGTCATGATCGCAGACATGCAGATGAATACGACCATCGAATAGAGAAGTGATGTCGTAAGTCCGCTTTCAATGTAGCTTCCGATGCTGCCCCACGTTCCCGTGATTGCAACGAGAACAAGGAATGATACTCCCATAGCCTCCCAGATAGGACGCTTGAGCAGTACAAACCACAGACATATCACCGCAAGCATAACCAACAGACAAGTGATTGAAAATGGCATTGTTCGTTTCTCCTTATATTATTTTTATTATTTTTTTGTAATATCAAGTACACAAGAAATGAATTCCTTTTCACTCTCGGTCAAGAATTGCTCCTTGCGGTAGAAAAGGCAAACACTTCTTTTATTTATATCACCCGTACCAATATCGGTCAGGGGCAAAAAGCGAAGTGCCTGGTTTTGCTCTCTTGTTCCGTATTTTTCAACGTAAGAGGGAACAAGAGTGATACCGATACCGCGCTTGACAAGAGCGAGAGCGGATTCTATCGACTGACACTCTATCTCGGGCGAGGGGATCGACAAAGCATCGGTTATCTCGTGCATCGTGCGGTAAAGGTTAAGACCCTTTCCGACCTGAATGAGAGTTGAAGAGCGGAGAATATCGAGAGCTGACAAGCCGTCGGTATTCATAGAAGAGGGAAGTGCGATAAGCACGTCCTCGCAGAAAAGATCAACTCTTTCAAAGCTCGCGCTCTCGGCATCAAGAAGACTTATCACAAGATCAAGCTCACCCTCGCGCAAAAGTGAGGAGAGCTCACTTGTCGTGCGCTCTTTGACAACCACACGCGCAGAAGGAAGTCTCTTTCTGAAAAGCTCAATGACCGCAGGGATGAGATAGGGGGCACGGGAAGGGCTGATACCTACGTTGACAGTAGAGCACTTGTTTAGTTTTATCTCTTCAAGTTGCTTTTGAAGCTGACGCTCCATGTCAATAACGCGCATACCTGCCGCAACGAAACGCTCACCCGCCTCTGTAAGACGGAGCGGAACTGTAGAGCGGTCAAAGAGCTCAACCCCGAGCTCACCCTCAAGCTTCTTTATATATTTACTCAAAGTGGGCTGAGACATACCAAGAGAGTCCGCAGCTTGAGAAATGCCGCCCTTTCTGGATATCTCAATAACGTACTCGTAATTTTTTAAGCTCGACATATACCCTCCTATGTTAAAAATGGAATACTGTATGTCAAATTTGGAATACTATAATATTTTACTACAATGTTTCGGTTTTGTCAAGTGTTTTTTGAAAAAAAGTTAAAATAAAAGTTGTTAGGTGATATTTTTGCTCCGCAAAAAGTGATATTGCACGCAGTGCAGTGATATTTGCGCTGCGCGCAAGTGATATGTTTTTGCTAAAGCAAAAACGTTTTAAAATAATAGAGACCCTTTCGCGAGAAAGGGTCTCTCAGCGTGTCGAGAAAGTCTCGACACGCTGGCAGAGGTCTAAAAAGGTAGGTAGATTTTTCGTTTTTGCATTCGTCGGCGTACAGGGGTACGCCAGAGTGCAAAAACGGGAAAAGCAAGAAAGCACAAGGCATTCTCGATGAATGCCTTGTGCTTATTTCCTATGTATCAATTTTTGCCGTTTGGCTCTTTGCCTTTTATCCCTTGCGGTCTAACAGCTTTTTCGACAATCTGAGAGACCCTTTCGCGAGAAAGGGTCTCTATTATTTTAAGCCCAAGCCATGCTTGTAGGCTTTTCTTCGTATATAACAACGTCACGAAGGAACGCAACAGCTTTTCTGAGTCCCTCATCAATAGACATAAGCGAATCCTCATGCTCAATGGAAAGAACACGGTCGTATCCGCAGAGACGGAGATTGGAAACAAGATCTCTCCAATATGTCTCACCGTTACCGTAGCCAACGGTGCGGAATACCCAAGCGCGATGGATCTCGTCACCGTAGTGCTTGGTGTCAAGAACGCCGTTCTTTGCGGTGTTGTACTTGTCGACCTTGGTATCCTTCGCGTGAACGTGATAGATAGCACCCTCAAGCTCGCGGATCGCGGCAACGGGATCCATACCCTGCCAGATAAGGTGAGAGGGGTCAAAGTTTGCACCGAGAGTATCGCCGACAGCTCTGCGGAGCTTAAGAAGAGTCTCGGGATTGTAAACGCAGAATCCGGGATGCATCTCAAAAGCGACGCGAACACCGTGAGCCTTACAGAACTCCGCGGTTTTCTTCCAGTAAGGAATGAGGACCTCATTCCACTGCCATTCAAGAATGGCAAGGAAATCCTCAGGCCAGGGACATGTCACCCAGTTGGGATATTTAGCGGTAGCACAGTCACCGGGGCAGCCTGAGAAGGTGATCACAGTGTCAATACCAAGCTTTTCCGCAAGAAGCACCGCGTTGCAGAAATCATCGTGATAACCCTTGGCGATCTCCGCGTCGGGATGTACGGGATTGCCGTGACAAGCGAGAGCGCAGATCTCAACGTCGTATTTCTTGAACGTAGCAACGAACTCGTCAAATTTCTTTTCGTCAGCAAGAAGCTCTGCAGGATTGCAGTGAGCCTTTCCGGGATAACCGCCGGCACCGATCTCAACGGTGTGAACGCCGAGCCCCGAGATTATCTTGAGAGCCTCGTCAAGAGACTTTTGCGCGTATAAATTAGCAAGAACACTTAATTTCATAATATATAACCTTTCAAATTATTTAACCTTTATCTCCGCAACGCGAACGCAATGGCTCTGACCGTAGCGGAAGTTGTTGCAGCCGATCTTGATGTTAGTGCCGTTCTGCTCGAAGTTGAGGGACGCACCGTCGTCCATCCAACAAACAGACTCAATAACCTCACCGAATCCGTCAAACTCGACTATACCTGCCGCACCGCCGTCAAGAGCAACGTTTGTGTCGCCACCCATTCCGAGATTGTACTTGAAGAGGTAGAAGGTCTTGGGATCCTTAATGTCGCGGAGAATAAAATCTCTCTTGCCCTCAACAACTATGTAAGGACGACCGTTGTAGATGGACTTTCCGTAAATATCCATCCAATAACCGACCGCATCCATGATAGCGCGAGACATGAGCGGAACATGACCGTCACCTGTAGGACCGATATTGAGAAGCATATTTGCACCGATCTTGCGGCAGTCGCATATCTCTTCAATTATCTGCTTAACGGGCTTGAAGTTGATGTCATCAGCATCACCCCAGTTGTCGTTAAGGGTCTCGCACATCTCGCCCGCTACGTACTTGGTCATACCGCGGCGATCGATGGGAGTGGGAGTACCGCGCTCGTAGGTAAGGGAATCGATATATTCGTTACCCTTTTCTCCTCTCTTGTGAATACCGGTGTTGTTGATGATCATCGCGTTGGGCTGAAGGCGGCGGATCATAGAGTAAAGCGCATCCTCCTGCCAGTCAGCGTCGGGCTTGCTCCAGTTGCCGTCGAACCAGAATCCGCCGATCTCACCGTAATTTGTGCAAAGGATCTCAACGCTCTTGCGCAGATATTCGAGATAACCGTTAAAGTCGGTATTGAAGTCCTCGCGATACCAGTCGAGAGTGGTGTGATAGAAGAAGGGAACGATGTCGACCTTGCGGCACTCTTCAACGAACTCACGGACAACGTCTCTTTTTGCAGGAGAGTGAATAGCGTCGTAGTCGTTGAGACCGCATGTGTCGTAGAGGGAAAAGCCCTCGTGATGGCGTGTGGTAAGGCAGATGTACTTACATCCCGCAGCCTTGCCCACGCTGACGATCTCCGCCATGCTTACTGGATTGAATTTTTCCTTAAGAGGCATGTAATCCTCTTTGCTTATGTTGTGAAGATGCATAGTCCACTCACCCTGCTTGAGCTGGGAGTAGAGACCGAAATGCACGAACATACCAAGTCCGAGCTGTTCAAAATTTTTTATGTATTCGGGAGCGATAGGGAGCTGATCCTTGCACATATTTTTCCTCCTTTCGTTTTTAATCCTTGTTATCAAATCTGTAGATATCGCCGCTCTTAGCCGACTCGTAAATACCCTCAAGAATCTGAGTTACGACGTAAGCCTGCTCGGGAAGAACGCAAGGATCGTGATCGTTGACGATCGCATCGATCCACTGAGCCGCGTCAAGAACAGACATATCCCCGGAGCTGACTCCCTCATAAAAAGCTGCGCCTGCGGGATTGAGATTGGGGGTCAGAGTATACTGAGAGTTGTTTCTGATACCGTTGATACGAACACCGTCGTACATATCGGCACCTGCAAGAGTACCTGAAAAGCTTGTAACAGCCTCGCGGGTCTCAAGCGTGTTGAGAGCCCAGGACGACTCAAGAATAATTGTCATACCGTTTTCCATAACGACGAAACCGAACGCGGAATCCTCGACGGTGAATTTTGAGGGATCCCAGTCACCCCAACCGTTGCCCTGATTGGTCGAGTCGTTGAGCTTATGGTAGGTAGTACCAACGCAATATTTGGGCTTGTAGTTGTTTGTGATCCAGAGAGTGAGATCAAGTGCGTGAGTACCGATGTCTATAAGAGGACCGCCGCCCTGCTCGTACTCATTGAGAAAAACGCCCCATGTAGGAACACCTCTGCGGCGGATAGCGGTAGCCTTTGCGAAATAGATATCACCGAACGTGCCGTCCTCGGCCTCTTTTTTGAGGTAACGGGAATCAGCTCTCTGTCTCGTTTGGTATCCGATAGAAAGCTTTTTACCTGTTCTTTTAGCGGCATCGAGCATCTTTTTAGCCTCTGCGGAGTTGATGGCCATAGGCTTTTCGCACATAACGTGCTTACCTGCCTCAAGCGCGTCAACAGTAATGAAGCTGTGTGAGCGGTTAGGAGTGCAGACGTGAACAACGTCAATAGTCTTGTCAGCAAGAAGCTTTTTGTAGTCGGTGTAAACGCGCGAGCCGGGAACACCGTATTCGCGTTTAGCCTTTTGAGCGCGCTCCTCGATAATGTCGCAGAAAGCGACGAGTTCAACGTTAGGAAGAGCCTTAAGAGCGGGGAGATGCTTGCCGTTGGCAATACCTCCGCAACCGATTATACCAATTCTGAGTTTATCCATTTTTAATCTCCTTTCATGGCGGCAGGGACTTCGAGTGACAAAATTGAGTCGTGATCCACCATACATAATTTAATTATATCTAATTTTTATATACATTTCAATCCTTTTGAGGAAAATAATAACAAAAAACATAAATAATACCCAATAAAAGGGAAACGGCCCACACAAAACTGTGAGCCGTCGGAAAATAATCGAAATGATCAGCGTTTTTTCTTTTTCTTGTAGGCATTCTTGAGGTTTTCCTCGTTCACCTTGTCAATGTACTCTTTAAATCCATTAAGGATACGTTTTCCGATACCCCTGTAATCCATTGCCAGAACCTTGCCTATCTTCTGTCTGCGGAGCTCCTCGGGAACACCGTAAAGCATCAGAATAGAGTCAAGAGCCTTTTCGATCTGTTTTGCAAGCGGAGTATCGTTCTCGCAGGTCATTATAGTCGCGTATTCGATACCCGAAACAATGTTTTCGGTTGCTCTCCAATCCTCGTCCGTCCATTCGGGGCGGAAGCTGCCGAATACCGCCTTTGTCTTTTCGGTGTCGTTCTCTCTGATAAGATCAAGTATCATGGAAGAGGAGTAAGCCGAGGAGAAGAAGTCCTTTGTGACCTCGTCATCCTCGCAAGCCGCGGCGATCGAGGTGAGCTCAAGGCAGTAGGAGAGGAGAGAGCTTGCACCCTCTTTGGCCTCGTATTCCATAAGCCAGGTCTGGAAATCGAACATCTCCTCAACGAGCACGGCAAGAAGATGATCCTTGCTTGGAAAATAGAAGGTTATGTTGCCGGTACTAAGATCAAGCTCACGCGCAACGCGCGCAAAGGTGGTCTTGGAGTAACCCTCCTCGATGAACAGATGTGCCGCAAGTCTGATTATCTCCAATTTAGTATTAGGTCTCATCTTGTTGATGTGTGCCATTTTTGAACCTCCATAGTCAAAGAATCATAAAATAATACGTTAATAAGCCGCTAAAATGCGGCGGCACGCACACGAATTGCATATATGCTAATTATACACGCAAATCCCAATATTGTCAATACTTTTTGTTAAAAAACAATAAATATGCGTTAATTTATCAAGCCTTCAAATTTTGATTTCTCGGTCTGTTTAGCCTTCCCCAGCGGAGAACAACTCGGGCGAGCCCGAGTTGTTCTCCGCTGGAGAAGGCTATTCGATAAATTGCAATTTACCTATTACAACACGCGGCTTACACCGTTCGGCATAGGCCGCGTGGTTTGACGTTATTTATTATTCAAACAAAAACTCTCAATCCTCTTTTTTTCTGAAAGCAAACACAGCAGAGGCGCATGCAATGATTCCGATCAGCCAGATACCGATGCTCGACGAGCAACCGCCCGACTTGTCTTCTCCCTCGGTGTTCGACTCACCGTCAGACTCGGTAGGCTTTTCGGTCTTCGACTCGGTTTCGGTCTCGGTCTCGGATATATCCTCGCTTTCGGTCTCGGTAGGCACCTCAACCTTAGGCTCGGATTCAGTCTCGGATTTAGCCTCACTTTCGGTTTCGCTCGGACCCTCAACCCCGGATTCCATCTCGCCTCCGGACTCACCGGGCATCTCGTCCATTGTTTCAGCCTCGCTCTCGGATTCACTCTCCGAAGGTCTCACAAGAGGCTCGCCCTCGGTCTCTCCGCAAACGCAGCACGATTTTGGATCCTCGTATGTTGCATCCAACCAGCTGTGCCCGAGAGCATCACTCAAGATTTCCTTACATATTTCGCAATATGAAGGATCGGTGCAGGTCGCGTCAATTCTTGAATGATCCGTCGGGGGTATGATCTTCGAGGCGGTAAAGATCTCACCGCATTTTGAGCAGAAAGACCACTCGGTATATCCGTATTCTGTACACGTAGGCGCGATTGCCTCTTCGATCACAACGTCGTGACCCAGCGGCTTGCTTCCTTCCTTTGCGATACCGCAAACCGAGCATCTCTCGGGATTCAAGCAATCAGCCTCAAGGTATTTTTCGTGAGGGCAATTTATCGTAGTGGGAGCCAACGCGGTGAAGAAATCAACGTCAGCATCTTCATAACCCTCGGGAGGATCGCAGCCCTCAAGGATCCCATCCGTAAAACACGTCCAGCCTTCATCACCGATGGTATAATAATACCAATCAGTGTAATTCTTGCATAAGTCTATTCTGTGGACAGAACCGTCTCCAAAGTAATTTATACTGATAGTGTCATCGCCAACGTGCAACGTAGCGACCTGCGAGTCGATAATTCCGCCGATGTAACTATGGGTATATATTATGTCTCCTATACCGTACATAAATTCGATAGTATCATAGTCATAAAAAATGTTCACCGACGTCAAGTTGTCCGGGGTTGACAGAGTTATGCCGTTAAACAGGGCACAGTTGAGATATGAAACGTACCAATATGCGTCGTCAAGGTCGCCTTCAAATTCAATATAGATATCAGTGCTCGTATCTTTATATACCCGCTCGTCGAGCTCGTATATCCACCAGCCGTCCTCAAGATCGATCTGAACGCTCTCGTAGTCAAGGGACGTGTACACATACGCTCTGTCCGCACCGATATCCTTTACCATGTATCTGCCATTCTCATATTTGACTTGAACCGTGTCGGGAAAAACTGTTCTGAGCTCATCGTAAGGAAATCCTGTATCCTCAAGGGCGGGGTATGGAAGCTTAACAAACTCAAAGTCGGGTAAGAAGACGGCGCCGCAAACAGAGCATTCCTTCTTGCCGTCTGTCTCGGACGGTATCCAATCGTGATGGAGTGCCGAGCCCATCTTGAGTCCGCAATATACGCACGCAGAGGCGGAATGGCAGGACGGATCGGAGAAGCTGTGATCTGTTTCGTCTATCTCCTCCTGATAAATAGTCGCGCCGTTGCATCTCGAGCAGTGCTGACCGTCGCTGAGTCCCTTTTCGGAGCAGGTGGGCTCGTAGCCCTTGTCAATTACTATGTCGTGAGCGTTCGGATCAAGCTCACCGTAGCTCTGCTTGCATCTGTCGCATACCGCAAGAGACACACAGTTAGCCTCACCACCCTCGTGGGTGCAGATAATTGTTCCCTCGACGATAAGCTCGCCATCGATTTTAGTGTCCGTAAAGGAATCGAGATCAAGCTTGATTCCCATGGGAACGGTTAATCTCGCCCCCTCGGGAACGCTGAGAATTATATCCTGCCCGTCGTAATCGGCATAAGCGTTAAAGGTATCGCAGTTCAGCACCACGTCACCGTTAGCTATAACGGTAAGGATCGACTTCGTCTCGGTTTCTTCTACGTTGACGGTAAAGGCATTCAGCACGCCTTCAACCACGGTCTCTTTTCTCACCCATATACCCACGGTTATTCCCATATCGCTCTTGCCGCCTACAGCGGTGAGGGTCGCTCCCTCCTTAACGGTAAGGCTCTTGATCACCTGCATCGCCATACCGACGTCGCCCGAAATATCTCTGCCGTAAACGTTCATCTCACCGCTTGTAACGACGAGATGATCAAAATCGCTGTCGCCGTAAATATTCAGCACCGCGTCTTCGTCTATGATAAAGTTGGTTATTGTGTCCTCGCCGACGGTTCCGTTATGGAATGCCCTGCGGTTATTTCCGTAAATATTATTGGTTCCATAGACGTAATAATCGAGATAATCCTTGATTAAATCAACAGCCACTACGTCCTCGATCTCGCTTACGTCGATAGTCGCGTTGTAAAGAATAACGTCTGCGTAGAAGCCGTCCTTGACGACAAAAACAAGGTATCCGTCGCCCGCCTTCCAGGCTCCGGGAGCGGGACTTTCATTATGATTGAAGCGTATGCCCGTATTGGTAATATCGCCCAGGATGGAATAAAGCTCACCGTTAATTGTTATGAAGGCATGCTCACCGCAGTCCGCGCAATACTCTCCTCCTTCAGACCTGTGAGCATTCGGGTCAAGTTCGCCCTCGGTGTATCCGCAGCCGTTTTTGCAGGTAGCGGGAGCTGTACAAGTCGCGTCTGCCATATTATGCTCGGGCTTGGTTTCGCTTGCATTGGCATCGTTGGTGTATATCATTGCAGCGTCTGTGGCACAGGAGATGTATCCGTAATAGACCCTCTCGCCGTCGAACACGGGATAGCCTTGGTTTTCCCCGCCGTTGTCTAAATTCTGTCCCCAAGCAGAGCCGAGAAGATGAGCAACCTCGCCCGAGGCGAACTGTGCGGCAGCCTTGATCTCTGCCTGATCAGCAATGTCCGTGCCGTTGATGCCGCCTGTAGCGTAGCCTGCATGATGGTAGCATTTTGTCACAGTGCCGAAATTATCGCCAACCACACCGCCGACGCATTCATTACCGCTGACGGTGCCCGTGTTGTAGCAGCTTTGTACAAAGCCTTCGTTGTAACCAACCAAACCGCCTACGTAGGTACTTCCGTTAACACTGCCGGTATTATAGCAGTTGAGCACGTTGCCGTCCCAATTGACGGCAACAATGCCGCCGATGTTCCAATTGCCGCTGACGGTGCCGATGGTGTAGCAGTTCGTTACGGTACCGTTGTTATTGCTCACCACACCTCCAACGTTCTCATTGCCGGAGAAATAAAAATCGACCATGCCCACGTTCTGCACGATGCCGCCTTCTCCCACAAATCCAAACAGGCTTGCGTTGATGGCACTGCTGTCATTTAAGTACAGACCGCTGACTGTATATCCCTTGCCGTCAAATGTGCCGGTGTAATATACGTAGTTACTGCCTGTCCAATATCCCATGGGTGTCCACACTCTGAAATCCGAACCGTCGCCGTTGAGCTTGCCGTCCTCTGTCAGCACGTTTTCGTTGACCGTGATATCCGCGGTCAGAACCGCATTTGCACCTGCATTCTGTGCCGTTCCATCGGTTAAAGTACCGTTGATAAGTCCTGCGAACCGGTACAGCTTACCCGCATTGTCGATCTCGTAGTAGCCGTCTGCATTCAGCGTGGGTTGCTCGTAGCCGTCGCATTCGGTGCAGAAGCCGTTGTCGTACGTGCCGCTACAACCGTCAGCAGCACAAGAGTCACCGTCCGCCGCTAAAGCCGTCAGGCTAAACGACCCGAGTAGGCTCACCATCATCACAAGCGTGAGCACCAGCCCTGATATTTTCAGTTTGTTTCTTGTTTTCGTCATTGTGTTATCTCCTTATCGTTGAGAATTTGCTTACGGAGATCTCCGCTTCGAGTTTCTGTCTTACCACGCGGCAATGCCACACCGTGCAACAATGCCGCACCGCACCGCGATGCCGCACCACGCGACAACGCTGCACCACGCGGCAATGCCACACCGCACCGCGATGTCGCACCACACCGATGTCACACTGCGCAACAACACCGCACCACGCGCCGGTGCCACACCGCGCGACAATGCCACACTGCGCAACAACGCCGTACCACGCGACAATGCCACACCGCGCGCCGATGCCACACCGCGCGCCAATGCCACACTGCGCAACAACACCGCACCACGCGCCAATGCCACACTGCGCAACAACACCGCACCACGCGGCAATGCCACACTGCACCGCGATGCCTCAACACGCGTCGATGCCACACCTCACAGCAATGCCACACCTCACAGCAATGCCGCACCTCACAGCAATGCCATACCGCGCGACAACGCTGCACCACGCGGCAATGCCACACCGCACCGCGATGTCGCACCACACCGATGTCACACTGCGCAACAACACCGCACCACGCGCCGGTGCCACACCGCGCGACAATGCTGCACCGCGCGACAACGCTGCACCACGCGGCAATGCCACACCGCACCGCGATGCCACACCGCGCGACACACTTGCACACGTACAACTTGTATATATGCTAATTATACACAAACAATGGCAGCTTGTCAATATATTTTTGGGAAAAATTTTCGGTATTTGTTAAAATTTAGCCTCGATGTGACTCAATATAATGAAAAGGAAACAAAGCGAAAAAACCACGTAATTTTGCGCTAAAATGTGCATTTTTATATATTCCTGTGTAGGCCGTCCCCAAATGCATAAAAATTCAAAAAATAAACCTTGATTTATAAGGAAAACTATGATAGAATATTATACTGAGTGTATATATTCATTTTTTATGCATAAAGCAAAAAAGTCAAGGAGGACCCAAATGTTCGTTGATCTGAAAGGGAAAACACGCATTAAGCTCTCATTACATACCCCCATGTGCAAAAGAAGCACCGACGAGGTGATCGAGGACTGCATCGAGCACGGCTTTGATGCCGTCGCACTCACGTCACCCTGGGAGTACCAAGACGGCAAAAACCCTTATAGCATAAAGGTTTTGTCGGGATGTGAATATAGTGTCGGGGAGCTGTCGGAGGAGTATGAAGCCTTCCATATAGTAGGCGTTGGGATGACCAGCGACCCCGAGGTCCCAAGCGCCTGGCGAGACATGAAAAAGACCGCAAAACAGAAGCTTTCCGAGATTGTTAAGATGATAAAAAAGCGCAACGGACTTGCAATTTTGTGCTATCCCGCGCATAACGCAAACACTGCGGAAACCCTTATAGATATTGGGAAATTTGACGGTATAGAGATATTCAATTCCGAGACGGTATACGGATTTTCTGCTAACGGATACGCAGGCGAGATCGTTGACAGATTGGCACTTTTCGGTGCTCGTCCCACTCTCGTCGCCTCAAACGGCGAGACCTGCTACGAGGGCGAAGAATTTAATTGCGCCGTAATGGTCGAAGCCACCGACATGGACACCGACCACATTCTCCGCGCGCTCCGCCAAGGCAGATTTTACTCGACCGAGGGTCCCGAAATTCACCTTGAAAGAGTGGGTGCCGACAAGGTTCGCGTCACCTGCTCACCTGCTGCGAAA
This sequence comes from Eubacteriales bacterium, assembly GCA_045132775.1. Lineage (GTDB taxonomy): Bacteria > Bacillota > Clostridia > Oscillospirales > CAG-272 > SVTX01. Next base: position 13,792 of record JBGUSX010000048.1, read on the forward strand.
ATCGAGTTTTTCTCTGATGGCATAAGGGATTCTGAGGATAAAGTCATCGAGGGAGAGAACCTTATTGAAGCCGAATACGTGATCAAAAACGGAGAAAAATATGTCCGCGCCGAGATCACCGATGATTGCGGCTTTAAAGCCTGGAGCAACATAATAAGCTTCGACGAGCTTTACAGATAAAACATTTAAAAACCCATATAGCACAAGCAAAAACGAAAGGAACCGACTATGTCTATCGCAAAGGAATCTTTGAAAAAGCACTATGAATGGAACGGGAAAATTGAGGTCGTAACACGCTGTCCGATCGAGTCGAGAGAGGATCTTTCGCTCGCTTATACCCCGGGCGTTGCACAGCCTTGTCTTGAAATACAAAAGGATGTAAACAAATCCTACGAGCTCACAAGACGCTCGAACATCGTTGCGGTCGTGACCGACGGAAGCGCGGTTCTCGGACTCGGAGACATCGGTCCTGAGGCGGGAATGCCCGTAATGGAAGGAAAATGCGCGCTTTTTAAAGCATTTGCCGACGTTGACGCGTTTCCTCTTTGTATAAGAAGTCAGGATGTTGACGAGATAGTCAGGACCGTTTATCTGCTTTCGGGCTCTTTTGGCGGCATAAACCTTGAGGATATAAGTGCTCCTCGCTGCTTTGAGATTGAAAAAAGACTCAAAGAGATCTGCGATATCCCCGTATTTCACGACGATCAGCACGGAACAGCAATCGTTGTAGGTGCGGCACTGCTCAATGCGCTTAAGATCATCGGCAAGGATATTGGAAGGGTCAAGGTAGTCATCAACGGTGCGGGTGCCGCGGGAATATCGATAGGAAAGCACCTTATGAACCTTGGTGTCAAGGATCTTGTGATGGTCGACCGATTTGGCATTATTTATAAAGGAAAGAAAGAGAATAATCCCGCCCAGGAGGCTATGTCAGAGGTCACGAATCTTCGCGGAGAGACGGGCATTCTTGCCGATGCTTTGAAGGGAGCAGATGTGTTCGTCGGCGTTTCCGCTCCGGGTGTTGTTTCTGCGGAAATGGTATCGACAATGGCAAAGGATGCGATCGTGTTCCCGATGGCAAACCCGACTCCCGAGATAATGCCCGAAGAGGCGAAAAAGGGAGGCGCGAGAATAGTTGGCACAGGTCGTTCGGACTATCCCAATCAGATAAACAACGTGCTTGCGTTCCCCGGAATTTTCCGAGGTGCGCTTGACTGCCGCGCAAGTCAGATAAACGAAGAGATGAAGGTTGCAACCTCGAGAGCACTTGCTTCTCTTATTTCCGACAGTGAGCTAAACGAAGAAAACATCATTCCGTCGGCACTTGACAAAAATGTTGCGACGGTGGTCGCAAGGGCTGTTGTTGAAGCCGCAAAAGCTACCGGAGTGGCAAGAAAATAAATATACAATTTATAAAACAACTAAAAGTTTATAAAAAACAGAGGAAAATAAATTGTCTTCAACTAAAAGTGAATTACAGTATATAAAAATGACCGAGACTCCCGTGTGGAAGCTGGTCATAACTCTCGGCATACCGACCACCATCAGTATGCTGATAACCAATATTTACAACATGGCGGACACCTATTTCGTCAGCACGTTGGGAAAGGCGGCGGGCGGTGCGCCCGGTATAGTTTTCAGTATTATGGCGATACTCCAGGCTTTCGGATTTATGTTCGGTCACGGTGCTGGAAGCCATGTAAGCCGTTTGCTTGGCGCGAAGGATGAGGAGAGAGCAGGAAAATTTGCCTCGACAAGCCTTTTGCTTTCAAGTACGTGCGGACTTCTGATCATGGTATTCGGTCTTATCTTTCTTGAGCCGCTTATGTGGTTTCTCGGAAGTAATGCCGAGATACTGCCTCACGCTATGGATTACGCGATGTACATTTTCATTGCAGGTCCTGCGATGACGGCATCCTGCGTGTTCAACAACGTTTTGAGATACGAGGGTAAGGCAACCTTTGCAATGATCGGATTGACGTCGGGCGGCATTATCAATATATTCCTTGACTATATTTTTGTTATGCGGCTTGGCATTGGGACCGCCGGTGCGGGTCTTGCGACCGCGATATCGCAATACATAAGCCTTGTCATCCTTGCGCTACCGTTCTTTATTGGCAAGACGCAGAGCAAAATAAGGTACACAAAGGGATTTATAAGCCTGCGTATCGTTTGGGATATCGTGACGACCGGATTCCCGAGTCTGATAAGACAGGGTCTTGGCAGTATTTCGACGGCGATGCTCAACGTTCAGGCGAGATTCTATGGCACGGCGGCGATCGCGGCTATGGGTTACGTTTCAAAGACGGTGCAGTTTATTTTCTGCGTCGGTCTCGGTATCGGTCAGGGCTTTCAGCCTGTTTCTGCGTTTAATTACGGCGCAAAAAAATACAGCAGGGTCAAGAAGGGAAGCTACGTTACCATGCTTTTCGGTCTTGTCATGATCGGAACGCTTGCGGCGGTGTGCTACGGATTTGCTCCCTATATCATTCAGTTTTTTAATTCCGAGAAGGATCCCGAGATAACGCGTATCGGAGGCGAGGCTTTGCGCTTTAATTGCATGGTGCTTTGGGTTCTGCCGTTTACCGTTGTCGGAAATATGATGTTCCAGAGTATCGGAAAGAGGATCCCTGCGATCCTTTTGTCCGCGCTTCAGAACGGTGTTGCGTTTATTCCGATGATATATCTTTTACCTGCGCTCACCGAAAAAATGTACGGAAACGGACTTGTGGGACTTGAGATGGCGCAGCCTGCGGCTTACGTTATAACCGCGGCGATAACTCTTCCTGTGACGGTGCTGTTTTTGAGCAAGCTGCCGAAGGACGGAGAAGAGGCGAAAAAGGTAAAGATCAAGACGGAATAGGGTTTCAAATTTTGATTTAGCGGTCTGTTAAGCCTTCCCCAGCGGGGAAGGGGGACCGCGTAAGCGGTGGATGAGGAGGTCGACATTAGGATGCGCGTCACGGGTGTATTGTGGATTTTGTCTTGTGGCACAAGGTTTCTTTTGCAACGAAACAAGGTAATCAGAGGACGTGAAACCCTTGAAAAAGC
>JBGUSX010000049.1:0-9141 GCA_045132775.1 Eubacteriales bacterium
CCGCTAACAAACGACTATTAAACCCTTATGGCTAAAGAAGAAACAAATGCTTTAGATCGGGAGGAGCAAGCACCTCCCCTACGGTTTTAAAGTGACGTTTGGTTTATAGACGTGAAATTATTTTAAGCCGTTTGCAATTTTCAAACACACCTATAAATTGCAATTTATTAAACTCTCATAACTGCCTTCCCGAAAAAAATTTCACAAAATTTCGAAAATCTGTTGACAAATCCTTTTCCGTGTGGTATAATACCCAGGTAATAAAGAGAAGTTCCGCTTCCACCCGGCCGCACCGCGAGCCAGGTCAATATGCAAGAAACCCTTATGCAAAAAGAAAAAAGGGTAATTTGTGCGCGGAGCTTGTCTTCCGCGTTTTTTTGTTGACAAGGCATTGTCTACATATTTTATTCAACGGAGGTGTGTAACCATAGCAGCAAACAACACGAAGGATACCCTTGTTAATGAGGATATCGAATTTTCCGAGGTAAGAGTAATAGGAGCTGACGGAGAGCAGCTCGGAATCATGAGCTCTGACAAGGCTCTTCAGATGGCGTATGATAAGGGACTCGATCTCTGTCTTATGTCCGCGCAGGCAAATCCCCCTGTGTGCAAGATCATGGACTACGGCAAATACCGTTTTGACCGTGAGAAGCGCGAGAAGGAAGCCAAGAAGAAGCAGCAGACTGTCGAGCTTAAGGAGATCCAGCTCTCGCCCAGAATCGACACGCACGATTTTGAGACCAAGGCAAAGCAGGCAAAGAAATTCCTTGAGTCAGGCAATAAGGTACGCGTAGTAATGAGATTCCGCGGACGTGAGATGAGCCACATGGCAATAGGCCGCGAGATCATCGACAAGTTTGCAGAGTTCTGCTCTGAGGTCGGAAACGTCGACAAGAAGCCGGCGGTAGACGGACGTATCATGAGCATGGTAATTTCACCCGTCAATCAGAAAAACGCAAAGTAAAACAGAAAATTTTTAATTTAAGGAGTAAATAAAAATGGGAAAAGTCAAGACACATAAGGCTTCTGCCAAGAGATTTTCGGTTACCGGTACCGGTAAGGTAAAGATGAACCACTGTCATCACCGCCACAACCTCGGTCTTAAGACACAGAAGAGAAAGAGACATCTTCGTACAGGCGCTATCATGAGCGAGGCAATGGCAGGCAACATCAGAACACTCATTCAGAAGTAATTTAGTCGTAATCGAGAAAGGAATTTGAAAAATGGCAAGAGTTAAGGGCGCGATGATGACGCGCAAGAGAAGAAATAAGATGCTTAAGGCTGCTAAGGGTTACTGGGGTGCAAAATCCAAGCACTTCAAGATGGCTAAGCAGCAGGTAATGAAGAGCGGCAACTACGCATTTGCAGGTCGTAAGCTCAAGAAGAGAGATATGAGAAGACTCTGGATCACCAGAATCTCCGCACAGGCAAAGGTCTGCGGCATGAACTACTCCACGTTCATGAACGGACTCAAGAAGGCAGGCGTTACACTTAACAGAAAGATGCTTGCAGAGCTTGCAGTATCCGACAAGGCTGCATTTGCAGCACTTTGCGAGCAGGCAAAGGCAGCTCTCTAATCTTTATTGAATAAAAACCCGGTAAGATAAGACCGGGTTTTTGTCATAGATAGGGGTAAGTCGGTTTTGCCGAAAGTACTCGTTTTTGGGGCGGAGAAGCCTTGAAAACGGGCAGATTTTGCTCAAAAACTTACAAAAAAGTAATTTATTTACATCTTATTATATATCTCACAAGAGAGCGAGATTGCGAACAGAAGATTAATTTTTTGTTTCATTTCGTTTGATAAAAGATGTAAAAATGATGAATTTTTACCTCGGAAAACGATTGGAAATTTAGTAAAAAAACAGACAAAAACGCACTTTGGGGAGGGGAGAAAATGGCATATACGGGCGAGATAATAACGTCACCGCAAAATAAATACGTGAGTCTTGCGCGCTCTCTTTCTGACAGAAAGCAGAGGCAAAAGAGCTCCCTTTACCGCTTTGACGGCATAAAGCTTATGTGCGAGGCGGCAAAAAAAGGCGTTTCCATCGACTTTTTGCTCATCAGGGAAAGCTCCTACGACGCGGTCTCCGACAGGGCAAAAACGCTCTATTCGCTTGACGTTGAGTCGCTTTTCTGCAGGATAGTCGCGGTCTCGGACACGGTATTTGACAAAATATCCGAGGAAAATGCCCCCGAGGGTGTCATAACCGTCGCAAAATACGACTCGGAGAGACACAGAGAGACGGACGCGGACGAGCTCGCGGTCGCAGACGGAGAGAAGATACTTCTGCTCGAATCGGTCAGAGACCCGCAGAACGTCGGCGCGATACTGCGCACAGCGGCGGCTTTCTCGGTCGACAGAGTGATAATGGGCAGGGATTGCGCGGATATCTACAGCTCAAAGACGGTGAGAGCCTCGATGGGAGCGGTGTTTTCCATGAGGATCGACCGAGTGAGCTCGGTTCCCGAGGCTGTGCGTGCGTTAAGAGATAAGGGCAGACGAGTGTTTGCCGCGGCTCTTGACGAGAGGGCGCAGAGGCTCGGCGAGGCGAAATTCGCGGCAGGAGATTGCGTGGTCATCGGAAACGAGGGGCACGGACTCTCATGTGAGACGGTCTCGGCATGCGACGCGTCGGTGTATATACCGATGGCGAGCGGAGTAGAGTCGCTAAATGCGGCGGTCGCGGCATCTGTGCTTATGTGGGAGTTTTTCGGCTCGCACGGAAATTGACGGCAAAAGCAATACGGTGAAAGGAGAGGGACATGAAGAACAAAGCAAGATGGATATGGTTCGCGCAGAAATGCGGGATCGCGAGCAGCGAGATGGTCACAGTGCTCGATAAGCTCGGAGCGATAAGGGACGTGTACCTTGCGGACTATGATACTTATATCGAAAAGGGAGTCAGCGAAAGACTGGCGGAGAAGCTTTCCGATAAGTCGCTTGACGAGGCATATAAGATAATCAAGACATGCGAGGAAAAAGGCGCACACATCCTTTGCTATTCTGACGAAGGGTATCCGAAAAGTCTGCGTTCTCTGAAAGACCCTCCCGCAGTGCTTTACTGTATGGGCAAGCTCCCCGATCTCAATTCGCTCCTATGCATCGCGACCGTAGGTACGCGAAAGATGAGTGAATACGGAATGAGGTCAGCGTATAAAATAGCATACGAGATAGCATCTGCAGGGGCAGTGATCGTGAGCGGAATGGCGCTCGGGATCGACGCAGTCTGTGCGTGCGGTGCGATAGCGGCGAAGGGAAAAACGATCGCGGTGCTCGGCTGCGGTATCGACGTGATCTACCCCAAGGAGCACGCAAGGCTCCGCGAAAAAATTTTGGAGAGCGGCGCACTTATCACCGAATATCCGCCATCTACAGAGCCCCGTCCCTACCATTTTCCCGTGAGAAACAGACTGATCAGCGGCTTGTCGCAGGGAACCGTGGTCATCGATGCGGACATCAAGAGCGGATCGATGATAACCGCAAAATGCGCGATACTTCAGGGCAGGGATATCTATGCCGTGCCTTGCAACATCGACTCGGAAAAATCCGGGACGAATGAGCTGATACGTGACGGCGCGCAGGCGGTCGTGTCGGGTCACGACATAGTTAAAAATTACGTTTACACCTTCAAGGATGCATTGAAGATGCAGAATTTAAAGGAAGCGGAGACGAGATCGCAGTTTGATCCGTCCGTGCTTGCAGCATTTTCGGTCAAGGCGAGAGGGGAAAAGCCCGCAGACGAGGGAGCCTCCGCACGCGCCGAGAAAAAGGCGGCGAAGGGAATTGCCGCAGGCGAGAAGTCGCCAAAAACAAAGGAAAAGACCAAAGCACTGTCTGACACCCAAAAGAGCAGTGCCGAATCGGTCGTTGCCGAACAAAACACTGCCGCCAAGAGCGGCGGGGACGACTCGAGGGCGATCCTTGAGTCACTCAGTGAGAAGCACAGAAGGGTATTTGAGGAAATGCCCATCGACAAAGCGATCCCCGTTGATTATCTCATCAAGGCGGGATTCAGACCCGTCGAGGTCATCGCGGCACTCACGGTCCTGGAGGTAAGGGGACTTATCTCCTCGCTTCCCGGAGCACTTTACGTAAGAAAGTAATTGAAAGGATATATACACGTTACATGGCAAATTTAGTAATCATGGAGTCGCCCTCAAAGGCGAATACCGTCAAGGGCTACCTTGGCACAAATTATAAGGTCATAGCATCGGTAGGACACGTGCGTGACCTTCCCAAATCCTCTCTTGGAGTTGATATTGAAAACGATTTTGATGCACATTACATCAACATCCGCGGAAAAGGCGATCTTATCAAGGAGATAAGAAAAGAGGCGAAGAATGCGAACAAGATATTCCTTGCGACCGACCCTGACCGCGAGGGTGAAGCTATCGCGTGGCACTTGGCGTCTATTCTCGGAATACCCGTTGAGAAGACGATGAGAGTCACCTTCAACGAGGTAACGAAGAGCGTAGTCAAGGCGGCAATAAAGAATCCACGCAACATAGATATGAACCTTGTTGACGCACAGCAGGCAAGAAGAATACTTGACCGTATCGTAGGCTACAAGATCTCCCCGCTCCTTTGGAAGAACGTAAAGAACGGACTCAGCGCAGGAAGAACACAGTCGGTAGCGGCAAGAATCATCTGCGAGCGCGAGGAGGAGATCAGAAGCTTCGTTCCTGTAGAATACTGGAACATTGAGGCAACGCTTATTACCGAGGACGGGAAGTCATTTAACGTCCGCTTCTTCGGTGATGCAAAGGGAAAGATAGAAATATCAAGCGAGGCAGAGGCAAATAAAATACTTTCCTCAATCGACGGCAAGCCGTTCACGGTAGCATCGGTAAAGAGATCGACTCGTCATAAGATGCCTGCTCCTCCTTTTACCACATCAACGCTTCAGCAGGACGGTTACGGTAAGCTCGGCTTCCAGTCACAGAAGATCATGAAGGTAGCGCAGGAGCTCTACGAGGGAATCAACGTCGGAAGCGAGAACGGCGGCGTGCAGGGTCTTATAACCTATATGCGTACCGACTCTCTCCGCATCTCCGCAGAGGCGCAGGAGGCGGCAAGAGCGTATATCGCGGAGAAGTTCGGCGATAAGTACAACACCGCAGAGCCGAGAGTATATAAGTCAAAGTCGGGAATTCAGGACGCGCACGAGGCGATCAGACCCTCACGCGTTGACCTCGAGCCCAAGAAGATAAAGCCGTATCTTACGAACGATCAGTACAAGCTCTATAAGCTTATCTGGGACCGCTTCGTAGCAAGCCAGATGGAGTCCGCGACCCTCGCAACTCTCTCTGTCGACACCGAGTGCTCGGGATATATCTTCCGCACAGGCGGATATACCGTAACATTCCCGGGTTATATGGCAGTATACGAGGAGATCGCCGACGAGAATTCGACAGACGAGATCACGGGAGAGAAGAACGCGAAGATCCCCGAGCTCAACGAGGGACAGAAGCTCGGTTGCGAAGCTATCGATCCCACAAGACACTTTACAGAGCCTCCCGCAAGATATAACGACCGTTCGCTCGTCAAGTTCCTCGAGGAAAAGGGAATCGGACGTCCGTCCACCTTTGCGACGATAGTCTCGACCATTATTTCGAGAAACTACGTAAAGCGCGAGGGCAAATTCTTCGTTCCCACGCCCCTCGGTGAGCTTACTACAAAGCTTATGTGCGAGCATTTTGCGGATGTTGTTGACTATAAGTTCACAGCGGATATGGAAAACGACCTCGACGCTATTGAGAAAAACGACAAGGAGCTCCTGGCAGTTCTTAAGGATTTCTGGGCAGATTTCTCGCGCGAGCTTGAGGCTGCGGAGGAGAAGCTTGGAAATATCGAGATCGAGGTTCCCGTCGAGGAGACCGACATCATTTGTGATAAGTGCGGAAGCAGAATGATAGTCAAGAACGGACGCTTCGGCAAGTTTGCCGCCTGCCCCAATTACCCCAAGTGCAGAAACACAAAGCCTTTGGTTGAAAAGAAGGTAGAGCTTGAGGAGAGCGAGGCAGAAGCACAGAAGGAAGAGAAGAAGCAGCCCAAGATCGCAGACTTCAAGTGTGAGAAGTGCGGCGGCGATATGGTTCTCCGCACGGGCAAATTCGGAAGCTTCTACGCCTGCGCAAACTATCCCAAGTGTAAATATACAAAGCAGAAAACAAAGAACATCGACGTTCCTTGCCCCGAGTGCGGAGCGAAGATAGTGGTAAGATATTCAAAGAGCCGCACCGCGTTCTACGGTTGCGAAAGATACCCCGAATGTAATTTCTCATCCTGGGATATGCCCGTAGTGGAGAAGTGCCCCGATTGCGGAAAACCGCTCTATCAGAAGAAGGGAAAATCGCTCCTCGTCTGCCACGACGAAAGCTGCGGATTTACAAAGCCTTATACGCAGGAAGATAAAAACGAGGATTGATAAAACATTTGCTAACGGGTTAAACGTTACTTGCAACACGATAGCAGTGAGGCTATGCATGTGTGTCACGGCTTTTATCAGCTATCCGTGTTAGCCTATATAAAATATTTATTGGGGTTTTGAGGGGTTTGGGGAACTTTTTTCCCTGGAAAAGTTCCCCAAGCGCATCCCCTGAAGGAAAATTCAATGAACAAAGAATACATCAACGTCTATGGCGCAGGTCTTGCGGGCAGTGAGGCGGCGTGGCAGATAGCCCAGAGGGGAATAAAGGTCAGGCTCTATGAAATGAAGCCGAAGAAATTTACCCCCGCGCACGCGAAAAACGGCTTTGCGGAGCTTGTCTGCTCAAACTCCTTGCGCTCGGACAGACTGACAAACGCAGTCGGACTTCTCAAAGAGGAGCTTATGCGCCTTGATTCTCTCATCATGGAGGCGGCTTATGCCACGAGAGTCCCCGCGGGATCGGCACTTGCCGTAAACAGAGACGATTTTTCGGCTTACGTCACCGAAAAGATCAGAAATCACCCAAATATCGAGATAATCGAGGAGGAGGTCTCCTCACTCGAGGAGGACGTGATAACAGTCATCGCCACAGGACCGCTCACGAGCGAGCCGATGGCGAAGTACATAGAGGAGACGCTCGGATGCCAAGGGTTGCACTTCTTTGACGCGGCGGCACCCATAGTCAGCGCGGACAGTCTTAATATGGACATAGTCTACGCGGCATCGAGATACGATAAGGGCGACGCGGACTACCTCAATTGCCCCATGACACGCGAGCAGTACGACGCATTCTATACCGAGCTCATCACGGCGAGAGAGGCGGAGCTTCACGATTTTGACCGTGATATGCAAAAGGAATTAAAGGTGTTCGAGGGCTGTATGCCGGTCGAGATAATGGCAAAAAGAGGCTACGACACGCTCCGTTACGGACCGCTCAAACCCGTAGGTCTTGTCGATAAGCGTACGGGCGAGGAGGCTTTTGCCGTGATCCAGCTCCGCCGCGAAAACGCGGAGGGAACGATGTACAATCTCGTCGGATTCCAGACGCACCTCGCTTTCCCCGAGCAGAAAAGAGTATTTTCAATGATCCCGGGACTCGAGAATGCGGAGTTTTTGAGATACGGAATAATGCACAGAAACACCTATCTCGATTCACCTAAATACCTTGATTCCGACTACTCGATGAGAAATAACAAAAACGTTTTCTTTGCAGGTCAGATGACGGGAGTCGAGGGATATATAGAGTCAACGGGCTCGGGATTCGTCGCGGGAGTCAATGCCGCGGCGAGACTTCGCGGCGAGGAGGGGATCGTGTTCCCGAAAACCACGATGATAGGAGCTATGGCGGAGTATATCAGCACAGGCAATATGAGCGGTAACTTCGTACCTATGAACGCAAACTTCGGTATCGTAGAGCCGCTTGGCTATAAGGTCAAGGGCGGAAAGGTCGCAAAGTACGAGGTGATCGCAAAGCGCGCGCTTGAGGCGCTCGATGAGTACGCGGAAAGACTTGGAGCGAGGAATAACCAAATACGTAAATCAGAGGTATCTCTAAATGAAGATAATACTTGACGTTATGAGCGGCGATAAGGCACCTCTTGAAACAATCAAGGGAGCGGTCAATGCAAAGGCGCAGAAATATTCCGAGGGTGTTGAGTTCACGCTTGTCGGAGACGAGAACGTAATAAAACAGATAGCACAAGAGAATAAGCTCGACATCTCGGGCTTTGAGATAAGACATACCGACACGGTTCTCACAATGGATGACGAGCCTATGGCGGTAATGAAGGAAAAGAACGATTCCTCACTTGCGCTTGGTCTTAAAATGCTCGCTAATGGTGAGGGGGATGCGTTCGTCAGCTGTGGAAACACAGGCGCGCTCTTTTGCGGCTCGACCTTGATAGTAAAGAGAGTCAAGGGAGTGCAGAGAGCGGCTATCGGAGCTATCCTTCCGCTTGCAAAGCCGCTTATGCTTATGGATTCGGGAGCAAGCATCAAGGTCACCGAGGATTATATGCACATGTTCGCAATAATGGGAAGCGCGTATATGAAAGCCATATACGGTATCGAGAGCCCTAAGGTCGCGCTTGTCAATAACGGTGCGGAGGAGCATAAGGGAACAGAGCTTCAGCTTGCGGCTTATCCCGTACTGAGCGAGAGTAGATTTATCAACTTTATCGGCAACGTAGAGGGAAATCAGATCCCCGCAGGATACTGCGACGTTGCGGTCTGCGACGGATTTGTCGGTAATATTGTGCTCAAGACCGCGGAGGGAATGGGTAAGCTTATGTCGGGCGAGCTTAAAGGCGTATTCAAGAGCGGACTTAGCGGAGCATTGGCATACCTTCTCGTTAAAAAGCAGCTTGCTGCCTTTAAAAAGAAATTTGACGCAAAGGAGCACGGCGGCGCACCTATCCTGGGACTTTCCAAGACCGTGATCAAGGCGCACGGCTCGTCGGATGCAAAAGCGTTTATGAACGCGATAAGACAGGCAATAAATTGCGAGAGAGCGGGAGTGACCGAGATAATCGCCAAGACCGCTGCAGAATACAGCGCGGAAAAGAAAAAAAAGAAAGCCGAAAATGCCGAGGTAAAAACGGCAGAGTAAAACGGGAAATTGCAATTTATCGAATAGCCTTCTCCAGCGGAGAAGGGGGACCACGAAGTGGTGGATGAGGAGGTCGCCATCGGGGTGTGCTACACGGG
>JBGUSX010000050.1:0-10106 GCA_045132775.1 Eubacteriales bacterium
TTTCGTTGATTTAAAAAGGTTTTCACGGCGGGAGCAACCCCCCCCCCGACATTGTAGACCGTTCGCTAAATTGCAATTTATTATTCCACGTCTCCCTTGAGAACCTCGTCCTCAACAACGATATTCTTGTAGTTCTTTGCGACAACGCGGTCGGTGATAGGCGCGTCGGTGGGGTACTTGTTACCCTTGAAAATAATGTCCATTGCGGTATCGGCTAAAAGAATTCTGGAGGGATTTTCGTGCTCGACGTAATCAGCGCGCTCGAAAACGTTGTTTTCAATGTATACCTTCTGCGCCGACTGAATATAAACAAAGTTACTCTGAACAGTGTTTATAAATCTGCAATCACGGACGTAAAGATCGCGGTAGAGCAGACATTCTTCGGTCAGTATCGTGCCCTGACCGTAGACCGCGATGGGAGTCATACGGATGTTGTTGTAATCCTCGTTGGTATATCCCGTGTGATCGAATAAGCACTTCTCGATAACGATATCCTGCGGAACCGAGCTCTCGCCCCAGGTAGGCTCTGCGGAGAACATAACACCTGCGTGGAGCATATTGCGGAACGTACAGTTCACGACTCTCGCACCGACTGTCTTGACAAGGATTCCGCGGCCGCGTGCATCCTGCATAAGAACGTTGTCGAAAATGTAGTTTGCACTGTTTCGGTCAAGGTTGTCAACGAAAACCTTGTTGTCAATGCGATAGTGGTTGTCCTCAAGGTCGTAGCCCTCGATAGCCGAGAAGTTCACGTCCGCAGTAGGAACGAGGATCTCGAATATCTCGGAGGTGTAGTCCTTTGAATGCCAGGGACCCGTGATGGTGAATTCAAGCTCGCCGACCTTATTCGTCGCGGAGAGAGTACGGGTGTTGCAAAGAGTCTTTCCGTTCGACGCGTATGCAAGAATGTGATCTCCTGCCTTGAAGGGAGGGCAGAGCGAGCCGCGTGCGGTGGGCTTTTTGTCGATATTGAAATAAACCTCTGTCGCGCAGTTCTTGTATTGAAGTCTGGTCGTACCGTCGCCGAGATCGGTCACGGAGTGCAGACGTGCGCTGGACGCACGCTGGTTTGTTCCGTCGTCGCACATATTCTCCATAATACAGCTCGTACAGTGGAGTCCCTCGCGAGAGCCTGTAATATGAGTCGAGTCCATTGTACTTAATCTCGGGACCGCGCCTCTCCATCTGCCCTTGTTATCGATATTGACCTCAAGGGAAACGCCGTATTTTTCTTCAAGTGCTCTGTATTTGTCATACACAGCCTCGCTTATTGCGGGAGCATACTTCGCGGTGTCGTGCCATCTGACCATGCGTACGTTCTGCGAGTCACCCGACATAACGATACCGAGAGCGGAGGAGTAACCGTAGAGCACGGTGTCCTTAACGAGCACGTTTTTGGAGTTTTGGAAGAAGATAGAGCGCAGGAAGGGGAGGCAGAGGCGGCAGGTGAGGATATCGCCCTTCTTCATTTTGCCTGCTTTGTCATGATTTTCGGGAATTGTAAACTTGATTATGCCGTCCTCGAGCTTTTCAACCTCGTAGTTTCCTCCAAAGCTTCCGTAAGGCTCAATGTGACCTTCTCTGAAAACGTTAACGTAACCCGCATGGAAAAGCTCGGTATTGGTCTTGCCGAAATCGTCGACCATACCTGCCGCGGTGATGGCAAGGAATGTTCTGTCATCGATCACGTCAAGAATATGCACCTGACCGCAAGCCTGTCGTGCATAACCTGTGGTTATACCGTGTATTTCAAGGTTTTCAACGTCGCTTACCGTGTAGGTTCCGCCGTATTCATGAGCCTTTTCCATAAATACACCGTAAGCGTAGATCTTGGAATTTGAGCACTCCGAACCGAGCCAAATCTCTTTTTCGACCGCATAAGCTCCGGGAGGAACGATAACGACGTGGTTCGTTGCCGCCTCGCGCTTGATGTATTCGGTAAGGTCGAGCCTTTCGTCGTAATCCGCGTCAGCAACGTACGTTTTTCTCGTCATAGAGACGAAGAGCTCCTTGTTCGTATGGGGAAGTATCGCCTCGTTGACACCGCATTCGGGACGTGCATTCTCGTCAGTCAGATTGTCGCCGTTCAGGTTTTTGTTGTCGAGCGCATCAACGGTGCTCGCCGCGTTGTTGTCGCAGAGCAGGTAGTTGTTGCCGTGAAGGGTGAGCTTTCCTTCGAGATCATTGGCGGCAATGGAAACGCTTACAGAGTCAGTGACAGTAAGCTTTTTCGCTTTGTTGAGAACGACAGAGCAGTTCGTCGCGCCGTCGATCTTGATGTCTCCGTGGGTGTTGTTCTGCGCAATGAGAATATTCTCGGAATAAGGCTCGATAAGTATCGCCGAGGGAGCGTCAATGTCGTTCTGTCTGATAACTGCATCCACAGCAGCCACAAGGAAAGCGTGGCTCTCGGACTTGATCTTGCAGTTCTGAACCACCGCGCCTCGACCCGTAACAGTGATACATCCGTAAACGGTTGCGTTGCGCAATGTTACGTTGCCTGCGCTGATAATAATTCCGCCGTCCGCGTGGATGATCCCGCCCTTTGCGTCGTAAAGACCGGGCTCAAGAATGATTGGTTCGTTTACGTGAGGAGCACCCACGATTTTTTCAAACTCGATAGTATTCATAAAAACCTCCGTCCCGCCGCCCGCGGCGGCGAATAAATTATCTGTTTATTTTCTTTACCGCAAAAGGACTTTAAAGCCCTTCCTCATCCTCGTCGTGCATTCTGAAATCGAGGTGTGAGGGAAGCGGATATTTTTCTTTTTGCAATGCAGAGATCTCATCGCCGTCAAGGCTTAGGTTCTGTTGCTTTAATATTTCGGTGTAAAGCTCCTCCCAGACGTGTGAAAGTGAGATCTCGCCCTCGCGGATGTCGTCCATTTTGAAATCCGCGTTTATGTATTTTGCGGCATCGGTGTATCTGCCGAGCTTTATAAGAGCGACAGAGACCAAAAGCTGCATTCTGCCCCTTGATCTTACCTTTTCCGAGGCGGTGTCAAAGCAGTCGACAGCGGTCTTGAATTGCTTGTCCGCAAGGTAACATTTCATTGCGTCGGGGTAGAGATTTACGCACTCGGGACACAGAGATAATGCTTTTGTCATAAGGCTTGAAGCGTTCTTTGTGTTCCTTGCGTAGAGCTCAAGCAAGGCAAGGTTGCGCACGCTCCAGGCGTTCTCGCAAAGGGCGTTTGAGTCTTCGAAATATTCTCTTGCCTCGTCGAGCTTTTTGAGCTGATATGCGACTACTCCCAGCTGGTAATAGGTGTACCAATGTCTGCCCTCGGGGAGAGCGAGACTTGATTTGAGTCTTTTATACCAGCCCTCGCCCGATACGTAAAGCTCGGGGGGATCGGACGGAGCTCGATATGGCAAAAATCCTTTTTCCACAAGGGAAACAAAGCCTTGATACGCGTCTGTCAGAGACTCGGGACAGAAGTCGAATTTGTCCGAGAGCTTCTCGCCGCGCTCAAGCTCCTCAAGCGCGCCTGCGCCCGAGCCGAGCGAAAGATATTCAAATGAAACGAGATCGGTGGGGACTGCGTCGCGAATTGCGGCATCAAGATCAGCAGATTTTTCTATGCCGAGATTGAGACGAATCTTGTCTGCCGCCTCCGCGCAGGCGGTGCTCCAATCGTCAGAATGGGAGAGGGAAGGGTCGCAGGAAATACCCGTGTATCCTTCGGTGAAAGACCACTTTTCCCCTTTTGCCATAAGGATATGCTCGAGCTGGGTGTAGGCGCGTCCCGCCTGGATCTCGATGTAGCCCGAGGAAGCCGAGCCGTCGCTCAAAAACCGTGTCCAGTTTCTGCCGCCCGCGCTTTGTCCCCAGAGGAACATCTTTCTGCCGAGCATCTCGCGAGTTGAAAATTGAGCGAGTCCGTAGCCGTCTCCTTCGAGTGCCGCGACCCAGCGCTCCGTCGAGTTTTCCTTTATTTCATAAAAGAAATCGAGAGATCGGTGGAGGTTTGTCGGTCGGCTGACGTCGATGCCGTTTATATAGGGGATATCGACCTTGTCAAGCACGTAGTGACCTTCGTCGTAGGTCGAGAGGAAGGAGCGCGTCGTGGGGACTATGACACGGGTTGAGGGGGTCTCGGGGACCGCAATATTTGACCACCAGTACGACCAGGTCTCCTTGCCGCTTACATTCTCGACAAAGTCTTTTATATAAAGGACTTTTGAGCCTTCGGGGAGGTATGCTTCAATGCCGAAAACAAGCCCTCTGATGCGCTCGTACTCATAGATCTGGAGCACCTCTTGCGCATCTTTTGTCCTTGCAATTCGGGCAAAATACGGGTCGCAGGTCAGGGGATTGTGTCCTTTTATTCCGACGTTGAACTCAACTCCGCCCGAAAACCAGGCATTGCGTATAGCCAGATTAGCAGGCTGAAAAACAGGGTTTACGTAGAGTAATTCGCGCTCGTTTTCCTTATCGTATAAGGACCAGAGCCTTCCGCCAAGCTCGGGGATAAAGGTGGCGCGGAGGTATTCGTTCTCGACTATTGCCGCGGAAAAATCGCGATCCGAGCGCACGCGGTCGAAATTATCCTCGATCGTATAGGGGAGGATGGTGTGTATCATACCCTTGCCGATTCGCTCTCTCTCGGCGGCTGAAATATTGTCCGTGACCTCATATCCCGCATGTATATATTCAATATTTCCGATATCTGCGAGGGGATTTATCTCTCCCATAGAGGCTGCGGAAAGGGTTATCTTTTCATTTTTTATCATAACTTTTCCTTATAAAATATAGCTTTTTGGATTTTTGTGATCGGAGTCTGTCGCGAGGGAAGAAAATGAATAAATATACATTTATGCAGTGATTATACATCACCCTTGAGGGTAACGTCATTTATGCGCAAATTACGGTAGTTTTTCGCAGTTATTCCGTTAATTATCGAGCTGAGATATTTCGAGCAGACGTTATCTGAGATCTCCACGTTCATCGCAGTTTCAACGTCGATGACCATGCGGGGATGACCCTCAGATTCGCCGACCGACTCCTCAAAAACGTTGTTTCTGATCTTTACGTTCTGCGCCGAGTTGACGGTGACTGCATAGTTATTTTTGTTGTTTATAAATTTGTTGCCCTCGATGAGAATGTTCTTGTAGAGCAGTGACTCCTCGCTGACGGTTGATGACAGTCCCTTGATCGCGACGGGGGCGAGGGTCTTGTTTGCAAATCCCTTATTTATGAATCCGACGTTATCGAAGAGGCAATTTGTGACGCTGACATCCTGGCTTACCGAACTCTCGCCCCAGACGAACTCGACAGATAGGAGAACTCCCGTGTGTCCGAGATTTTGGAAGGTACAGTTTTCAATTGTCGCGCCGACGGTCTTGACCAGAATTCCGCGCGAGCGGGTGTTTCTGACTAACACGTTATCAAATTTGAAGCCTGCACTGTTGCGGCTGAGGTTATCGACGAGAACCTTGTTTTTCATGTCGTAGTGGTTGTCCGAAAGGTCAAAGCCCTCGATAGCCGCCATATTGAGCGCGTCGGTAGCTACGGTGAATTTCTTTACCGTGTCGTAGTAGTGGCGCGGCGTTTTGCCCTCGGGGGAGATGATAAAGTCATAGTCCTCGACGGCAACCTCACTTGTAAGTGCCTTGGTATCGCAGAAGGTGACTCCCGTACCCGTATAGATGAGCACGCGGTCGCCCTCGGATATAGGTTGGCATTTGCTTGGTGTGGGACGAGGGTTGCTTTCATTAAAGAAGTTCAAGCAATATATCTGCGAGACGCTACCCTTATAGAATATGGTGGACGTGCCGTCTCCGTTGTCTTCTACGCCTGCAAGACGGGAGCTTGATGCGCGCTGATTCGAGCCGTCGTCGCACATTGACTCAAAGAGACAAGACGTTGCATCTACTCCGCGGCGGCATCCGGGGATATGGGTTGCGTCTGAGGAGCAGATAAGGGGTGTACCTCCGCGGTATCTGCCGAGCGTGTCGATATAGACCTCGCCCTTGACGTTATATTTTTCTTCGATTTCGCGGTAGCGGTCGTACGTCTCCTTATCGATGATCCGAGCCGCCTCATTTCCGTTATACCAGCGGTAGAAGTGGATATTCTCGCTCGCACCCCCTGCTACTGCAGCGAGGCAGGCGGAGTGGCAGTATAAGAAGATATCCTTGTAGAGAATATTTTTCGAGTAATTCATAAGGATGGATATCTTATCGGGTCCGACAAGACGGTTTGCAAGTCTCATGCCCTTTTTGATATCGTCCTTGAAGGGATAGCTATCCCATATCTTGACTTTATAGAGTCCGTTCTCGAGCTTTTCGATATCATACGCTCCGCCGAGTGTTCCCCAGGGGTATATCTCACCCTCGGCGAAAATGTCGGTAAAGCCTCCGCTGAAGAAATTGGTATCGGTCTTGCCAAAGCCGTCTATCGAGCCTGCGTAGGGGAGAGCGAGGAAGGTGTATTTATCGATCTCCTCGATAAGCGTTACCTGTCCGCAGGGTTGCTGCGCGTAGCCTATGACGAGTCCTTTGACGGTGATGTTATTTCCGTTGGTTATGACAAAGGCATTTCCGTAGGGGAGCATCTCCATAAATGCGCCTAAGGCATAGATAGTCGAGCCTGATGCATCTGAATTGAGTCTTACCGGCTCGGGAGCTTCGTACGCTCCGGGGGGAACTATGACAGTGCCGCCTTTTGCGCGGTTTATGATATATTTTTCGATGCTCTCGCTGCCGTCGGTATCGTGGGTGCTAACAAATTTGCGTCTCGGCATACCGACAAAGAGCTCCTTATTGGCATGGGGGAGGAGGTCCGGGTCGGCTCCGTGGGGGAGACGGGAATTGACGGCGGTGATATTGTCACCGTTGAAGTTTTCGTTATTTTCGGATATTGTTTCTCCGGAGGTGTTTGCATCTGCTAAGAGGTAGTTATTATCTTTAAGTACGAGCTTGCCCGAGAGGGTGTTTTCGACTACATAAAGATTTGTATTGTTCTCGGCGGTGATGTTCTGCGCATTATTGAGAAGAATTACCGAGTTATAGGTGTTTTTGGCGGTGATATTGCCTTTGATATCATTCTGCGCGACAAGGCAGTTGGATGCGTTTTCAAGGTAGATATTACCGTTTATTTTGCAGTTTTGGATGATGACACCCGTGGCTTTGACGGTTATGTCGTCGGTTATTTCTTGGGCGAAGAGGATTTCATTGTTAGTTGAATAGAGCTTCATATATACCTCCTTTGGTGTGATAAAAGCGCAAAGTGCGAAATGCATAGGCGGTTGACGGTTTATGAATTTGTGCGGTTGAGCCATCCCACGACCCCCACCCACTCCCCCCGCCCCCGAGGGGGAGAAAAGCGGGTTTGTTTTTTTGGGGGGGTGTTATTTCTTTAGCCATAAGGGTTTTATAGATGTTCGTTGAGCGGGAGGGGCAAGCCCCTCCCCTACGGCGCAAAGCGTATCCTAAGGGGAATTTGTAGCCACAGCCTTTAAATTAAACCGTTTGACAAATAATAATCTGAAATGCGAAAGTTTAATCTACGTCGTCCTCGAGGGTGATATCGGTGCCGCGGACGTTTTTATAGTTCTTTGCATCGATGCCGTCCCTGATATTTTTTAAGAATCTTGAATATCTGTTGCCCGAGATCTCGACGTTCATTGCGGTATCGATATTGATGACCTTTCTCGTTTTTTCCTCGTTTTCTCTTTGGTGTGCTTCAAAGACGTTATTGATAATGCGCACGTTTTCCGCGGAATTAACGTTTATCTGGTAATCGTGGGTATTATTCTTGAAGCGGTTGCCCTCGATGAGAATATTCTTATAGAGCAGGGTATCCTCGGACACGGTTTTTGAAAAACCGACGATCGAGATGGGAGACAGTGGCAGATAATAATCATAGTTATTTATATATCCGAGATTATCAAAGATACAATTTCTGATCACTGCGTTACATCCGACGGTGCTCTCGCCCCAGACGTATTCGACCGAGAGCAGACATCCTGTATGCGCGAGGTTTTTGAAGGTACAGTTCTGTGCGGTGACATTCATAGTTTTGAAGAGGATTCCGCGAGAGCGTGTATTCCTTACCGTTACGTTATCGTAGATATAGCCTACGCTGTTACGGCTGAGGTTATCAACGAGTACTTTGTTGTCCATTCTGTAATGGTCGTCATTCAGGTCATACCCTTCGAGGCAGGCGAGATTGAGTGCGCCTGTCGCGACCGTCATTTCATATAGCTTGATCTTTACGTCTCTTGTCATTTTATCGTCAGAGACACTGACGACGGTCTCCTCTATGAGATGGGCATCCGAGAGAGCGGGAGTGTCGCAGACGCGCTGACCGTTTGAATTATACATAAAGACTCTGTCGCCCTTTGAGAAGTTGATGCAGTTGCTCGCGCCCGCGCCCATTCTGAAATAGACCTCGGAGAGGCTTGACTTATATCGGATGGTTGACATTCCGTCTCCGTTATCTGTTATTTTTGCGAGGCGCGAGCTTGCCGCGTGCTGATTAGAGCCGTCGTCGGTCATCTGCTCCAGAATTGAGGAGTAGACATCAAAGCCTGTTTTTGCGCCGATCACGTGGAGCGCGTCGACAGAGCCTATTGCCGAGGGGCATCCGCGGTATCTGCCGAATTGGTCAATGCTGACCCGGAGATCAACTCCGTATTCAGCCTCAAGCGCCTTATATCTCCGGTATGTTTCTTTATCGATGATGGGACCCGTATGGACGGTATTGTGCATTCTCTCAAAGCGCACGCGTTCACTCGTTCCTTCTCCGATAACCGCGAGAGCTGCCGCGTATCCGTAGATAACAAAATCGCGGAAGAGGATATCCTGTGAGTTGTTTATGCGTACTGAGAATTTGTTTCCGCCGCCAATACGGCAACATAACATATCGCCTGCGGTGATCTGTCCTTTCGTATTGTCGGTGGTAAGAGTAAAGGTCATAGTACCGTCGGGGTTCTTTTCGATCTTGTTTGCGCCGACGAAACGGGTGGTTGATTTCTTGCCCTCGGGGATGAGCTCGACACCCGATGAAAACTCTGCGGTGTTGGTCGATGCAAAATCGTCGATTGAGCCTGCGGAGGGGATTATGATATACTCGCTGTCGCCCGTTTGCTTGAGGACGTGCGCCTGACCGCAGGACTGCTGACTGTAGCCGACCGTGAGTCCGAGGATCTGTACGTTTTTCGAGCCGTCGACATTGAGGAGGGGGCCGCGCTCGGTCATTTCAAGATATACGCCGTAAAGGTAGAATTTGGTATTGACACAGGGCTCGTTTATGGTGGTAATCGCCGATACGCTATACGCTCCCGGAGGGACTATTACGGTCTCGCTTGAGGCGGCTGCGTCGTGGAGATATTTGTTGAGCGGAAGGGAATTTGTCTCACCGTCGCGGACGGCGGTCTGTCTCTCCATTCCGACAAAGAGTTCGCGGTTTGTATGAGGCTGATTTTTCGACAATGCGCCCTCACGTGCGCGCTCGTTAACGTCGGTCAGGGTATCGCCGTTCATATTGATATTGTTATCGGCGAGGAGGGTAGAATACGTATTGTTATCCGCGATTATATAGTCGTTTCTCTCAAGTGTGAGGGAATCGGTGTCATTTTCGATTACGTAGACGTTTGTATTGTCCCGGCAGTTGATATTCTGCGCCTTATTGAGAACGATGGAGCAGTTATAAGTGCTGCGAACGGTTATTTCGCCGCTCACCTCGTTTTGCGCGACAAGGCAGTTCATGCTGCCTTCAAGATAAAGGTTTCCGTTTATTTTGCAGTTTCTGATTATTACGCCGCGTGCTTTGACGGTAATATTGCCGTTTATTTCCTTATCAAAGAGCGTAGTGTTTTTGATGTCGATGAGAAGATTATTCATAATGACCTCCCGGGTATATTGGTGGATAAATTGCAATTTAGCGGGGACTTGTAGCTATCCCGCGACCCCCACCCGAGCAACGCGGTGCGTTGCGGTGATATTTTCGCTCTGCAAAAGTGATATTGCGCGTGGCGCAGTGATATTCGCGCTGTGCGCGAGTGATATGCCGCAGGCGGCGTGAAGGAGACGGAGAGGTGCGGAGAGGCGGATGATGTGGTGCGGTGGAGCCGCGCACGACCGCAGGGAGTGCGCCT
>JBGUSX010000051.1:0-2893 GCA_045132775.1 Eubacteriales bacterium
GATTACCTTGTTTCGTTGCAAAAGAAACCTTATGCCACAAGACAAAATCCACGGTACGACAGTGGCGCACAACTTAATGGCGACCTCCTCATCCACCGCTTATGCGGTCCCCCGTAAAGCGCGTTTTGCTTGCAAAAGGTGCTACGAGGGCTCGCCCGAGTTGTTCTCCGCTGGAGAAGGCTATTCGCTAAATCGCAATTTATCAATCGATCAATCTGAATCCCGCGGTCTCTGTGACGGGGAGCGAGAAGAGAATGGGATGCGCGCCGTCAGCGTAGGTGTAAGAAGCGATCGCCTTCATAATATCCGAACGCTGCTCCTTTTTCGCAACGATGTAGGTTATCTCCTTCTCGTCGGAGATCGCCATTCCGAAGAACTTGTCGGTACCTGCCGCGGCAGTACCTTTAGCCTTGATTATCGTACCTCCGCGCGCACCGGCCTCGCGGGCAGCGTTCATTATCTCATCACTGTGACCTTTAGCACAAATAGAAACTATAAGCTCCATATCTATCTTCCTTTCGTTATCCTCTGTAATTTGGTTTTCAGCGTCCTGACCCTCAAGAATGTGAGAAAGAACGTTTCTCGATGCAATACTTGAGAGCGGAATTGCAAGGGCAATGCCCCTGTCGGGCAGATCAATAGCCATCCTGTGAGTCAGATCATACTTGAGAGTTGCAAGCATGTTGTGAGGAACAAGAGATTGCATCAGCACCTTCTCGCCCTTCTCAAGACCGAGCAGATCAAGAGTCTTTGAGTTGGCAGAGCCCTGACAGATCGAGCTGTATATCGGCGCGGCACCTCTCTCAAGGAAGAACTCGAGAAATTCGTTCGCGTCGGATTTTTTGACTATAGTAATAAAAACGTAAATGTTCTGCATACCGAATATCTCCTTTCTTAAACTCCGATAGCGTCAAGGGAGAATTCAATTATCTCAACCTCGCAGTTATCGTCCATGCCGTCAAGAGCCGAGACGTCAAGGATCTCAATGACCTCAGCCTCAGCGCCTGCCATAGCCTCCTCGCTGTGTCTGAGCTTGAGCTTGTACATGATACCGACCACCTGAATAGAGACGGTAGGAGTCATGGCAACGAGAGCGATCGTGCCGAAAGCATCGATCATAACGTCGCCGCCGCTCACCGAGCAGATACCGATCGAGAGGGGGAGCAGGAAGGTCGCCGCCATAACACCCGAGGCAACGCCGCCCGCGTCAAAGGCAATGGTCGTGAAAATAGTGGGACAGTAGTAGGAGCAGGCAACAGCCACGATGTAGCCGAGAACCAGGAAGGGAAGGATCGAAATACCCGTAAGAGCCCTCGTCATAGCGATTCCCGCAGATATCGCAACACCGATAGCCATAGCCATGGGAATTACTTTGGCAGGGATGGTACCCGAGGTCGCCTCCTCGACCTGCTTGTTAAGGACTCCGACCGCAGGCTCTGCGTATGTCATGCAGAAGCCGATTATCACACCTATCGGAATAACGACCCAAGCAAAATCAGCACGACCGAGCGTCGCACCGAGGAAGCTGCCGACAGGCATAAATCCAACGTTAACACCGACAAGGAAGAGAACCATACCTACAAAGGTGTAGGCGGCACCGATAAATATCTGCGCCATTTCCTTTTTGTGAACGCGGACAGTAAAGAGCTGATATAAAAGGAAGAACGCGAGAATGGGAAGAAGACCCATAAGCACGTCGCCCACTGTGTGAGGAATGGAGCTTAAGAAGGAAAGCCCCATCTGTTGCGAGTTCTCGAACACGGGCACGTCGTGAGGAGTGTAGGCAATGTTCTTGAAGCCGCCCGCAAGACCCATAACGAGCACTGAAATGATCGGACCTATCGAGCAGACCGCCATAAGACCGAAGGAGTTGTCGTCGCCGTCCTTCTGTGAGGATATAGCGGCAATACCTGCGCCGATCGACATAACGAAGGGAACAGACATAGCACCCGTCGTAACGCCGCCCGCGTCGTAAGCGATAGCTAAAAATTTCGGGTCAACGATATAGGCAATGACCGATAAAATAACGATAATACCGTATCCGCCGGTCAGTATGTATTTGAATTTGACACCGAAAACGAGACGAAGCACCGCAATGACAAGGAAGGTTCCAAGACCCGCGGCGACTGCAAGGATAAAGGGCATCTTCATCTCACCCGTGTAGCCTGCAAGCACGTGCAGATCGGGCTCGCTTATCGTGATAAGAACACCGACGATAAGGGAGATGACAGCGATTATCGGGATTTTTCGGGATTTCGTCAGATTGGCACCGATGTGACCGCCAATGCGCTCCATCGAGAGCTCGGCACCGAGTGAAAAGAGACCGAGACCGACAACGAGCAGACAGGTGCCCACAATAAATGCCAGAAATATTCCGTTTGGTAAGGGACAGATAGTAAATGAGAGCAAAAGAATAATTAGCGCGATCGGCAAGACCGAAGCGCAAGCCTCTTTTATCTTCTCAACTATCGTCTCAAGGCGTTTCTTTCTCATGAAATGAATTTCTCCGTTTGCGCATACTATAACATTATAATTATACAGTGAAAATCCCCCATACCTGTGGATTTTTAAACAACTCACAGTTAATATTTTATGAATTCCCCCATAAAACCCTCCAATTCACAAACGCTAACCGACAAATTGCAATTTAACGGTGTGTTTGAAAATTGCAAACGGCTTAAAATAACTTCACGTCTATAAACCAAACGTCACTTTAAAACCGTAGGTGAGGTGCTTGCTCCTCCCGCTAACAAACGACTATTAAACCCTTATGGCTAAAGAAGAAACAAATGCTTTAGATCGGGAGGAGCAAGCGCCTCCCCTACGGTGTGTGAGTGACGTGCGTTTGGTAGCCTTGGCGGTAATTTAAATCGTTTGTCCAATAGCAACACAC
>JBGUSX010000052.1:0-17088 GCA_045132775.1 Eubacteriales bacterium
GCTTATTTCCTGCGTGTGAGTTTTTAATGTTTGTTTCTTTGTCTTTTATCCCTTGCGGTCTAACAGCTTTTTCGACAGTCTAAAGCCTCTGTCAATGACAGAGGCTTTAATATTTATCAGTTTACAGGTGCGTATCCAAGAGTCGTAAGCCACTTGTAATAAATAGCATATGGCGATTCGCCTGCGGAATCCGGCTGACCGTCAAGTCCTGTTGCGGTATCGTAAAGCTTGTTGGTCATCTTATCAAGGTTTACGGGAATCTTCTTATCGGTAAGCATAGGTGCTCCGCTTGCAAGATCGTCTGCAAGAGATCCGTTTACCACGCTCTCAAGCTCTGCGTACGTTGAGCATCCGTCAAGCTGTTTCTTTATCTGCGCCGTCAAAAGCACGCAGTTATTGATAAGCTCGTTGTCAAGACTTCCGCCAAACTGTCTGAGTCTTTCATTGAAATCAAATCCGAGAAGAGGATCTATGAGCGCGTCGTTATTCTGTGCTTTGGAATCCTCCCAATAGTCGGGAGCGAGTCCCTCTTCGGGATATGCGATAAAGCAGTTACCTGTCTTTTCGATGTCCATCATATAGAGATCGTTAAGTCTCTTGAGAACTCCTGTCTCTTCATCGATAGCATAGTTGGGGGTCTGTCCATCGAGATGCTCACCCTGCTTGATACCGTACTGGAGAAGGTTTCTGACCTTTGAATTGGTATTGATAAGTGTGATCACCTCAATACATGCCTGGGTCTGCTTGGAGTTTGCGGAGATTGCGAACATATTTCCGTAAAGCGACTCCTCATCTGCCTGAGGATACTTTGCTACGTAAAGGAAATATTCCTTTCCGTTCTCATCTGTGTAAACTCCGTTATTCTCATTAGCCTCGCGGATCATTGCGTAGTTTCCTGTAACAAACGAGACCGCGGGATCTGTTCTCTTATCGTTTTCCTTTTTGTAGCAGCCGTTGAACTCATACTCCTTGAGTGTGAGGTACAACTCTCTGTACTCGGGGTCGGCAAAAAGGTTGTTGAAGCCGAGATCGATATATCCTCTGCCCACGCTTGCGGGATCCTTATAGTGTGTTCCGAGCACGAAAAATTCATTATCGGGATTAGTCACGTATGTAGAAGTGCCGAGTTCCTCGTCAACCTCAACTCCGATATTCCAATACCAAACGTAAAGGTCCATGCAATCCTTGAGGTTCGCATCTATGGGAAGAACGTTCTCATTTTTCACTACGTCGTCAATGAAATAGCGGCAATCTACAAGACCGCCCTCAAAGGACTCGTGGGTATACTTATATCTCGTAGCAAGCTCCTTGTCAACGAGCATATAGGTGTATTCGCCTATCTGCACGTTATTCGGGATCGCGTAGGTCTCTCCGTCGATCTTTACACCGTTAAGAAGGGTGGGGGAGATGTTATAGGTAAGCTGTTTTCCCGTGGTGCTGATAAAGGAGTTGAGTCCGACTATCCAGCCGTTCTCCTTATATCTCGTATACATATCGTATCCCGAAAGATAAACGATATCAAGCTGGTTCTCGCCCGCCTCGGGATATACGAGCTCCTTGATTCCGAGCTCGTTCTCAACGTAAACGTCATCCTCCGCGGAGACGTTACCTTCCGTATCGAAATCCTTATACTTCTCGTACTCGGGGAAATATTTATAGAACGCTTTTTTGATCGCGGACTCGGGAGCCTCGGGATCGTACGTCTTATACTCATCCATGTAGAATTCAAGCGCTCTTGCAGCGAATTCCGCGTTCTGCTGCTCAAGTGCGTACTCTGCCATAGAAGTCTCCATAAGCTCGTAGTAGTTCTCCTCTGTATAGAAAAGAATATCCACATTGGTCTTATAGTTGGACTTTGTGACCTTGGAGATCTCGCTCTCGACGGTCTCATAAGCCTCCATAGTAGCAAGCATATCCTTATACTTGTCGCTATTCTTATCTCCGCCGCACTCCGTCTCGAGATACTCGGCAAGCTCCTTATCGGTATTGCAGACGTACTTCTCCGAGATCAAACGGAGAGTTATCGTCTTT
Organism: Eubacteriales bacterium; assembly: GCA_045132775.1. Lineage (GTDB taxonomy): Bacteria > Bacillota > Clostridia > Oscillospirales > CAG-272 > SVTX01. Next base: position 2,032 of record JBGUSX010000052.1, read on the forward strand.
GCACCGGTATTCTTTTCAACGTCCGCTTCCTCGTTTTCCTCCTGTGCGCATCCGACAAGGGACACTGCGGAGAGGATCATAACGATTCCCAAAAGCAGACAAAGTATTCTTTTCTTCATAAGAACCTCCAGTTTTCCGCGTCTCGCATCCGAAAAAGCGGACGCAGACAAAATGCTATTTTATATTCTAACATATTAAGTTCTATTTGTCAAGAGAATATTCAGCACACAATTCACGCATCTTTTCCGCAAAAACCCCTTATTTTGTTTTGCGTTATGCATATTTCACAACCCCAAAGGCACCTTTTTGTGCATCAAGCACATCGGTTTGTGCGACAAGGTGTCATCTCTGCAAATAATTTATATATTCACCAAAAAATATTTACAATTTATCAGTCAAGAAATCCGCGGAGATGTCTTGCGCGGCTGGGGTGACGGAGCTTACGGAGCGCCTTTGCCTCGATCTGACGGATACGCTCACGGGTGATATCAAACTCCTTACCTACCTCCTCGAGCGTTCTGTTTCTTCCGTCGTAGAGTCCGAAACGGAGCTTGATAACATGCTCCTCACGGGGAGTGAGCGTATGGAGCTCACGCTCGATGGTCTCGCGGAGCATTGTTGTCGCTGCAGCCTCGGAAGGTGCGGGAGTATCGTCGTCGGGGATGAAGTCACCAAGGTGGCTGTCCTCCTCCTCGCCGATAGGTGTCTCAAGCGACACGGGGTCCTGCGAGATCTTGAGTATCTCGCGCACTCTGTCTGCACTCAGACCTATCTTCTCTCCTATCTCCTCTGCGGTGGGCTCACGTCCGAGCTCCTGGAGCATCTGACGCGAATACTTTGTTACCTTATGGATAGTCTCTACCATATGAACGGGGATACGGATGGTTCTTGCCTGGTCAGCGATCGCTCTCGTGATCGCCTGTCTTATCCACCAGGTCGCGTATGTCGAGAACTTATATCCCTTTGTATAGTCGAACTTATCGACCGCCTTCATAAGTCCAAGGTTTCCTTCCTGGATAAGATCGAGAAAGTACATTCCGCGTCCGAGATACTTCTTTGCGATCGAAACAACGAGACGGAGGTTTGACTCAACGAGCACGTTCTTTGCATCCTCGTCGCCGCTCATCATTCTCTCTGCAAGCTCCTTCTCTCTTTCGTTGTCGAGAAGCGGGATACGTCCTATCTCCTTTAAGTACTGACGAACGGGGTCGTCTATCGCAACGCCCTCCTGCTCGAGTATCTTCTCCATATTTGCCGAGGTCTCGAATTTCGAGACTTCCGCCTGGATCTCCTCAAGCTCTGCGTTCGAGAGTCCGCCGGGGAGCTCTACTCCGTTATCCTCGAGTGCCTCGTAGAGCTTATCGAGCTCGTCTGTGTCGTAGTTCATCTCCTCGAGAGCCTGGTCGAAATCCTCCTCCGAGAGTCTTGACTTCTTGCTCTTTTCGATAAGGTCCTCGACCTTTTTGGACTCGCCGTTCTCTACAGCAACCTCGTTTTCCTTGATCATTTCTTCTGTCATAGCCTTTACCTTCCTTCAGCGGCAGCACCGCTTTTATCCTTTTTGTCTTATGTTTATTTATTTATTTTTTTCTGTGCGTCTCGCTTTTGGCGAAGGAGCTCCGCAAGGTCCGCCATAGATCCCTCTTCGGCTTCCTTCTTTGCCCTCTCGCTCTTGAGTGCCTCGACACACCCTGAAAATACTTCCATTCCGTTCTCGCTGAGCTCGCGCCTCTTTCTTATCAAGCCCTCAAGCCTTCCTATCTCGTCGGGAGTAAAGAACTCACCGAGCAACGAGAAATCATATCCGTCGCTCTTTTCAAGCTCAATAATTGCATCGAACGCTTTTGCGTGGAACTCCGAGAAGAAATCCTCCCGCAAAAGAGCTATCTTGCCCGACGCGACTGCCGAGCGGTATTCGTCAAAGATGAGAAGAAGTCCGATTATCGCTTCCTCCGCTCCCTTTGCCCTTACGTTCTTAATGCCGTCGGTGTTTATTCTGTCGCCTATTCCGACCGCATCGTTTCTTGCTTGCTTTGACTCGTTCGCCTTATACTCTTTTATAAGCTTTCTCCGCGCGGCTTCAACGTCGTTTCGCAGTACGTTCTCGGGTATGCCGAGCCTTTTTGCCGCCGACGAGATATACACCTCTCGCTCGACGTTCGAATACACGCTTGCGATGTAAGAGCAGATTTCCGCAGACGCTTTTATCTTTTCCTCGGGTATGCTCACGTTGAATTTTCTGAGCGTACCGTCGAGCTTGAACTCAAATCCGCTCTTGCCCGCATCGAGCAATGCGCGGAATTTGTCCCGTCCGAATTTTTTGATGTACTCGTCGGGGTCCTTCGCGCCCTCCATATTGAGCACCTTGACCTCGAGGCCCACGTCCGAGAGCATTCTTATCGCCTTTTTCGCGGCATTCTGCCCCGCCTCGTCCGAGTCGTATGCGATGAGCACCTCTTTTGTGTGCTTCGCCATAAGTCTTGCCTGCTCCTGCGTCAGTGCCGTTCCGAGCGTTGCCACCGCATTCTCAAACCCTGCCGCGTGGCACGCGATAACGTCCATATATCCTTCGCAGAGTATCATCCTCTCGGAGCAGTGATTTTTTGCGTAGTTAAGAGCGAAAAGATTTCTGCTCTTCTTAAATCCCGGGGTGTCCGACGAGTTCAGATATTTCGGCTTGGAGTCGTCCATGACTCGTCCGCCGAACGCGATTACGTCTCCCGAGGTATTTATGATCGGGAAGATGACTCGGTTTCTGAAATAGTCGTACGCTCTTCCCGTTTTCTGACTCTTTCCGCAGAGGAATCCCGTTACGAGCTCCTCTTCGGTAAAGCCCTGCTTTTTCATGTAGTCGGTCAGTCCTCCGAAGCCGTCGGGGGCAAAGCCGAGCCCGAATCTCTTTATTATCACGGGCGGCAGCTTTCTTTTCACCGCGAGATATTCCATTCCCTGCCGACCCAATCTTTCATCGAAAAGGCAGGCTCTGAAATATTTTGCCGCCGCGAGATTCATCTCATAGACTCTCTTTCGGCTCATTCCCGCGCTCTCCTCCTCGGGAGAGGTTGGAATGGTTATTCCCGCTCTTTTTGCAAGGTGCTCGACCGCACCCGGATAATCGAGGTTCTCCGAGCGCATCACGAAGGTGATCACGTCTCCTCCCGCGCCGCAACCGAAGCAATAAAAGCTCTGCGAATCGGGAAAGACCGTAAAGGACGGGGAGCGTTCGCTATGGTATGGGCAGAGCCCCTGCAATCGCGAGCCTGCGCGCTTGAGATTCACGTAAGTGCCGATAAGCTCGACTATGTCGTTGCGAAGTCTTATCTCTTCAACAAGCTCTCTTGAAAATCTCACTTTTTCCCCTCCCTTCCTCTCCGCGACGGAGAAATTTACCTTTCAAACAATAATATACGCATTTTTTTCGTTTTTTACTTTTTTTCGCGCGTATTTTTAAAAAAATTTTGTTATTTTCCGATTATTTGCATATTTTCAACGCCGAGCGCCAAAGCAGGCTCGTAGATTTTGTATTCTGCCTGTGAAAATATGACCCTCATGGAATACGATCTTATATAGTATTCAAACTCCCCGAGTATCTGCGAGAGCTTGCTTTCAAGCGGCTTTCCGTCGGGGTCATAGCCTACGCTCTCTCCGTCAGCGACCAGAAGATCGGTCAGATCAAGCGCGAGATAATCGCACACTGCGCGAACTCTCGCGGCAAGGTATATCTCCTCCTCGGTCTTTTTGACCGTCTCTCTGTCTATCGCGACACCGAGCGGAACTCCATCAGACGCGCTTGCCGCTTCATATATAAATCTTTCGATCTCATCTATGTTTCCGCTGTCAATATCAAGTCCTAAAAGCAGGATGTCGTCGGCTCCGCTCTCCGCCATGGACGCGATAAGCGCGATCTCATAAGCCTTTACTATCTCCCTTTCATATCTGTCCGCGATATCAAACGACGTGACGTAAAAGTAGGCGCAGACTCTTGCTTTGGCGTCTTTTGCATCCGAGCAAAGAGTCTTGAATGACCTCTCTCCCATCTCGTCGATCGGGAATCTCTCCCCTGCGTCAAGATGATAATCCAGCTTGCCGTCCTCGTGTCTCACCGCGACCGACAGATCGTATATCTCCTGATACACGTAGTCAGCGGGATTTGCGGACGCGGGGAAATGATATGCCTCGACGGCAGTTACCTTCTTGCCGTTCGAGTCGTAATCGGGTATTGAAAGCTCGTAGTACTTATCGGGATTGAGATCATCCACCCGTCTGCCGAGTGCAATTCCTATCGCTACCGAAATTATCACCGACAGGATAAGGAATACTATCACCAGAAATACAACCAGTCCCGTTTTGCTTTTGTGCGCAGCCGAGGAGGTGCGCCTTGAATATTTTTTTATTCTGTGCTTTGCCATCCTCTGCCTCCTTGGTGGTTGGGGGGGACGCGCTTGGGGAACTTTTCCGGAGAAAAAAGTTCCCCAAACCCCTCAAAACCTCAATAAATATTTTGTTTTGGTTAAGACGGATTACTCATCTACACCGTGGCGCACCTGCATAGTCCCGCTGCTACCGTGTTGCGAGTTAATTTTAAACCGTCAGATGTTTCGGTTAATCTATCTCTGCCAACGTAAGAGTTTTTCACGGCTATAAATTTCCCTTATGGGTACGCTTTGCGTCCGTAGGGGAGGTGCTTGCTCCTCCCGCTAACAAACGACAATTAAACCCTTATGGCTAAAGAAGAAACAAATGCTTTAGATCGGGAGGAGCAAGCGCCTCCCCTACGGTTTTAAAGTGACGTTTGGTTTATAGACGTGAAATTATTTTAAGCCGTTTGCAATTTTCAAACACACCTATAAATTGCAATTTGTTTCAGTCTATCTCTGCTAACGTAAGAGTTACGTAAAGTCTGTCTCCTGTAAACTCGATAAGCTCCTTTTGCTCATCTATCATTCGCTTGACGACCGCGTATCTGTACTGATCGATAAGCTCGTACGCGCGAGGTGCGACTTCGTCTCTTTCTTTGGGTACTCTCATGAGTACGTAGCATCCCTCGTCAAGTTCGAGAATCGAGCTTGCCTCATATTCCTCAAGCGAAAACGCGACGTCCTCGTATCTCTGATTCATCTGCCCGAAGGTTATGTAATAGTCGTTTCCCGTGGTCGAATAACCCGCGACGAAGGGTGCGCGTCCGATCGCACTTCTCATAAGGTCGAGTCTCTCATCATCGTCCTCGGCGGCGAGGATATATGCAAGTGCCTCCTCGGCTACCTCCTTTGCGCTCGCACCGTTCTTATAGTCAAAATCGTAAGGATAGTACGCGTGTATGACCTTTACGTAGCTTTCATCCTCTATTATGAACTCAACGAACTTGTCGAGGTTCTTTGTAGAATACACGATCTCCTTGCCCTCTGCTGTGAGCTTGTCAACAAGCGCGGTCTCGAGATGCGCGACCTTGTACATAAGGCGCAGGAACGTGTCCGTCAGCTTGTTCTCTTCAAGCCAAGCCTTGTACTCCTTCTTGCCGCCCAGCTCGTCAACGAGCGATTTTATCGAATCGTTTACGTATGTTCTTGCCTCTTTGGAGTCTATATCTACCCCGTGCTTCTGACAAAGCGTGAGGATCGCGTAGTTGTTGCGAAGGTCTTTTTCGACTCTCTCGCGGAGCATCTCCTCGTATTCTGCCTTTCCCTCCTCGTCAAGCTCGGAGTATTTTCCAAGCTCTCTGTCAAGAGCCGACTTATGTACGTACGTTACGTAACGGAGCTCCTCGTATCTCACCTCAAAGCCCGCGCATCTGCCGACGACTCTTGCATCCTCCTCCGAGCTTTCAATGGGCGTTACGGGTCCGAGGTCAAACACAATAACCAAGACCGCAAACACTATTGCAGCCACCACAGCGGCAATGAGTATTCCGAGCGCGACCTTTTTCTTTGTGCTCCACTGCTTTTTCCCTTTATTATCCTTGTTTTTAGCATCGGTCTTTTTTGTGACCGCCTTTTTATTTTTACTCAATGTAATTTCCATCCTGCTTTTCTTTTTTTATCGGTAAAATATCGAAAACCGATACTCCGACCATTTTATCATATTATTATATCGCATTATTGTGAATATATCGTGAACAATGGCAATCATTTGCGTGATTTGTGCGCTATGGAGTTTAAATTTTGATTTATCGAACTGTTGCGAATAGCCTTCTCCAGCGGAGAAGGGGGACCACGAAGTGGTGGATGAGGAGGTCGCCATTAGGATGTATTTCACGGGAGCTGTGTGGATTTTGTCTTGTGGCACAAGGATTCTTTCGCAACGAAACAAGGTTCACAAAAGACGTGAAAACCACAAAAGGGCGACCTCCTCATCCACCACTTCGTGGTCCCCCTTCCCCGCTGGGGAAGGCTTATAAACTGCAATTTATCATTTTTTTGCAATTTCTCTGTACAAACGCGAAAAAATGTGGTACAATAAGGAAAAGAACCAAAATTATCGCAGCTTTGAGCTTTACGGAGGTAATTATGAGCACTGAATATACCATACCGCTTTCCCATGTTGAAAAGGAGTTCGCGCTTGAACGCATTACGGTACCCGAGGACTACGATTCCGTTATGGTCACGACCCCTGCGGTCTGGAGACCCGGTCTTGCACTTACGGGCTTTTTTGAGATATTTGACAACGACAGAATAAGTGTGATAGGTAATGCAGAGCATTCCTACCTTTCGGGGCTTGACGACGAGACGAGAAAAAAGAAGATAGTCGATTTTATCGAGCACCGTCCCGCCGCGGTCATTTTCACGCGCGATCTTCCCGTATTCCCCGAGTTTCAGGAGAAGGCTGCACAGCTCGGTGTTCCCGTATTCACAAGCAAGGAAAAGACAAGCCCTCTTATCGCTTCTCTTATCAGCTCTCTCAATACTCACTTAGCTCCCCGACTCACCCGTCACGGCGTTCTCGTCGAGGTGTACGGTGAGGGTCTCCTTATTCTCGGAGACAGCGGAATAGGTAAAAGTGAGACCGCTATCGAGCTTGTAAAGCGCGGTCACCGTCTCATCGCCGACGATGCGGTCGAGATCAAGCGCGTTTCCGCGAAAACTCTGGTCGGCTCCGCTCCCGCGATCATCAAGCACTACGTTGAGCTCCGCGGCATCGGTATCGTTGACGTTCGCCGCCTCTTCGGTATGGGCGCGGTAAAGGAGACTGAAAAGATAGACCTTGTTATCAATCTTGAGCACTGGGTCCAGGGAAAGATGTACGACCGTCTCGGTCTTGACGACGAAAAGATAGATATTCTCGGCAACGAGGTTCCGTCTATCACAATTCCCGTTATGCCCGGACGTAACCTTGCCATTATTCTTGAGATCGCGGCGATGAACCACCGTCAGAAAAAGATGGGCTACAACACCGCAGCGGAATTCAACAAGCGCCTTATGGAACAGATGGGTATTACCAAATGATAACGGTCTTGTATGCGCGGCTCGGTGACTCTTCGCTCTCTTCCCTGCTTTGCGAGGCAAAAGAGAGGTTTCCGCACCCCGACTGTGCCGAATATATCGATGCACTTGCAGAAAAGAGCAATAGGGACAGTGCGCGCGAGTCTCTCGCGGCTCTCGTCCTGCTCGGCCGCGCGGCAGAGTGGATGGGGATGGAGACGGATGAGCTCGTTTTACTTCGTTCGCAAAACGGAAAGCCCTTTTTCAGAGGCGGTGAGGCGGAATTCTCGCTGACTCACTCAAAAGGATACGTTGCCGCGGCACTCTCGGATGAGGGTGAGGTCGGGATCGACCTTGAGGCATCGGAATATGATACCGATAAAGCGCGAAGGCTTGCGGAACGGTATTTCTGCGACCGTGAGAAAGAGGCATTTTTGCGCACTCCCAAAGATTTTTTGCGGATATGGACTAAAAAAGAGGCATGCGTCAAGCTGCTCGGCATCACGCTCTCGGAGCAGATCTCGCGCGGAGATGCAGAGGACGTAGCTTACAGATATTTTGAGATTGACGGACATCCGCTGACGCTTTGTACGTATTATTCGGCGGAAAACGTGACTTTTGGCGAAGAAAAGCTCTGAACGGGCATAAAAAGGGCATTTCGGGCAAATAACGTGAAATTTTTTTAACTTTTTTCAAAAAAACACTTGACAAAAGGTTTCAGCTGTGATATAATAGGCAAGTCGCAAGGACATGGCCCATTGGTCAAGCGGTTAAGACGCTAGCCTCTCACGCTGGAAACTCGGGTTCGATTCCCGGATGGGTCACCAAAAAAGAGCTAAATCGAATTTTTCGATTTAGCTCTTTTTATACAAGCCGCAGGCTTGGCATGGAATCAATGCGCTTGCGCATTGCATGGAATCGCCCTTGGGCGTATGGCATCACGCGCGAGCGTGTATACGCTTCTCCCTGCGGCTTGATTCCATACGCGACTGCGTCGCAATTCCATACCGCAACAAGTTGCGGATTCCATACACGGCTACGCCGTGATTTGGTACGGAGGAGAATTGATATGAAACGCAATTTGCTTTTAGAATATAGCGAAGAATTGGCTGTTAAAATTGCCAAACTGTGCGCTGAATACAAGATTGACTCCAACACTGTTTATCAGATCAAAAAGTCCTCGTCAAGTGTATTTGCAAACATAACCGAGGCGCAATACCCACAAAGTCTTGCCGATATGCATTCAAAGCTTGAAATTGCTCGCAAGGAATGTGCCGAAACAGAGTCTTGGCTCAAGCTTATTTTCGCATCGGGAGCGATAGACGAAGTGACGTTCAAATCGCATCGCAATCTGTGCGGAAGAATCAAAAGAATGCTCACCGCATCGTGCATTACAATAGAAAGCAAATTGAAGCAGGACAAATAACGTCCTGCTTTTTTTGCGAAGCGACGCCGACTTGTATCAAGACAAGCACACGCCTCGGTGCCAAATGGTTGATTTTATATGAAAAATGTGGTATAATAAACTCACCAATAAATATGAATTTGACAGGTGGTTTTATGAAAAAATATATTGCAAACATTATCACAGGTAGCAGGATAATATTTAGTTTGCCTCTTTTATTTATTCCTCTGTCATCAGCGTGGTTTTATGTATTCTATCTCTTTTGCGGGCTTACCGATATGATTGACGGAACGATAGCGAGAAAGACGGAAACGAGTAGTAAATTTGGAGCAAGACTTGATACAGTTGCTGACTTTGTCTTTATGTTCGTATGCTGGATAAAGATACTCCCCCTAATACATATACCCGTATGGTTATGGGTGTGGATTACACTTGTTTCGTTAATTAAGATATTTAATATTGTGTTAGTCTTTATCCATAAGAAAAAGCTAATATCAATACATAGCGTGCTAAACAAAATAACGGGATTTGCTTTGTTCCTTTTGCCGCTAACGATAACTTTTGTTGAAACCACTTATAGCGTTGCGACAATATGTGTGCTTGCAACCATTGCGGTAATGCAAGAAGTTTATTTTATTGCGAAAGGGCAAGAAGTCTTATAGTCAAATTTCAATTTGTCGAGCGGTTTAATTTCGGGTGGGTTAAACTCTCCCGATTTTAAATTAGTCAGGGTGGGACAAGCCGAGTTCGATTTAGCTTTATATTGACTCACCAAAAAAAGATGTAGGGTCGGCTCAAATTTTTGCATTTGAGCCAGCCCCTTTTACGTTTAATACATATCAACAATATCTTACGCTCAGATCTTGACCGTCTGTTGCGTTCTTGCGGACTCGAACGCTGCCATCATTACCTTCATATTATTCCTGATCTGCTCGTGCGTTACGATCTGCTCTGCTTTGCCCTCTATCGCTTCCATTACATTTTCATAGAAGGTCTCCCAGCGAGGCTCGACCTCAAGCGTTGGCAGAGGCATTTCCTCAAGATCGTGCATTGCTCTCGGCCAGAGGCTCGTGGTCATTCCGTTAGGCGTATATATACATCCCTTATCCCAAGTCACGTTTTGATTCTTTGCGCGTATGATCCTGCCCTCTTTACCGAACCATTTGTCGATCACTACGCTGCCGTCGCTTCCTTCAAGATGCCAGCGCGCCTCGGGTATGTAACACCAAAGATCCGCGACCACGTTTGCCACAAGACCGCTCTCAAATTCGATGGTCAATCTGCAAACGTCGTCCACTTCGCTCATTCTCACCTTCTGAAGCTGTGACGTAACTGCCACCGGCTTTTCGTTCTCCAAAAGGCAGAGCACCTGGTCGATCATGTGTATTCCCCAGTCGTAAAGCAGACCTCCGCCTGCCTCGTACACGCTCTTCCAGCCTGCGTTTGCAAATCCGCGGTTTCCGTAAAGCCTTGAGCTGAGATAGAAGCGCTTGCCGATCTCGTCCTTCTTGATTATCTCCTTCATAAGAGCATAGTCGATATCAAATCTGCGGTTGTGATGGACGGTATACAGCTTTCCCGTGCGCTCGGATGCGGCAATTACCTCCTCAAGCTCCTCGCAGTTGAGGCAAGGCGGCTTTTCGCTGATTACGTTTTTGCCGTGCTCCATTGCGGATATACAGTGATTTTTATGAAAGCTGTTCGGGGTTGCCACAAGCACAAGATCCACGTTGCTCGAAAAGAACTCCTCCTCCGTATCATACACGGTAAAGCCTTTCTCGCGTGCGAGTGCGCGTCTGCCCTCATCAATGTCGTATACCGCGCAAACGTCAAGTCCCTCTATCCTGTTGGTCACGTTTTCGCAATGCCACGAGCCCATATTTCCGTATCCTATAACTCCCAAGCGGTGATTCATTCTAAATACCTCCATTTGATCCTTTAAGAGATAATAACATTGTAACATATATTTTTTCATTCAACAAGTAGCGATTCGATTTTATTTTGTTATTTTTCGCCTTTATCCAACCAATAAGAGACCTAAAAACCGAAGTAATATTCTTTAAAGTTGTTGAAAAAATATCATAACCGTGGTATAATAACCGTGAAATACACAAAGAGAGGTGTCGCGAAATGGAAACTTTGAAACGAAAATGGCTCGACGCGCTCGGCAAGCCTTCATATACGAAGCCTTACGGCAAGGCTACGCTCGTCTCATCATTCTCAACCGAGGAGTACGACGCGGAATGGTATATTCAGGAGAACGGAGAGGGCAAGACTCAGCGCGTGCTGATGCTCTTCCCGAAAAACCTTGTTGGACGTGCGCCTGCGGTGGCTGTTCCCTCCTATTTTCCCGAAGCTCTGCTTGCCTTCGATCACGCGACCGGCGAGGAGCTTGAATACTACAAGGGGCTTGAAATGATGCTCCACCTCGTTCGCCGCGGCTATATCGTCGCGTCCGCAGACGCATACCATTTGAACTATATCGACAGCGACAAGGATCGCCGCGATTTTACACGCTGGCAGGATGCCGCAAATTCGCTCCGCGCCGATCACCCGAATTACAGCGGTGTGGGCAAGCTCGTTGACGACACAACGCTTTTGATCGATCTTCTCGACTCCGACGGACGCGTCGACAGCTCTCGTATCGGCATTGCTGGTCACTCGCTCGGCGGCAAGATGGCATTCTACACGGGCTGTCTCGATGAGCGCGTAAAGGTCATTTTGGCAAGCGATTTCGGTATCGGTTGGCATCAGACCAACTGGAAGGACGATTGGTACTGGGGCAAGGACGCAAAACGACTTGAGGAGGCGGGATTTGATCATTCCGAGCTTCTCACCGTCGCGCAAAAGCCCTTTTGCCTCATTGCAGGTCACTACGACACCGACGAGAGCCTTGACATCATCTGTCGCGCCGATGGATATGAAAAAAATAGCGAAATGCTCAAGTTTATCAATCACGCAACGGGTCACCGTCCTCCTATGTGGACGCTTGACGAAGGATACGATTTCCTTGATAAGTGGTTGAAATAAAAGATAAGGAAGAGATGCGAGTCTCTTCCTTTTTTGGTAAATTGCAATTTAGCGGTGAGTTAAGCCTTCCCCAGCGGGGAAGGGGGACCGCGGTAGCGGTGGATGAGGAGGTCGCTTTTTCAAGGGGTTCACGTCCTCTGATTATCTTGTTTCGTTGCAAAAGAAACCTTGTGCCACAAGACAAAAACCACAATACATCCGTGGCGCTCATCCTAATGGCGACCTCCTCAACCACCGCTTACGCGGTCCCCCGTAAAGCGCGTTTTGCTTGCAAAAGGTGCTACGAGGGCTCGCCCGAGTTGTTCTCCGCTGGAGAAGGCTATTCGAATAATCAAAATTTGAAAAACAAAACCCCAACGCAGATATTTCCGCGCGGGGTTTGTTTGTTGTTTGCTTGTTTGCCTTTTATTTAATCCTCGTCGGTGCCACAACCATGGCAAGAATGGCACTGTCCCGAGCATTTTTCCTTTTGATTTGCCGAACAAGAGCAGCTATCGGGACATCCGATGCACTTCTTTCCGCTCTTTTTCGATCTGTATATATAGAACGATGCCGCGCCGACGATCAGCACTATCACCGCTATTATGACTATGTCAATAGGTCCCATAGCTCCTCCTTATAGATTAGAAATTTTTTATGCTTTTGCCTTACCGCCAAGCTTATATTCATCCTTCATCTTCTTATTGTTTCTGATAATAAGGACCGTGATGAACGCCGCGATCGCCGCTACGACCGCCCAGCCTACGATAGGCATCCAGATCTCGCCGAAGCTTCCGCCCGTGAAGAGTGTGCCGAAGAAGAATGCAAGAAATCCTACGGTATATCCAACCGCGAACTGAAGTCCGATTCCTGCAAAGAGCCATTTCTTGCTCTTGATCTCGGAGTTCATCGCTCCTATTGCCGCAAAGCAAGGAGGTGTGAAGAGGTTGAACATAAGGAACGCGAGTGCCGCTGCGGGTACGATTCCGATCGAGCTTGCAATTCCCGTTGCGCCGTCGATGATCTCGAGGTCCTCGTTTATAAGATGCTCAAACGCATAGCAGGTCGCGAGTGTTCCGACTACGCACTCCTTTGCGATAAAGCCTGTGACCGCTGCCGCCGCAAGCTGCCATGCGACTACTCCGACTACGGGTGCGATGACGTATGCGATAGGTGTTCCGATGCTTGCGAGAATCGACTCGGATGCGTCCTCGACCATCTCGAACTTCCAGTTGAAGCTCTGCATCATATATACTACGAAGTTACATACGAGAATGATAGTTCCCGCTTTGACGAGATACGACCAGCCTCTGTCGAGCATGGACTTTGTCGCTCTCCAGAAGTTTGGAACCTTGTACTCGGGAAGCTCGATAATAAAGAACGATCTTTTCTTATATCCCGTGATCTTATTGATAAGAAGCGCGCACAGGAGGATGATCACGATACCTGCAAAGTACATTGCGGTTCCGATCCAGCCCTGCTCGGGGAAGAATGCGCCCACGAAGAGCGCGATAACGGGAAGCTTTGCACCGCAAGGCATAAAGGGTGCGAGCATTGCCGTCGATCTTCTCTCTCGCTCGTTTTTGATGGTTCTGCAAGCCATAACTCCGGGAACCGCACATCCCGTTCCGATAACGAACGGAATTACAGATTTACCCGAAAGTCCGACCTTCTTGAAGATAGGGTCAAGAACGACGGTCGCGCGTGCCATATATCCGCAATCCTCAAGGAGCGCGATAAGGAAGTACATTACCATAACGAGCGGCAAAAATCCTACGACTGCGGCAACGCCCTCGATAAGTCCCTCAAGCACGATCGCCTTGAGAATTATGTTAGCTCCTTCCATCCAGCCCTCGACTATTCCCTTGAACCAGCCTATGCAGTCAACGAGACCCCAGATGTGAAATCCGCTCTCGAGGTCGTATCCGTTTGCGAGCCAATCGCCAAGCCATGCCTGCGAGATCTGGAATACGAGGAACATTACAAGCGCGAAGAAAGGAATTCCGAACCACCAGCTTGTAAGGATATTATCGACCTTATCCTGCGCGTTTTTATCCTTTGTAAAGACCTTGCGCGTCTCTACCTCTTTTACTATCTTATTTACAAATGAGAATCTTGCTCTGTCCGCACCCTCGACCGCCTTTTTGTCGGTGAGGTCAACGTCACCCTGCACGTAAGGTGCCTTCTGATCCGTGCCTATCACCGCAATTGCCGCCGCGACGAGATCCTTGAGTCCGTCACCCGTGGTGGAGGTGGTGTCGATAACGGGGCAACCGAGCTTCTCCGAAAGCTTCTTTACGTCGATCTTGGTCTCCTTCTTCTTGTTGATGTCCGCCTTGTTGAGCGCGACGACCATAGGAATACCAAGCTCGAGGAGCTGTGTCGTGAAGAACAGGCTACGGCTGAGGTTTGTTGAATCGACGATGTTGATGATCGCATCGGGATTCTCGTTCTTGACGTACTGACTTGTGATACTCTCCTCGCTCGTGAAGGGCGACATAGAGTATGCGCCGGGGAGGTCAACTGCAATTACCTCGTCAGCTCCCACAGAGATGCTTTTTTTGATGGGGTGTTCCTTTTTGTCAACGGTAACGCCTGCCCAGTTTCCGACCTTTTCATTCTTACCGGTCAGGGCATTGTACATTGTCGTTTTACCGCTGTTGGGGTTTCCCGCAAGTGCGATTCTCATTAGGTTTCTCTCCTTGGTTAAAAAAAGATTTATTTTAGTTTAATTACCTTCAAATCGAGTTAGCGGTGGCTAACCGCTCCCCAAAAAAATAATCCGTGAGGATCATTTTTTATTTTCAGATCATTATAGCCTCTGCAAGCTGCTTGTCGATATTATATCTTCCGTCCTTGATAGAAACGACACAGCTGCGCTTTAAGTGTGAGACAACGGTGATCGGCTCACCCGAGTAGCATCCGAGCGAAAAAAGGAAGGAATCGAGCTCTTCGTCGTCTGTTTCTATCGACTTTATGATGTATTCTACGCCTTCTTTTGCTTCTCTTAAAGTCATAGTGCTCTCCCCTCTGCTTCTTCGCGTCGTGATATAGGTTAGCCTACGCTAACCATACTGTATTATATATCTTTCAAGTCCTTTTGTCAAGAGATTTTTAGAAAAAATGCTAATTTCAGTTATTTTTCTTTCGGTTTGTTGATTTTTCAGTGGTTTTTTTGTGGAAATTAACAAAAATACGCGGCAGTGGGTGAATTTTGATTTGTCGGTG
>JBGUSX010000053.1:0-9255 GCA_045132775.1 Eubacteriales bacterium
CCTTGAAAAAGCGACCTCCTCATCCACCACTTCGTGGTCCCCCGTAAAGCGCGTTTTGCTTGCAAAAGGTGCTACGAGGGCTCGCCCGAGTTGTTCTCCGCTGGGGAAGGCTTAACACACCGCCAAATCAAAATTTGAAAAGCAAAAAGCCGCGGCTCGAAATAGCCGCGGCTTGAATTTATTATTTAACTATGAATCCGCTCACTCTGCCAAGATATTCTTGACAGTGTGATCCGTCGCGCTTTCCGACCACTCGTAGCTCTCACCGACTATGTCCTTGAGATCATCAAGGCTGTCGCAGAATCCGATATAGGAAATATCCATATAGTCGTCCGCCTGCGCGCCCGCCTGATTTGTCGAGAAGGGTCTTATCTGGAGATATCTTACGTAATATACTCCCTCTTCTGCGACAAAGTATTCCGCAGCCTCTTTCACTCTTGTCGAGAGATCGATGACAACAGTATGCCACTCACCGTCCTCGCTCGCCTTGATATACACATTTGAGCTCTCGGTAAGCGCATTCTTTTTTGTCGATACAAAGAACTTCAGCTGATCCTGACCGAGTCCGTTCTGACCGATGCGGAACTTGATGACCATATACTGACCGACGTAGGTATTCACGTCACCGTTTATCAGCGTAAATCCGTTCCAGCCGTCAGGACCGACCTTTGCGTTGTCCAATCGCATGAAAGGAACACCGCCCTCAACGAGATATTCTCTGTCAAAGGTTCCGTAAGGCGAGCCCCCGCTTGTAAGCGTTTCAGCAGAGAAAAATCCGCCAAGAGCCTCCGCCTTGATGCCGTAATCCGCCATCTTCTCGCCGCAAGCCGCGCAAACAGATACGTAATTGCCGTTTTCATCGACGCTCGAGACTGCTTTGTGGTCTGCACAGGACTGATCCTTGGAGCTGACGATACCGTAATCACCCGATGTGCTCGCGATCTTGACCATAGCAAGCTCGTCGCCGTACATTTCGCGGATATTATCCCAGCTCTCCACGAATCCAACGTAGGAGACGTCAAGTGCAGTTGCAGCCGCGAATATCGGGTCGAAATGGAAGTAGAACGTATCAAGGATATAGGTTCCTGTCTCGCTGTCCTTTACGTAATACTCAGGAATTACCTCTGTGAGATCGATAACGTAAACTCCCCACGCTCCCTCGGCAGTTGATCCCAATGGAATGTTGATTCCGACGTATCCCGTGGCGGTAGCATATTCATCACCCACCCGGAGCTCAGTTCCGTTTATGTTGACTGATCCCTCCTGTCCCGTCGTTGATACCGCAGTGGGCGAGTTCTTGCCCGTGGTACTCAGACACAGACGGAAAGGATGCGACGCATTGTTTGTACGCACTCTCATGATCAAATATCTCGAATTACCGATATCGATATTCTCCGCGTTTTTCAGAAGATCTCCGGTATTAGTGATGCGGTCACAGTCAGCCTGTGCCCTGAGCCAGAGTGCCTGAGCGATCTTATCAGTACCGACAAATCTTGCGTATGCGAACGGATCCGCTCCCTCGTCAGCCTCTATCTTGTGAGAGCCTAGCTGATGATAGCTCAGAGGTTTATTTGCAAGCTTGTCAGCCGAGAAATAGCCCTTTGCTGCTGCAGGGATCGTAATCGTTTTGTTTATCGCACAGTGTGAGCAAGTCCATGTGTACGTAACGTTTCCGTTTCCGTCGTCTGTCGCGGTCTCGGTGATCGCGTGCTCGCTTGCGGGGGGAGGGGTGGGCGTTGTACCGCCCTGCTCTCCGCCGCCTTCGTTGCCGCCCTGAGAGCCTACCGCCCAGGACTTGCCGAGATCAACGTATGTTTCACCCTCCTCAAGAAGAGCATTTACGTCGTCAAGGCTGCTTGCAACCGCCATATAAGCTATATCAAATACGTAACCGCCGCTTGCTGTGATCATCGCGTAGAAGTTACCCGTAGCACCCACAGTGTAGCTTGAAAGCTCGGAAAGATCGATAACGACTACCGTCCAATCCTTGTGAATCTGAGTAAATCCTCGGTCGCCGAGGCTGACCTTCAGATCATTTCCAACGACACCGTTCGAGCTTATCTTAAGTCCGAGCGTACCGTCTGTCATATTCGCGCGGTACTTCATCACAAGATACTGTCCCGCGGTAAAGGTCGCCTTGTCAGCCGCACCTGCGCCTGCGCCGCCCGTGATATTGAGGTGGTTTCCGCCGTTTCCTGAATATCTGTTGTAAACGACTCCTGCCTCGTCATCGTAGAGGAACTTGTCAAGCTTGTGCTGGAAGCTGGTCATATTTTTGTAGCTTGAGAACCAGTTGATGCTCTCGGGCACCGTAAAGGTCTTGACGGTATTGCCGCAGCTCTCGCACTTGACCGTGTGAGTCGTTCCCTCGATGTTCTCAACGAGAGTGTGCGTGGAGCAGGAATGATCGGATGTGTTCTTCAAAGGACTTGTAGCAACGTCCACGCTCCACTCGTACTTGTCCTCCGCAACAATATTCTTAAGATCGTTAAGATCGTCAAAGAACGCGATATATTCAATATCGGTGTAATCGTCGGGCTGTGCGCCGGGCTGATTTGTCGAGAAGGGACGGATCTGGAGTGCCTTGATAAGATACTGTCCGTCAGCATTCGGAACCATGTATGTACCGGGATCCTGGATCCTAGTGCGAAGATCGATAACCACCGTATGCCACTGGTTATCCTCGCTGACCTTAAAGCTTATTTGCTGACCCTCGCTGACGACACCCTTCTGTGCCAATGTATTTATTTATCGCCGCGCCGTATTTGGAATGTCCGCAAAGACCGCACGCGTATGTGTAATCACCGTTTTCATCAATAGTCTGACCGTAAGAGTGAGGCTCGTGATCTACCGCAACGAGACCGCACTGATGGCAATTCTCTGCAATGCTGTGTGTTCCGTCGTCGTTGATCGTGTACTTGTGAATGATCTCGTTTCCGTTTTCATCCACGCACTTTCCGGTCTCAACCTCGGGCTTTTCGTTGAGAATGTCATTGTAAATAACGATATTCTTTTCGCCCTCGGTAAACGCCTTGGCATCCTCGAGAGTCTCGCACATCATAATGTACGCAACGTCAAAGCTCTCACCCGCGCCCGCGGTCGCGGTGAAGCGGAGATCTCCCAGGTAATACTCCCCGTTGAGCGCGTGATATCCGAACTGTTCGTCCTTGGTTATTCCCGTGGAGTTATTCTTGACAGGCTTAATGACCGCCGCTTTAGTCAAGTCGACGATGATCGACGTCCAGCCGGACTTAAGACCCGAGAATAAAAGTGCCTGTGCACCGTATACTCCAACCGACTTGACAGTTGCCGAGAAGGAGCTCTGCGATGCAGGGAGTCGAACCTTCATAACGAGGTATCTTCCCGAAGAATCGCCTACTTCTCCGTTAGAAGCAACTATTACGGTCGAGCTTCCGCCGTTCGTACCCGAATAAGACGCGTAACCAACTCCTGCCTCGAATCCGAATCTACCCGTAAGCGCGCCGCTGACGTCGGTATACGAGAGATCGCCCGCACTGTAGAACGCGTTGATCTCATAAGGCACCTCTTGCTCGTATGCCTTATATTTGCAAATAGTACATCTGAAGGAGTAAACGAGCAGGTCACCCTCATCAACGACTCTTTCTTCATATTCGTGATTTTGGGGACTACCTGCCGCCTTGCCGCAGTGCTCGCACTCGGGCTTCCAGTGACCGTCAAGATTGTACGTATAGACGTGTTCACCCAAACATTCCGCGGGATTACCGCAGATCTTACAGGTGGGAACACCCTTTACCGATTTATACTGACAAGTTCCGTCGGGGCATCTCGGATTAGGTGCCTCTGTGGGCTCCTCTGTGGGCTCCTCCGTGGGTTCAGCCGTGGGCTCGTCAGTAGGCTCTGCCGTGGGCTCGTCAGTAGGCTCTGCCGTGGGCTCGTCAGTAGGCTCTGCCGTGGGCTCGTCAGTAGGCTCCGCCGTGGGCTCGTCAGTAGGCTCCGCCGTGGGCTCGTCAGTAGGCTCCGCCGTGGGCTCACCAGTAGGCTCTGCCGTGGGAGCAAGCGTCGGATCTTCCGTCGGATCCTCTGTCACATTACCGGTCGGAGCCTCTGTCTCGTCTGTTTCAAGCTCACAGGAAACAAGAGCAACGAGCGAACCGAGCAACAGTGCCGCTACAAGCAGTATGGAGATAAATCTTGTTTTCATATAAAACACACCCGCCGCAAACGACTTTTGCAAAAAACACCTCCGCACCTTCAAATTTTGATTTTTCGGTCTGTTAAGCCTTCCCCAGCGGGGAAGGGGTCCCCCGTAAAGCGCGTTTTGCTTGCAAAAGGTGCTACGAGGGCTCGCCCGAGTTGTTCTCCGCTGGAGAAGGCTATTCGCCAAATTGCAATTTACAATCATCCGCATCCCCCGACAAAAAATGCGGCTCACGTTTCCGTGAGCCGCAAAGCCGGTTATTTAACTTATTCTGTCTCTGTTTCGGTCGAAGCCGCGCTTCCATCGGCTGTGTTGACCATCTCAAAGCTTCCCTCTGCAGACGTGATCTTTACGACCTCATCCTCATCAACAAGCTCGTCGATGTCAGCCCAATCGCCTTCAACGAACGCGATATACGACACGTCAACGTTTCCGCCGAAGTTCATAAAGAAGCTGTCGACGATATATTCCTCCGCTCCTTCCGCCTTAGCGTAAGCGTCGCCGTAAAGAGCCTTGATATCAAGCACGAAGGTAGTCCATTTGCCGTCACCGGTACCCTGGGGTATTACGTACACACCCTTATATCCGGTAGTGGACCTGTACTCTCCGCCCGCAAGAACACCCTTAACGGTCTCTCCCGAAGCTTCGTCTACCCACTCTTCCTTCTCGCTGGTATATCCCTTGTAGTATCCCGACATATTCTCGGTAGCTACCTTAAGAGGAGAATTGTACTCCGTGGTAGACAGTGCCAACCAGAGATAACCCTTTTCCCCGCTTGTTTTTGCCTTTATAACGAGGTAATTCGAGTTTTCAACGCTTTCGGTGAAGTGCTGATCCGCGCCGCTGGAGTTTTTGCCGTCCATATCAGACAATGCCCTCTGCCAGATGATCTGGAGCATGTTTTTCGACTCGGCATAGTAAACACCGTCTTCACCTGCAAACGCGGTCGTACCGCCGTTCGGACCGTAATAGTTTTTAGCTCCGGTAGCGATCTCGTTTGCGGAATAGTATTTCTTTACGGATTCGGATATCGTGAACTCCTTATGAACCTTACCGCAAGACGAGCAAACGTACTTGTAAGTCACACCGTCCGTCATCTCACTGACTGAACAGGTCACGCAGGAATTGTCCTCTGTTCTGAGGATCGTGCTTGTCGATCTGTCTATCGACCACTCGTAAGTCTCGGTATCAACAACGTCCTTTATCTGCGACTTGTGCTCAAAGAACTTGATGTACGCGATATCCATATAGTCGTCAGCCTCAGCACCCTTCTGGTTGTTCGAGAAGGGACGGATAGCGAAATATCTGAGAGTGTAAGAGCCGTCAGATCCCTTGATCATGTATGTACCCTTGTCAGTTATGCAGTTGAGGATATCAACGACAACAACGCACCATTCTCCGCCCTCAACGACCTTAAATGAAACATCCTGACCTTTACTTGCAAGCGAACCCGTGGTTCCTGTGAAGATCATGAGCCACGTCTGATTAAGACCGTTAGCACCTATCCTGAACTTCATCGCAAAATAGCGTCCCTTTGCGGTCTTTGATCCGTTGAGGTAATTTATAGCCGCCCAGTTATCCTTGTTGACAGTCATATTGTTAATTCTGACAAAGCTTACGCCGCCCTCTTCCATTACCTTGATGTCGGAGGTTCCTGTCCTCTCGACAGGAGTCAAAAGCTTGTCGGGGCCAAACTCGGTGATCTCGTACACCTTGCCCTCCTCGGGCTCGTCGTCCTCGGGCTCCTCGGGCATGACCTCTGTGATCGTACCGCTCCAGCTCTCTCCAAGATCCTCAAGGACCTCGCCCTCTTCAAGAAGGAGAGCAGCCTCCTCGGGAGAATCAACGATAGCGATGTAAGCGACGTCAAAGATGTACGGCGAGTTGCCTACACCGAACATGATACCGATCTCCTGCTCGGAGCCCTTTGTAAAGCGCACTGCGGCATCTCCGACCGTATCAGGTATCTTGATAAGTGCTACCGACCAGTAGGAAAGACCTGCAACGCAGCTGCGCGATCCGATAGAGGAGTAGTAAGGCCTTGACGCATCGTTTTGACCGGGCTGTGCTCCAAAGTCCTTCGTAGCAATATTAAAGCTAAGCGATGCAGCTTGCATACGGTACTTGATCACGATGTATTCACCCGTTACGTACTTATCGGTAGTCCAGGTTCCCGCACCGGTGCCGCCGGTGATATTAAGATGGCTCGCCGCAGAACCCTCGTATCTGTTGTAGAGAACGTCGTTTTCCTCGTCGTAGAGGAACTTTGTAAGGCTTCCGGTTGCCCAATATTTGTTCATGACTCCGATGTCGGAATAGTAGTTTACTCCCTCAGGAACTGCAATTTCCTTGATGACGGTTCCGCAGACCGCACACTTGACCGTGTATCCTGTTTCAGTCTCAACGACCTCACCCGCATGTGCTGCGACACAGGATCTGTCCGCGGTTTTCACCAGAGTTCCCTGGTTACTTGCGGAAACGTTGACCACTGTCTCGTCGGAAACTATAGCCTTTACCTCGTCCCAATCGTCGACGAACGCCATATATTCGAAGTTGATATTTACGTCGGGCGTGTAATCGCTTCCGCCGATGCTACAATACATCGTGTAAACGGTATGGTTGCCGTCTTCGTTTGCCACCCAGGAGTTGGGAGCGAGCACGGAAAGATCCATAACGTACGTCGTCCACTGATCGTCACCGCCAAGACCGATCGGAACGTTGAAGTTCGTGGTTCTCGGGAACATTCCCTTGACCTCGCCTTTGTGCTTACCTTCAACCAATTCCGCCGCGCCGGTCGCAACGGTAAAGGTGTAATTCATTGACGATTTGTTGGTCTTAAGCTTGATCACGAAATATTTAGCTGTTCCGACCTCAAAGATCGAAGCCTTTTCAGTATCGTTTGAATCTGCAGTATTTCTCGGGAAGATGATCTGTGCAGTATTGCCCTGTCCCGAGAAGGAAACGTACTCAAATCCACCTTCTTCATCAACAAGAACACCGTTCTTTGTATTTCTGAAGTAGTTTGAGGCACCGGTATTCAACGCATGTGCGTCGTAATATCTGTTGATATTAACGTCACCGAACTTGGAATATCCGCAAGCAGAGCAAGCGTATGTGTAATCACCGTTCTCAAGCTTGATCTGAGACATAGCGTGAGGCTCGTGATCGACCTTTTGGAGACCGCAGAGCAAGCAGGTTTCAAGAAGCGTGTGAGTTCCGTCATCGTTAATTACGTATTTGTGCTCAACGAGATTACCGTTCTCATCACGGCACTCGCCCTTCTCGGTCTCGGGCTTGGAGAGATCCTCAAGATATCTGTATACGGTGGTAATACCGCCCTGCTCCTTAACGAAGCTTTCGGCATCCTCTATCTTGTCGCAGAGAAGCGCGTAGGAGATATCAAGGCTCTCACCGGCGGCAACCTTGCCTGTGATCGAGAAATCGGTGAGATAAAAGTCACCTGCCGCATCGGGAGAATAGCCCTGATACTCATTGTAGGACTCTCCCGTCTCCGCATTGGTCTTTTCGGTGGTCTTGACCGCCTTGGAAAGATCAACGATCACCGTAACCCAACCGGAGGAAAGTCCGTTGAAGGCTATGGGGTAAGAGGAGGTCGCGGAATTGGATCTTACGCTCGCGATAAAGGAGCTCTGCGACTTGGGCAGACGCACCTTCATAACGAGGAACTTACCCGTAGGAGCATTGGGCTCCGCACCGCTTTCAACCGTCAGCGTGAACTGACCGCCGCCCTCAGCCTTTGAGAGCTCGGCATAACCTACACCTGCCTCAAATCCAAACGCTTGATTGAAGCCCGTAGCGGTAAAGTCCTTCTTGGAAAGCTCTCCCGCGCTGTAGAAAACGTTGATGTGATAAGGAACCTCCTGCTCGCAAGCAACGAAGAGGCATATAGGACACTTGGAGGAGTAAAGAAGAAGGTCGCCCTCGTCCTCAACTCTTTCCTCGTACTCGTGGTTCTGCGGAGTACCCGCCGCCTTACCGCAATACTCACACGCAGGCTTCCAGTGACCCGTGTGATCAGCATCGTACCCGTGAACACCCATACATTCCGCAGGATTTCCGCAATTCTTACATGTAGGAACTCCCTTCACCGTCTTATACTCACAAGTACCGTCGGGGCACTTGGGATTCATGGGCTCTGTGGGCTCTTCTGTGGGCTCTTCGGTAGGCTGCTCGGTAGGATCTTCTGTAGGCAGCTGTGTAGGAGCCTGAGTAGGCTGCTCGGAGGGCTCATCTGTAGGAGCCGCGGTGGGAGCCTGGGTAGGCTGCTCGGAGGGCTCGTCTGTGGGAGCCGCGGTGGGAGCCTCGGTAGGCTGCTCGGAGGGCTCGTCTGTGGGAGCCGCAGTGGGAGCCTCGGTAGGCTGCTCGGAGGGCTCGTCTGTGGGAGCCGCAGTGGGAGCCTGAGTAGGCTGCTCGGAGGGCTCGTCTGTGGGAGCCGTGGAGGGAGCCTGAGTATTCGTCTCAGTAGGCTCTGCCGTAGGCATCTCGGTTTGATCCGCTGTGGGCTTTTCAGTCTCGCCGGGCTCGATCTCGCAGGAAACAAGATAAAGCACGGACGTAAGCACCATCGCTATTACCAGAATAAGTGAGAGAAGTTTTTTCATATCGTAACTCCTTTTCATTTTTGGGTATATGTACATTATATATGCAATTATTCACAATGTAAATAACATTTTCTACCTTCTCGTATTGCAGAATGTGAACTTTGCACATTTATTTGCGAGCGTACACTACTCCATTATCATCTATATTATACTATTTTAAAAGACGAAAGTCAATATATTTTTTGCACTACTTATTGCCGACTCGCTGAATTCGATCAATTTCGTCGCATCTCACAAAAGCACCCTCGCATTTTTGGACATTTTGCCCCATACCAAATAGCTTTAACTCTTCAAATTTTGATTTATCGGTGTGTTGCTATTGGACAAACGATTTAAATTACCGCCACGGCTACCAAACGCACGTCACTCACACACCGTAGGGGAGGTACAAGCTCGGAACCCCCAAAGCTCGCAGGCTCACTTCGGGGAACCCCACGGCTCCTCCCGCTAACA
>JBGUSX010000054.1:0-10159 GCA_045132775.1 Eubacteriales bacterium
CCCCCCCTACGGTTTATCTTAAAGGTGTAGGTTTTTTGTTGCCGTGAATATAAACCAAACCGCTCGGCAAATCAAAATTTGAAGGTATTATAAATTGCAATTTAGCGGGGAGTTTGAAAATTGCAAACAGTTTTAGATTACTTCACGGCTATAGGTCTAGCGTGACCTAAAATCCGTAGGGGAGGGGCTTGCCCCTCCCGCTCAAGAACGTCTATAAAACCCTTATGTCTAAAGAAGAAACAAATGCTTTATAACGGGAGGAGCAAGCCCCTCCCCTACGGACGCAAAGCGTACCCATAAGGGAAATTTATAGCCGTGAAAAGCATTTTAAACAGCTCGTTAAATCAAAATTTGAAAAACAATATAAAAACGCTTCGGAGATATCCGAAGCGTTTTTGGGTTTAATTGATACTGTCGGGCAGGAGGGTATTGCCGTTCTCGTCCGAGATATCCGTGCCGTAGACATTTTTATAATTTTTCGCGTGAATGAGGCTCAGAACAGACGGGGCGTTTTCGGTGAATTTATTTCCCGAAATTTCTACGTCCATTGCTGTATCGATGCATATCGTGATCGGGGTATGCACCTCGTCCTCGTACTCGTGATTGATAGGGCAGAAGGTGTTGTTAAGGATCTTCACGTTCTTTGCAGAATTGAGCGTTATGCAGTATTTATGGTCGCAGTTTTCAAATCTGTTGCCCTTGATGAGAATGTTCTCGTAGGGAAGATATTCGTCACCGACGATCTTGGAAAATCCTTGGATCGACAGGGGTGCTATCGGGTAATAGAAATTATGACCGTAGAGCGAGCTGACGTTTGAGAAGATATTGTTTTCAAGAGTCGTATTGTGCGCTATCGTGCTCTCGCCCCACTGGATCTCGGTCTTGATGCCGACACCTGACTCGTTGAGGTTCATAAAGGTACAGTTTTTGATAACTCCGTTCGGTGCTTTCACCATAAAGGCGCGCGAGCGTATGCCGTCTACCTTGACGTTGTCGAAGACAAAGCCCTGCGAGGTGCGGCTCATATTGTCGACAAGCACCTTGTTGTCAATGCGGTAGTGATCATCGGAGAGATCGAAGCCTTCGAGGGCGGAGAAATCTACCGCGTCTGTCGAGACCTTTATCTCGATGAGGTCATATTCAAGAGATGTAAAGCCGCTGATAGCTTTTCCGACTATCTTTTGATCGTCAAGCACGGGAGTGCTACAGAAGAGCTGACCCTTTGTGTTGTATATATAAGCGACGTCTCCGCGTCTGAAGGGGTGGCATCTGCTACCTGTTTTTTTATTGTATTGGCAATAATAGACCTCTGTGACGTTTGGCTTTAAGGCAAGGGTCACCGTTCCGTCGCCGTTGTCGGTCGCAGATGCGAGGCGAGAGCTTGCCGCGTGATGATTCGAGCCGTCGTCGCACATGTGCTCAAAGAGGCAGGAGACTGCGTGCACGCCTTCGTCGCAGGCGATTATGTGAGTTGCGTCTACCGAGCCTATGCGCGGAGTGCTTCCGCGGCAGCGTCCCTCTTCGTCGATATAGACTTCAAGTGAGGTGTTATACTTCTTTTCGAGCGACTTATAATAGTCGTATTCTTCTCGTGTGATGATATAGGGGGCGCGGTTTGTGTTATGGACTCTTATCATCGTGGTGTGCTTTTTGTCGCTGTTTTCAACGAAGGCAAGTCCCGCCGATTGACCGTAGAGGACTACGTCCTTAAAGACTATACCGCTGCTGCGCTTGAGGTCGAAGGATCCCTCGGTGGGAGTTGAGACTCTGCGCGAGAGTACGTCGCCCTTTTTTACGTGCTTTGTGGGAGAATCGGCATAGCCCATAGTATACGTGCCGTCATCGTTTTTCTTTGCGCTGAGAGTGGTTATCGTGGCATAGGAGCTCATACCGTCAATTACGGTGTGACCGTATTTTTTATCCTCGGTCAAGTCGCGGTGACCGGGGGCGACTACGGTTATTATTTCGCCGTCCTTTTTGTCAAGCACGTGCATCTGGTGTGCGGATTGGAGTGCGTAACCGACCGTGAGTCCTAAAAGGGAAATATTTTCGGATTCGGTAATAAAGAACGCGGACTGGTAGCCGGGACATTCCGCGTATACACCGTATGCGTATATTTTCGTGTTGCTGTGGGTCGCGCCGAGATAGACTCGCTCACAGACGTACGCGCCCGGGGCGACTATGACGACATCCTCGGTCTTGGCGAGGGTGGTCAGATATTCGGGGAGCGTGAGTGGGGTATCGAGAGACGCGTCGGGGACGGTGGGCTGTACCTCCATACCGACAAAGAGGTCCTTGTTGGTGTGGGGAAGGAGTCTTTCGTTTGCTCCTACGATGAGGCGTTCGTCGACGTTCGTTACTGTGTTGCCGTTTTCGTTGGAGTTTGAGCAAGCTACGAGATCCGCGTACGTATTATCGTCCGCGATGAGATAGTTATTGCCTGAAAGGGTAAGCGTGTCCGAGACGGTGTTCCCGATAACGTACACGTTCTTGTTGTTGCGGGCGGTGATGCGCGCGGCTTTATTGAGTGTTACGGAACAGTTGTAGCCGAGATCTACAGTAATTTCACCGTCGGTCTCGTTTTGCGCGACAAGGCAGTTGTAGCCGCTCGTGAGCGTGACGGCATTGCCGCGGCAATTTATTTTGTTGCCGCGAGCAACGAAATATTTACCCGAGGAGATGATGGCATCGTTTTCTGCGTTTACGGTGCAGTTGATGATCGACACTCTGTCGGCTTCGACGGAGATACTTCCGTTGATCGTGATGTCCTTGAGAATGGCATTGTTTTCCTTTATGACAATGTTGTCGTTGATGACGGTTCTCATTTTGTTCTTCCTTTCTTGAAGGTGGAAACGCACTGTCGCGGTTGTTTCTTTAATAATTATTATGCAGAGCGGTGACACGCTTCTCATCGGCAGCGGCAAATACGATATGCGCGTTGAGGGTGCGTTTGTACGTCACTATTACATATCCAACAACGACCACGGCATAAAGCCCATTGCGCTTCCGATCATAAATAAGGAGAATATCTCTATTATCGGTGAGGGTGCGGAGCTTATCTTCCACGGCGAGATACTTCCCGTTGTCGTTGACGGCTCGAAGAATATCAAGCTCTCGGGCTTTTCGATCGACTACGAGGTGCCGATGTACGCGCAGTGCGACGTTATTGAGACGAGCGAGGACAGGACGGTTATCAAATTTGACGGCAAGCAGTTCTGGTGCCGCGTTGACGAGGACGGAAACTGGTGCTTCTATTCCGAGAGTCCCGACTGGAAGTGGGAGAGACACCGCCGCAGTGACGTTATCACCCTTGAGTTTGACAAGGAGGGCAAGCCCTGCCACTATTCCTTGCCTTATTTCCCCCACACGGGAGGATACGAGGACCACGGCTTCCTTGACTGCATGTACCGTGAGGTAGAGCTTGAGCAGCTTGGCGAAAACCTCATTGCAATGAAGGGAAATACAGGAATTAAGCATACTGTCGGTCACACGCTCGTTATGACCTGGAACACGCGAGAATTTCCCGGAGTGTTTACCGTTGATTCCGACGACGTTGAATACAGCGACATTATGCTTTATCACACTATGGCGATGGGCTTTATCACGCAGAACACCTCGAACATCACCTTCCGCCGTCTTGCCTGTGCGCCCAGACGCGACAAGGGAAGATTGCTCTCTGTCACCTGCGACGCGACTCACTTCGTCAACTGCCGCGGATATATTGAGATCGCGGACTGTAATTTTGAGTACATGATGGACGATGCGGCGAATATTCACGGAAACTATCACGTTTACGAAAAGCAGCTCGATGCCGACACGATCCTCGTTCAGTTCGGTCATTTCCAGCAGAAGGGTGCTAACATCTACCGCGTGGGTGATACCGTCAATATCATTGATGCTTATACTATGGATATTCACGGTGAGGCAAAGATTTTGGATTTCCAAGTGATAAGCGCGGACAATATGATATTGAAGCTCGACAGGGCAGTCGAGGCTCCCGGCGAGTGGTGGGTAGTTGAGAATATCTCGACTGCGCCCGACATTCACATCCACGACACCAACTGCGGATACAACCGCACGCGCGGATTCCTCTTGAGTTCTCGCGGAAAGGTGGTAATTGAGAGAAACAGATTCCACAACTACAACCACGGCGTTCAGCTCTCCGGTGAGCTCCGCGACTGGTACGAGTCGGGTGCGGCTCTTGACGTTACTATCCGCGACAACGATTTTACAAATTCGGCTTACGCGGGCGGCTCGGCTATCTATTCAAATCCCAAGCTTGAGGCGACCAAGACGAACAAGGACTTGATCTACAACGGCAAGCTTCTGGTTGAGAATAACCACTTTGAGCAGGCAGACAAGCGTATGCTATGGGTCGAGCATTCCGAATCGGTTACGTTCAGAAACAATACTTTCAGAAAGAATGAGGAATATCCTCGCCATGTGCCCCACAACGAAAAGGGAATATTGGTTGAACACTGCGGTGCGTCGGAGATAGAGAATGCAAAAGAAATCTGATCGGAGAAAATAAAAATGGTATTTCATATCAAGGATTTTTTGAAGGATGAGAGTAATGCGACGCCTGCTTTCGTAGAGGCGATAGGAGCTTTGGCTGACGGCGACACTCTCTGTCTTGACGGCGGCGAGTACAATCTTCGCCCCGAGGGTGCTTTTATAAAGACCTACTATATGTCGAACAACGACGGTGGCAGAAAGCCCATCGTTATGCCGATAATCAACAAGAAAAATATTACGGTCGACGGAGGCGGTGCGACGCTTGTCTTCAACGACGAGACTTTGCCCGTGGTTATTGACAATTCAGAGAACGTTTGTCTGAAGAATTTTTCCATCGATTATGCCGTGCCGATGTACGCGCAGGCGGAGATAGTTGAGGCGAGTGATACAAGGACGGTTCTGAAATTTGACGGCGAGCAGTTCTTCTGCCGAGTTGACAATGACGGTTGGTGGTGCTTTTACAGTCCAAAAGACGGTTGGGAGTATCATAAGACCGACGCGCTCTCTCTTCAGTTTGATCCCGACGGAAAGCCCTCGTCTCATTCGCGCCCCTATTTCCCGTACGGCGGCAAGCCGAAGGATCACGGATTTCTCCGCGGAATGTTTCTTGACGTGCGCCTTGAACAGCTTGGCGAGAATCTGATCGCTATGAACGGCGATTATAAGAATGCAAATATCAATCACAAGGTTGGAAGCTCGTTTATTATGACGTATGCGGGTAGGGAATTCCCGGGTATCTTTGTGAATGAATCGAAGGATGTGAATATTGAGTACATCACTCTTTATCAGACGATCTCGATGGGAATCGTGGTTCAGATGACCGAGAATGTAAGGCTCCACAAGGTCATTGCGACTCCGAGAAAAGATCTTGGCAGAATGCTCTCGACAGGTGCGGATTCAACGCACTTTGTCAACTGCCGCGGCAAGATCGAGATCTCGTATTGCTCATTTACCAATATGATGGACGATGCGGGTAACGTACACGGAAACTATCACCGCTACCTTGAAAGAGAGAAGGAGAATACTCTGCTTCTCGGCTTCGGGCACTATCAGCAAAAGGGTGTTCTGACGTACAGAGTCGGAGATGTTGTTGACGTTATTGACAGTGAGACCAATGAGGTCGCAGCAGAGGCAAAGGTGGTCGGAGCAGAGCTTATCGGAATTGATAATATAAGACTTGTGCTTGACAGGGATATCCCCGAGCCGACGAACGAGCACTGGGTGACCGAGAATATCTCGACTGCCCCCGAGGTACATATTCACCATACTGTTTCGGGCTTTAACCGTCCGCGTGGGTTTTTGTTAAGTACTCGAGGTAAGGTATTGGTTGAAAAGTGCAGGTTTACAAATATGAATCAGGGCATTCAGCTTTCGGGTGAGCTTTGCGACTGGTACGAGTCGGGCGCTGCCCTTGACGTGACTATCCGAGATAACGACTTTGAAAACAGTGCGTACGCGGGCGGCGTGGCGATATACAGCTGTCCGAAGCTCCGCGCGGTCGAGACGAATAAGAATATTATTTATTCGGGCAAGCTTTTGATCGAGGGTAACAGATTTACCCAGTCGGAGAAGAGGATCCTTCAGGTGTCGCATGCCGCAGATGTCGTTGTGAGAAATAATACGTTCAAAAAGGATGCTGCGATGCCTTCGCATTGGCAGGTAAATGAG
The DNA here is from genome assembly GCA_045132775.1 of Eubacteriales bacterium. GTDB lineage: Bacteria > Bacillota > Clostridia > Oscillospirales > CAG-272 > SVTX01. Next base: position 6,184 of record JBGUSX010000054.1, read on the forward strand.
AGCGGCATTTCTTACGAGCATTGCGGAAAAGTTGATATTGAAGAGCTTAAAGAGGTATAATTTGCGAAAACTCGGTTTTTTCCGTACGGTTTAATGTCCTGTTAAGAAAAAGTTAACCTAGCGGTGAAGAATTTGTTTTTTCGTCAAAATATAAAAATGACAACAATGAAAGAGGTAAACAAGGAATGGAAAACAATGTGACTGCTTGTGAAAGACACAAAATTATTGACATGCTGACGGTGCTGCTTGAAAAGGTAAATCTTCATGACGGTATCGTCGACAGAATCGACAGCAAAAAAAGAGAGATCAAAAATGTACAGAAACAAATTGACGTTCCGAGAAAGTGTTTTGGCTTTTTCCAAATGTTTTTCGGTATTATCTTCATAGTTATCGGATGGATAATACTGCTGACCGTCTATCTTGTCAGAAAAAATAAATACAAAAAGCTTCAGGCTGAGCTTGCAGAGAAGAAAAAGAAGCTTACTCAAGAGCTTGATGAGATAAATGCCGAGCTTGATTCTTACATAGCGGCTGAGCTTGAGCCCTACATCAGCACGCTTCTTCCCGACAGATTTCCTGCACGTTACTGCATGAATGCGGTAGCTATTGAGCACATGCTCAGTCTGGCGATCGATCTTCGCGGGGATACGATAAAGGAGATCATAAACCTTTATGAAGAAGAATGCCACCGTGCAAGAGTTGAGAGCCTTCTTGGCGGAGTTGTGAAAAATGTGAGAGCTACCGCTATAAAAATGGAACAAGTTGCCCGTGCCAGCGAGGCAGCAGCGGCAAGCTCCGCTGCTGCGGCAAGTGCTGCCGTTTCCGCGGCTGCCAGTGCTCAAATGGCAGCATCCCGTCCTGCTGAGGTGGACGTTACCGTTGAGAACAACATAACCATCAGCTGATAATAAAAAACATACGATAGGGCAGGGGGTATCCTGCTCTATCGCTTTTTTGAGCTCTCAAATGTGGAAATAAGAGAAAAAAAGGAAAAAGGTATTGCAAAAATCGGTGTTTTATAGTATAATACTTCTGTTTGGGTAAAAATAAAAAAAATTACTATATATGGAGTTTAAAGTGGCAGATCTTAAGCACGAAATAAACAGAAGGCGTACGTTTGCGATCATTTCGCACCCTGACGCAGGTAAGACGACTTTGACAGAGAAATTCCTCCTTTACGGAGGTGCTATCCAGACTGCGGGCTCGGTCAAGGGCAAGCAGACCGACAAGCACGCGGTATCCGACTGGATGGAGCTCGAAAAGCAGAGAGGTATTTCGGTTACCTCGTCGGTAATGCAGTTTGAATACGAGGGCTATTGCATCAATATTCTTGACACCCCCGGTCACCAGGACTTCTCGGAGGACACCTACCGTACTCTTATGGCGGCGGACTCTGCGGTCATGGTCATTGACGCGGCAAAGGGTATCGAGCCCCAGACGCGCAAGCTTTTCCGCGTTTGCGCGGCAAGAAATATTCCGATATTCACCTTTATCAACAAGCTCGACCGCGAGGCGCGCGATCCGTTCGATCTTCTTGATGAGCTTGAAAAGGAGTTTGGCATCGGTACCTATCCTATGAACTGGCCTATCTCATGCGGACAGACCTTCAAGGGTGTTTACGACAGGGAAAAGAAGTGTATTCTTACATTTGAGACCTCTCACGGCGGCCGTGAGCGTCTCCGCGCTATTGAGTGTGACATTGAGGACAGAGAAAAGCTTGATTCGATAATCGGCGCGAACCTTGCGGACGAGCTTTGCGAGCAGGTCGAGCTTCTTGACGGCGCTTGCTTTGACTTTGATCTTGAAAAGGTGAGATGCGGTAAGCTCTCTCCCGTTTTCTTCGGTTCGGCTCTCAACAACTTCGGTATCGAGCCTTTCCTTGAGAGCTTCCTCAAGATGACCACGGCACCTCTCGTCCGTCAGACGATAGCCGGTGAGGTGAGTCCCTTTGACGAGCATTTTTCTGCGTTCGTTTTCAAGATCCAGGCTAATATGAACAAGGCGCACCGCGACCGTATCGCGTTTATGCGCATCTGCTCGGGTAAGTTTGAAAAGGGCAGAGAATACCTGCACGTAAGACCCAACAAGATGATAAAGCTCTCCCAGCCGCAGCAGATGATGGCGCAGGAGAGGGAGATAATCAGCGAGGCTTATGCAGGCGATATTATCGGTGTGTTCGACCCGGGTATCTTCTCGATAGGTGACACGATCACAGAGCCGCCATTGAAGGTGGAATTCAAGGGAATACCCACCTTTGCTCCCGAGCACTTTGCGGTCATTGAGCAGATAGATTCGATGAAGCGCAAGCAGTTCCAGAAAGGGATGGAGCAGATAGCCGAGGAGGGTGCTATTCAGATATTCTTCCTGCCCGACGCGGGTATGGAGCGAGTAATCGTCGGTGTTGTCGGACTTCTTCAGTTTGACGTTCTGAAGTTCAGAATGCAGAGCGAGTACGGTGTTGGATTCTCGCGCATGGATCTTCCGCACGATCAAATAAGATATATTGACAAGTGTCCGTGTGATCCAAAGCAGCTCACGCTCTCGGGGGATACAAGGCGAGTTGTTGATGTTAAGGGCAATAATCTGCTCATCTTCCCGGGTTCCTGGGCGATAAATTGGGCTCTTGAGAACAACGAGGGACTAGAGCTTTCGGAATTTAAGCGTTGGTAAGAGATGACACAAAAAAACGGAGGACCGTTTCGGTCCTCCAAATTTTTTATTCTGTTACTGCAAAGGAGAGAGAGGCGGCATAGATGCCGTAGTTTTTGTCTCCGATTTTTATCTTGTTCCAATCGGACAGGGTGCCGCCGTATTTTATGGTTTTGAGCGATGTAGTGTTATAGAATGCCATCGGTGCGATCTCCTTTACCGATGCGGATATGAATATCTCTCCTGCCGGATTTGCACCCGGGAGAAGTATGAGCTTGGTCTTATCCTTTGTGTACAGTATTCCGTCTACGTCGATATACGCGCGGTTCTTGGCATCGACCGACACGTACACGAGCGATGAGCAGCCTCCGAATGCAAGCTCTCCTATGCTCATAACGGTAGAGGGGATCTGAACGGCTTTGATCGTTGAGTTTTCATAAAACGCCTTGTCCTCTATAGCGATCACGACGTCTCCAGAGGGGCTCTTTTCGGGAATCACGAGATAGACATCCTTGACGTCTCCTATTCCGCTGACTGAGCAGGTTCCGTTGTCAAACGAGACGTATTTGAGAGACGGGGCGGGCTCTGTGGGCTCTTCGGTCGGTGCCTCGGTAGGCTTTTCGGTGGGCTTTTCCGTCGGGGGCTCGGTAGGCTCTTCTGTGGGCGGCTCTGTGGGCTTTTCGGTCGGCTTTTGTGTAGGTGCTACGGTCGGGGCGACTGTGGACGTTTCGCTTTCGCTCTCTCCGGGGGAGAGGTGAGAGCTAGAGTTGAGCGTTGACGTTTCGGTTTTATCTTCACGGTCACGGTCATTGTCTCTGTATGAGCATGAAGAAAGTGTCGGCGCGCAAAGACCAAGCATAAGTATGCCGCAAAGAAGGATCGATAATTTCTTTTTCATTTCTTTTTCTCCGTTCCGCCGCGTTGTGCGGCAAATTTTGCGGAAGAGTTATCTTCCGCGTTTTTTTAATAGATTTTATAGTGTCTGCAAACCCTAAAAAAATTATATCAAGCATTATTCACGCTGTCAATTCAAAGCGTGCGACGCTCTTTGGCAGAAAACGACGGGGAAGGAGCTTGTTTTGACTGATTTTGAGCTTTTTTTGATTGCTTTGACAAAAAGAACTTTTCGACGGGATGCGACAATATCAAATTTTGATTTGGCGAATAGCCTTCTCCAGCGGAGAAGGGGGACCGCGTAAGCGGTGGATGAGGAGGTCGCTTTTTCAAGGGCTTCACGTCCTCTGATTACCTTATTTCGTTGCACAAGAAACCTTATGCCACAAGACAAAATCCACGGTACGACTGTGGTGCACAACTTAATGGCGAC
>JBGUSX010000055.1:0-2934 GCA_045132775.1 Eubacteriales bacterium
AGCGTGTCGAGAAAGTCTCGACACGCTGGCAGAGGTCGAAAAAGGTAGGTAGATTTTTCGTTTTTGCATTCGTCGGCGTACGGGGGTACGCCAGAGTGCAAAAACGGAAAAAGCAAGAAAGCACAAGGCATTCTCGATGAATGCCTTGTGCTTATTTCCTGCGTGTAAGTTTTTAATGTTTGTTTCTTTGTCTTTTATCCCTTGCGGACTAACAGCTTTTTCGACAGTCTGCAGGGGATCCGTTATTTCGGATCCCCGATTATCTGTTTTTGTCGATATGCGAGAATAAAAACACCGTCAGCTATTGACAAGAGGGAAAAAAGATGGTATAATAATATCCGTATAGGCATGCAATGGCAAATTTAAACCTATATATCGGTTTTGGAGAAAAATATGGAAGAACGTAATTATGAAGTTTCGCTCGGTCAGCTTGCCCGCGTCGCTCTCAAGCATTGGTGGGTAATTGTGATCGCTATTATACTCGGAGCTGCACTGGCGGTTTGCTACGTGAGCTTTTTGGCAACCCCTGTGTACACCACACATGCAAAGGTGGGTGTAAGTAACGTCAATATGTCCGCGTATCAGGAATACATCGGCGGTCAGACAGTCTCAAAGGACTGTGAGACTATAATCACCTCAAACGGAACTCTTGAAATGGCGGCAGAGTCACTTAATAAGAGTGAAGAGGCTGCGAAGTTCGGCAAGGTATATACTCATCAGAGTCTGTCTGCAATGATGGAAACATCCGGTACGGATCAGTCTCGCTACATTGAGGTCAAGGTCACGAGCGACAATCCCGAGGAGGCAAAGATAATCTGTGATCACATTCTTGCTGCGTTCAGCAAATATCTCGAGGAGGAGAATCCCCTTAACGGTGCAGAGGGACAGGTAATTCACCACCCCGATCTGCCCACAGCACCCTCATCGCCCAATAAGCCCCTTACCGTAGTTCTCGGTGCGCTTATCGGATTCGTACTCAGCTTTGGTGCGCTTCTCGTGGCATACTTTGCTAAGGATGCACTTGACGGTGAGGATTGGCTCATCAATAACTACAAGGAACATATCCCGATGCTCTCAGTTATTCCCGATGCTGATTCCTCTGGCAAGAGCTATAAGAAATATTCATCAAAATACGGTTACGGCTACAGTCCCAAGGCATAAACGGGCATTGATAACGGTTAGGCAGGAGTTAAAATGAAAGACAATAAAAATGTAAAAACAAGAATAACAAAGGTAGGTACCGATCTTTCCTACGCTTCAAGAGAGGCGTACAATCTGCTCAGAACCAATATTTCCTTCGCCTTTCCCGACGTGGAGGGCGGTAAGGTTGTCGGTGTCTGCAGCTCGCGTCCCCAGGAGGGAAAGAGTACTACCGCTATAAATCTGGCTTATTCGCTTGCAGAGGCGGGATACAAGGTCCTGCTTATCGACGGCGATATGCGCCGCCCGTCCGTATATGAGACGGTGGGTGTTGATATGGAGCCCGGACTTTCCGAGATGCTTTCGGGAAAGGGCAAGGTAGAGGAGCACAAGGGTGTGCTTCATGCCAATATGTCGGTGCTGACCTCGGGACACGTTCCTCCCAACCCCTCCGAGCTTATCAGCTCGCACAGAATGGAAACTCTGCTTGAGGAGTATAAGGCTGAGTACGATTACATAATCGTTGACCTTCCTCCCGTGCTTGCGGTCTCCGACCCTGTGGCTGTATCCAAGTATCTTGGCGGGATTATCCTCGTCGTAAGACACCTGAAGACGCGCCGCCGCGATGTAGTTGAGTCGATAAGACAGCTTGAGTATGCGGGTGTCAAGATCCTGGGCTTTGTTTACAACAGAATGGGAAGTAAAGCAGGTAAGGGCAAAAAAGGCGGATATTCGTACGGAAATTACCGAAGAGATTAAATATTATTTTGATTAAAACCGAGCTCGTCTCGGTTTTAATTGATTATTAAGGAAGGGGAGAGCAATGGCGGAAAGCAACAGGTGCTTTATTGACGTTCATACACATATTTTGCCCAAGTTTGACGACGGGAGCAAGAGCAGTGACGAGTCACTTGAAATGCTCCGAAGGCTTTGGGATATGGGTGCTTGCGGAGTGATACTGACTCCTCACTTTTACGCGCGGAGAGAAGAGCCCGCGGACTTCCTTATTTCGCGTGAGCAGACCGCGGCGCATCTTATAAAAAGAATAAGCGAAAACGCGGACGGAGAGAAATTGCCGCGCCTGTACCTTGGTGCCGAGGTCGAATACTTCAACGCAATGGGGATCTGTGCGGAGCTTGAGCAGATGTGCATTGGCGGTACGAAATATTTGCTTTGCGAGATGCCGTTTTACAGATGGACGGGTGCGATGATAGATGAGCTGCGAATTATTAAGAAAAAACGCGGAATCACACCGATAATAGCGCATATTGAGAGGTATTTCTCCTTTTTTAAGCCGTCTATGCTTGACGAGATGATAGCGGAGGGATTTGTTATACAGAGCAATGCCGAAGCCTTTATCGGACTCGGACGCGGCAGAGTTTTAAAGCTCTTGTCGGAGGGGAAGATACACCTTATTGGAAGTGACTGTCACAATATGGAGAAGCGTGCGCCCAACATTGCCGCGGCGCTTGACGTGATAGAGAAGAAGCTCGGTCGGGAGGCGGTAGATAAGCTTTGCCGCAAAAGCGTTGAGATGTTCGAAGGAGCGGAGAAGATATATTGAGGTAAATTGCAATTTGTCGAATAGCCTTCTCCAGCGGAGAACAACTCGGGCGAGCCCTCGTAGCACCTTTTGCAAGCAAAACGCGCTTTACGGGGGACCGCGTAAGCGGTGGATGAGGAGGTCGCCATTAAGTTGTGCGCCACTGTCGTACCGTGGATTTTGTCTTGTGGCATAAGGTTTCTTGTGCAACGAAACAAAGTAATCAGAGGACGTGAAGCCCTTGAAAAAGC
>JBGUSX010000056.1:0-3217 GCA_045132775.1 Eubacteriales bacterium
ACGTTTGCGAGCTTCTTGTGCTATAATATTCATGGGAAGTTCCTTTCTGATACGGTAATGTTTGTTGTGGTGACTACATTATACCATATCTTTAATGAACTTCCTATTCTTTTTGGTTCATATCATTTTAACACATACAGACGGATAAATAAATTGTAATTTGTCGGGGGAGTTTGAAAATTGCAAACGGTTTCGATTTCTTCACGGCTATAAGTATAACGATGCTTTTACGACTCGTAGGGGAGTAGCTTGCTGCTCCCGTTCTAAAGCATTTGTTTCTTCCTTAGCCATAAGGGTTTTATAGACATTCGTTTAGCGGGAGGGGCAAGCCCCTCCCCTACGGCGCAAAGCGAACCCGTAAAGGAAATTTATAGCCGTGAAGAAAATCCAAACAGTTCGACAAATCAAAATTTGAAATTAAAGCCTCACAAAATGTGGGCGATAGTCATATCATTATATCAGGCAAACCAAAGACCTATTCCGGAGGAACATCTATGTACAACGACGATTCACGGGGACTTGGATACATGATAGTCCGCGTTACGACTGCGAGAGGTGCGATACCTCTTGAAAATGCTATAGTCACAGTCAGCGATTACGAGCCTGAATCTGAGAGCGGCCGCGGCGACGTGATAGCGGTCTACAAGACAGACCGCTCGGGAGTCACGAGAAAATTTGCGCTCCCCGCACCGTCGCGCTCGCTCTCCATGTCGCCCGGCAACGGAAAAAGCTATCAGACATACAACGTAAGCGTTTCCAAGGATGGATATTACTCGCAAAATTACATCAACGCGCCTGTTTTTGACGGCATTACATCTATCCAATCCGCCGATATGATCCCCCTTTCCGACAACGGACAGACCGACAATTTTGATCCCGACGCAAACCGCTTTTTTGAGATTGAAAATCCCTCTCTCGAGAGCACGAAAAAGGAGGAAAGCTAATGCCGAACACCCCTTACATTCCCGAATTCATAACCGTTCATCTCGGTCCTCCAGACTCCGACGCTCCAAATGTGACGGTGCCATTTGTTGATTATATTGCCAACGTCGCCTCAAGCGAGATCTACCCTACCTGGCCCGAAAACGCTATTCGCGCAAACATCTACGCGCAGACCTCCTTCGCTCTCAATCGCATCTTTACCGAGTATTACCGCTCGCGCGGCTACGATTTTGACATCACCAATTCAATAGCGATAGACCAGTCCTTTGTCAACGGCAGAGACATATTCGAGAATGTTCAGGACATCGCGCGCGAGCTCTTTACGAGCTACATATCAAGGCAGGGCTTCGTCGAGCCTCTTTACGCTCAATACTGCGACGGCATTGAGCTTCAGTGCGCGGGACTCTCGCAATGGGGCACTGTTGACCTGGCAAATCAAGGCTATACTCCATACGAGATACTGACCTATTACTACGGCGACAACATTGACATAATCACCGACGCGCCCGTTCGCGGCACGACTGTTTTCCTCCCCTCCTCACCCCTGCAAAACGGCAGCACGGGAGACGACGTGAGGACTCTGCAGATCCGTCTCAACCGCATATCAGACAACTATCCCGCAATACCGAAGATCAATGCTCCTTTCGGGTTCTTTTCCTTTGACACCGAAGAGGCGGTCAAGGAATTTCAGCGCGTTTTCGATCTGACTCCCGACGGCATCGTAGGTCCTGCGACCTGGTATACGGTAGGAAAGATATACAACAGCGTAAAGCGGCTAAACGACCTCAATTCCGAGGGATTGTCTCTCTCCGACGTAACGCAACAATTCCCCGGCGTTTTAGAGGAGGGGGATAACAACATCGGTGTCAGCGCCTTGCAATACTATCTTTCGTATCTTTCCGCCTTCTATGACTCTATTCCGCGCGTTGAGATCGACGGAATATTCGGCAGGAGTACGGCGGACGCGGTGAGAGCCGTGCAGAGAGAGTTCGGTCTTGCTCCCGACGGTGTGGTCGGTGAGGACACTTGGAGAGCGATATACAATGCCTACATCGGCATTGTCGCGACCATTCCCCTGCGATACATTGAGGGAAATACCGTTCCGTTTCCGGGGGTCTTTCTTCGCATCGGTGTTGAGGACGAATCGGTGCGGCTTCTGCAGGAATATCTCAATTTCATCTCGCGATCTATTCCCGAGATCCCCTCGGTCAACCCGACGGGATACTTCGGCAATCGCACACAGGATGCCGTCATTGCTTTTCAGAGGTATATCGGCGTGACGCCCTCGGGGATCGTCGGACCTGTCGTTTGGGGCGAGATCACCGATCTGTATAGCGATCTTTATAACGGACAGAGGCTCGGCGACGGTCAGTTCCCTGGCTTTACGGTTGGAGGTTAGCGTGAAAGTGACCCGTTCCAAATAGTGAAATTATATTTTTCACGCCCGAATTTTGCAGGGCAAAATTCATCGATTACTACTTGTGCCGCCTTCGGCGGCGAAATGGAGGTTAACATGGGCGAAGAGATTTACAGAGAAGAAAATATATTTGAGCGCGATGCGATTACCAACATACAGACCTATCTCCGTCACCTCTCTTTTCACAGTGAAAATGTGGGTGACGTGCCGATCGACGGAATATGGGACAGTGCCACGCGCGCATCTCTCATTGCATTTCAAAAGGAAAACGGACTTGAACCGACGGGCACGGTTGACCGCGCGACCTACGATATACTTAAACGCGAGTACGACCGATCGGTTGCTCTCAATTCCCCACCCGCGCAGATCGATCTTTTCCCTCGCTCGCCGTCGGGATATTCGATCGGCGAGGGGGAGAACGGAATACTTGCCGAAATCGTGCAATACATCCTTTCCGAGCTTGAAAGGCTCTACACTCTGCCCGAGATAAAAAGAAGCGGAGTCTATGACTCCGCAACCGCTGATGCGGTAAAGCATTTTCAGGAGAAAAATGGGATCTCTCCCACGGGGCGCGTTGACCGCGAGACCTGGGATGCTTTGGCGACCCAGCATAATTTGCTTGATAGGTATAATGAATAAAAGTTCGTCCCCCTGCAACCCAGGGGGACTTTTGTATTTCAAATTTTGATTTATAGAATAGCCTTCTCCAGCGGAGAAGGGGGACCACGAAGTGGTGGATGAGGAGGTCGCCATTAGGATGTATTTCACGGGAGCTGTGTGGATTTTGTCTTGTGGCACAAGGATTCATTCGCAACGAAACAAGGCTCACAAAAGACGTGAAACCCTTGAAAGAGCGAC
>JBGUSX010000057.1:0-16858 GCA_045132775.1 Eubacteriales bacterium
CCTTGAAAAAGCGACCTCCTCATCCACCACTTCGTGGTCCCCCGTAAAGCGCGTTTTGCTTGCAAAAGGTGCTACGAGGGCTCGCCCGAGTTGTTCTCCGCTGGGGAAGGCTTAACACACCGCCAAATCAAAATTTGAAAACAAAGCGTGAGGTGGCATTCCTGCTCATTTGCCAAAATTGCTCCCTGTAGTATACGGGGAGCAATTTCAGTGTAGCAACAACAGGAGCTTGAGTTAAGCTCAAATCTAATTATACAACAGATGAGTTGTAAAATCAACACTTTTTTTGAAGATATGCTATAATCTACTTGTTGCACAAAAGTACGTATGCTTTTTGCGTGCAGAATGGAGTAGTATTTATGCATATATACCAAAGAATAAAGGATATCAGGGAAGACAGAGACAAGAGCCAGACCGAAATTGCCGAGATCCTCGGTATGAAGCAGCAGCAATATGCCAGATATGAGATCGGGACGCAGGAGATACCTGTTCATCATCTTATTACCTTGGCTAAATATTATAACGTTTCTATCGACTACCTTGTGGGGTTGTCTGACAAAAAATAAATATTGGTTGGAGTTTTATTACTCCAAATTGAAACAGAGCCTATCCTTGCGGACAGGCTCTTTTTGCTTTATTTATTTTCTTCGTTTGAGTCGTTTGTGTCTTCCTCTTTTTCGGGGGAGGGCTCTGCGACTGCTGTGTCTGCGCTATCGGCAGTTGCTTCGGGAGCGTTTGCGTTTGCCTCTGCCTCGGCTTCCTCTTTTTCAAGCCTTTCTGCCTCGGCTTCAAGACGTGCGCGGTCTGCCTCCTGCTTTGCACGGAGTGCGTTTGCCTCCTCGCTCTTGCGCTTCTTTTCCTCTGCGATCGCTTCGATCTCCGCCATTACGGGAAATTCGCTTTCCATAACCGCTTTGAACTGGTCGCCGTCCATTACCTCATTCCTTACAAGGAACTCTGCAATGAAGTGAAGCTTTGCGATGTCTGTGCGGAGAATCTCCTTCGACTTTTCGTATGCGGAGGAGATGACCTCGTGGATCTCGGAGTCGATCTTTGCCGCGACCTCCTCGGAGTAGTCCTGCGAGGACGAGAAGTCTCTGCCGAGGAACACCTCGCTCTGATCGTTTCCAAAGCTACGGGGACCGAGAACGTCACTCATTCCGAGTCTTGTGATCATCTTCTTTGCGATCTTCGTCGCTCTTTCGATATCGTTCGATGCGCCGCCCGAGACGTCTCCGTTGACTATCTCCTCTGCGGCACGTCCGCCGAGAAGCATGGATATCTGCTTGTGGAGCTCGCTCTTATACTCGCTGTACTTATCTTCCTTCGGAGGATTGAGGGTATAACCGAGCGCACGGCCCGAGGGAATGATGGATATCTGCTGGACGGGGTCGAGGTCGAGGTGGTAAGCGACCATTGCGTGTCCTGCCTCGTGGTATGCGGTGTTCTTCTTTTCGGATTCCTTCATCGCTCTCGCCTTCTTCTTGGGTCCTGCGATGACTCTGATGAACGCTTCGTTTACGTCGTCCATACCGATAAGGCTCTTACCGCGTCTGGTGGCGAGGAGAGCCGCCTCGTTGAGAAGGTTTGCAAGGTCTGCGCCCGTAAAGCCTACGGTCATTCTTGCGATCTCGGTAAAGTCAACGCTTGACTCGAGGGGCTTGTTGCGCGAGTGGACCTTGAGGATCTCAACTCGTCCGTTTATATCGGGGTAATTAACCGTTATCTGACGGTCAAAGCGACCGGGACGGAGAAGTGCGGGGTCGAGGATATCGGGGCGGTTGGTTGCCGCGATAACTATGATACCGTCGTGCGAACCGAAGCCGTCCATTTCAACGAGCAGCTGGTTGAGAGTCTGCTCACGCTCGTCGTGTCCGCCGCCAAGACCTGCGCCTCTGTGACGGCCTACTGCATCTATCTCGTCAATAAATATAATTGAAGCGGGTGCTTTTCTTGCCGTGTCAAAGAGGTCGCGCACACGCGAAGCTCCGACACCGACGTACATCTCAACGAAATCGGAACCCGAGATCGAGAAGAAGGGAACTCCAGCCTCACCTGCTACCGCCTTTGCAAGCAGGGTCTTACCCGTACCGGGAGGGCCCATGAGCAGAACGCCATGGGGTATCTTTGCGCCGAGCTTTGCAAAACGGGAGGGGTCCTTGAGGAACTCGACGACCTCTTCAAGCTCTGCCTTTTCCTCGTCAGCTCCCGCAACGTCGCGGAAGGTGACCTTATCCTTTGCCTGTGCATCTGCCATCTTGGCGCGAGCCTTGGAGAAGCTTCCCATTCCCATCTTGCCGCCGCCTGCACCGCCGCCGGACATCTGTCTTGTCATTATGATGTACATAACGATGAGCGATACTACGATAAGGATTATGGGGAGATAGCTGAGCCAAGCCGCGTACTCTGTGGGAGCTACGTATTCGCCCTTGAGAACGTGGGGGTCGGGGATTATCGTTCCGTCCGGACCGACTGTGGGCTGGGGAGTCATCTGCTCGACTATCGTCTCTCCGAGGTCTGCGTGGAAGATAGAGAGGCTTGCGAGCTTATACTCTACGTAAACGGTGTTTCCGTCCTTACTCTGCGCGGTCTTGTACTTTGCAAAGGGACTGTCCTTATCAAACGCCATTGTAAGAACGTTGTTTTTATTTATCTCAAATTCCTTGACCTCTTCCTGCTTGAAGGCGGAAATGACATCAGAATATCCCATCTTTTCGGGCGCGTCGCTGCGGAAGAGCATGGCGCAGATGAGGATAACTCCGACTATCAAAACAAGGTAAAAGAGAATGTGCTTGAAATTCTTTTTCATTCTTTTCCTCCGTGGGTCATACTTTTGCTGACTTATATATTATATGCCGATTTTCATCGGTATAAAAGCTGTTTTGATTTTTGACCGTACTTTTTAATTTTAAGCGATCTATGTTAAGGTGCTGTGAGCGTATTTTCAGTATTTTGTGATTTTTGTGAATATCACGAATACATCTCGGGTTTAAGGATGCCGACGAATGGCAGATTGCGGTATTTCTCGTCGAAATCGAGACCGTAGCCTACAACGAACTCGTCGGGGATGGTCGCGCCCGAGAAATCGGGCACGAATTCGACCTCTCTGCGCGAGGGCTTGTCGAGCAGAGTGCAGGTCTTGACGTTGTTTGCGTTTCTGTTCTTGAGAAGCTGGGTGAGTCTTGAGAGGGTGCGTCCGCTGTCAACTATGTCTTCTACGATGAGGATATTATAGTTTTCGAGATGCTCGCGGTTGAGGTCGAGGTGTATCTTGATCTCGCCCGAGTTCTTTGTGCCTGCGCCGTAGGAGGAGACCTTCATGAATTCGATCTCAAGCGGCATTTCGATCTTTCTTATAAGGTCGGATGCAAAAATGAGCGAGCCTTTAAGTATTACGATGACTATGAGGGGCTTGTCCGAGCTTTTGTATTCGTCGGTAATTCTTTTGCCGAGCTTTGCTACGATGCTTGAAAGCTCCTCTTCGTTAATGAGTATTTCTTTTACGTCGTTGATCATTTTTACACCTCCGATGATCCTTTGTAAATGTTTATGCAAACGAGCGTTTTGCGCTCTTGTTTTTTTGGTTTTGCGCGGTCTGTGACGGCACAGAGCGGCAGATAAAGTATCTCCTCGCCGAGTCTTATAATGGGAAGAAGATCGCGGTCGGAAAGGGGGACGTGCCTGTCGCACATCAGCTTTTTGATCTTTTTATTTATTCCGCCGTCGAGGATGGTCTCGCCCGACGAGCGATTTTTTGCGTATAGCTCGGTTGTGTTTTCAATATTGAGCGTTGCGGTCGAATAGAGTGTGTAGCCGACGTGTATATCGGTCATTTTTTCTGCTTCGGGGCAGAGCTCAACTGCAAAAGGGGTATTTTCGATCACGTTGAAGCCGAATTGAAGCTTTTGCCCGTATTGAAGAGGGCTCGACTCGCCTTTTTTTGTTTCGTTACCGAAGGAAAGGAATCCATCGGTGACGGTGGCTTGCTTTCTGTCGGGGAGCGAGAGCTTTGCACCGTTCTTTTTGCTTTTGGCAAGTGAGAGGAGGGCATCGAGATGCACGCTTTCAAGCGTTGCTTGTGAGATCTCGGCAAACGAGAGCATCAAAACTCTTTTTGCAAGAGAAGGGTGGAGAGCGGAGAGCTTTTCGGCATTTATCCTGCCGTTTTCGCTCTCAAGATAGCTTTTTGCCTCGGTAAGAATGAAATCCGAGTCCTCGCTCGAGCTCGTTTTCAGTCTTTCAGCCGCGCGGTGAAGAGAAGGGAAGAGTGCTTCAAGCTCGGGGATTATTCTGTGTCTTAAAATATTTCTCGTGCAATCGTCCTCGAGGTTTGTGCTGTCGGTGACGAATTGAACGCCGTTATCAAGGCAATATTTGATGATCTCGCTCTTTTGGGCTTTGAGAAGCGGGCGAATGACGATTCCGCCGTCCGGAGCGTCGAATCCGCGTGCTTCGGGGATGCCCGACAGCCCCTCGATGCCGCATCCGCGCGAGAAATTGAATAATTGCGTTTCAAGGTCGTCGTCTGCATTGTGAGCGGTAGCGAGGACTCTGATATTGCGTTCTTTCATAAGCCTTGCGAGAAAAGCGTATCTTTGGTCGCGAGCCTCGGTCTCAAGGCTTTTGCCCGACTCCTTGGCGAGTGCGGGGACGTCAATATGCTCTACGAAAAGCTCGACGTTGAGCGAGGCGCACAAATTGAGGCAGAATTCTTCGTCGCGGTCTGCTTCAAAGCCGTATTCCGCGCCGCGTATTCCATGATTTACGTGAGCGGCGAGAAGCTTGCAGCCTGTTTCTTGGCGGTATTTGCAGAGACGGTGGAGAAGAGCGGTTGAATCCGCTCCGCCCGACAGGGCTACAAGCACGGTCTCTTCCTTCGGATAACCCGAAAGGAGATGAGGCTCTGTGAATTTTAAGCTTTGTTTTGGCATTTTTTATTCCTTTTCTCTGTGAAGAGTAGGGATTTTGAATTTTGATTTGTCGGTTTGTTAAGCCTTCCCCAGCGGGGAAGGGGGACCGCGCAAGCGGTGGATGAGGAGGTCGCCATTAGGATGTATTTCACGGGGGTTGTGTGGATTTTGTCTTGTGACACAAGGATTCCTTTGCAACGAAACAAGGCTCACAAAAGACGTGAAACCCTTGAAAGAGCGACCTCCTCATCCACCACTTCGTGGTCCCCCTTCCCCGCTGGGGAAGGCTATTCGTTAAATTGCAATTTATCGCTTAATGAGGTGTATTTTCCTCAAGCGCGATATCTCTGAACTTGGTATATCTTCCCGTCCAGCCGACCTTGACTGTGTCTGTCGAGCCGTGACGGTTCTTTGCTACGATGACCTCTGCTACGTTCTGCTCGGCGTCCGATGCGACGGTGTCGCCCTCCGCGTTCTTGTAGTACTCGTCGCGGTAGAGGAATATGATAACGTCCGCGTCCTGCTCGATAGAGCCCGACTCACGAAGGTCACTGGGCATAGGTCTCTTATTCGTTCTTCCCTCGGTCGTACGCGAGAGCTGTGAGCAGCAGATAACGGGAACGTTGAGCTCCTTCGCCATTATCTTGAGCGCACGGGACATATCACTGACCTCCTGCGTTCTGTTCTCGATTTTCTTATCCGACTGCATAAGCTGGAGGTAGTCGATCACGACGAGTCCGAGATTCTGGACTCGTCGGAGCTTTGCCTTCATTGCCGAGACGGTGATACCCGGGGTGTCGTCGATGAGGATATCGCATCCCGAAAGCGAGGATGCCGCCTGCGCGATGTGATCCCACTGTTCAGGCTTGAGCTCTCCCGTACGGAGAGAATAGCTGTCGACGAGTGCTTCACTCGATATAACACGGTTTACAAGCTGTTCCGCCGACATCTCGAGCGAGAAGATAGCAACAGCCTTGCCCGTTGCCTTTGCAACGTTCGTTCCTATATTAAGACAGAACGAGGTCTTACCCATACCGGGTCGCGCTCCGACGATAACGAGGTCACTGTTACCCATTCCCGCAAGCACGCGGTCGAGCGAGCGGAAGCCTGTCGCGGTACCCTGCGAGGATGCGGGGTCGGTGACGAGCTGCTTTAAGTGTGCGTAAACGTCGGTAATTACCTCGCGGATGTGACGGAAATTCTTTGATTCGCGTCCCTGCGCGATAGAGTAGAGTCTGTTCTGCGCGGTCTCGAGTATTCCCGCCACCTCGTCCTGCTCGGAGTAGGCAACGTCGGAGACCTCGTCGCACATCTTTATAAGCTGACGGAGGATGCTCTTATCCTTGACTATCTTTGCGTAGTCCTTGATATTGAGCGAGTTGGGGACCGTCTGTGCGATTATCTTGATGTAGTCCTCGCCGCCTGACTTTGAGTACACTCCTTTTTTTACGAGCTCGTCGATGAGTGTGACGAGATCGATCTGATTGTTCATCATAAAGAGAGCGTGCATAGCGAGGAAGATCTGCTTATGCTCCTCAAGGTAAAAATCCTCGGAGGAGACTGTGTCGGCGATCTGATTTATCGATTCGGGGTCTATGAGTATCGAGCCGAGCAGGGATTGCTCCGCTATTGCCGAAAAGGGCAATTTTCTTATGATATCATCTGCCATAGCCGATCATTTTCCTTCCGTTACTACTACCTTGAGCTTTGCGCTGACCTCGGGGTATACCTTTACGTCAACGATATAGGTTCCGTATGCCTTTATATTCTCGTTCAAAACGAGCTTTCTCTTGTCGATGTCGATCTTGTGCTGCTGCATAAGCTTCTCTGCGATGTCCTTTGAAGTGATGGAGCCGTAGAGACGTCCGTCACCGCCCGAGGACGCGCCGATCTTTACGGTGAGTGTGCCGAGCTTCTCCGCGAGCGCTACCGCCGCCGCCTTTTCCTCTCTGAGTCTGTACTGCTTTGCCTCCTCCTTGCTCTTGGTCTCGCTGAGGACCTTTGCGTCAGCTACCACTGCGAGCTTCTTGGGGAAGAGAAAGTTGCGCGCGTATCCGTCGGATACCTCTACTATCTGATCCTTCTTGCCCTGACCCTTTACGTCAGCTAAAAGTAATACCTTCATTTTCGTTATCTCCGTTTCTTTGTGTTATTTTGTTTAATTGTGGTGGTCGTATTCGTAATAGTCGTCTATCGCGCCCTTGAGCATCTCACAGCTTCTGGCTAGGCTTGCGCCCTTGACCTGTGCTCCTGCGATATCAAAGTGTCCGCCGCCCTTGAGCCTTTCAAGAATGAGCTGAACGTTGACGTCGCCCTTTGAACGACCCGAGATCACAACGTCGTTGCCTATCTTGATTAGCGCAAAGGATGCGTTGACTCCCTTGATACGCAAGAGGTTGTCCGCTACCTTTGCGGCGAGGACTCTGTTTTGCGGAGAGAGATCGTCGTCAGCGGTCATCCAGGTTATCGCGATATCGTTTCTGTAAAGTCTTGCCTTGGATTCGAACTGTCCCGTTATGAGCAATTCGTCGATCGTTTCGTTGAAGAATTCCTTTACTACTCCCGTATGCGCGCCGCGCGTGTAGAGGTAGTGTGTTATCTCAAAGGTCTGCGCGCCTGCATTTCTCGTGAAATTGTTTGTGTCAAGCATTATTCCCGAGAGGAGCACCTCTGCCTCTTCCTTGTGGAGCGTATCTCCGAATCTCGAGTGGAAGAGTATCTCCGCCACTATCTCGCTGGCACTCGACTTCGTAGCCTCAACGTACTGAAGGAAGGGCTGGAAGGAGAGGGCGTTTGCCATACGGTGATGGTCTATCATTGCTATATCGCGCACCGATCTTGCAAGCTCGGGGAGAAGGAATATATAAGGATTGTTAACGTCGCAGATGATGAGCACCGTCTCCGCGTTTACAAGGTCCATGGCGGCGGAGGGGGATATGAATATATCGTCGTAGATCTCAAGGGGGGAGAGCTGTGCCATGCAGATCTCAAAGCACTCCGCTCCCTTGTCAACGACTATGTTGACAGGTATGTTTCTGTCGTCTCCCTCGCTGTGCATCTCGTCGATGACCGAAAGGGCAAATCTCGCGGCACCGACACAGGAGCCTATCGAGTCGAAGTCGGGGGAGGCGTGACCCATAATAATAACGTTTGAAGCCTTTTTTATCTTGGTCTCAAGCAGATCTCCGCTGACTCTCGAAACTATTGCGGTATTGTTCTCGATGGTCTTGTGCGTTCCTCCGAAGAAGATGAAGCCCGTGGAGTCCTTTCTTCTGACTGCCACCTGGTTTCCGCCTCGCTGGATCGCCATGCTGAGTGCGGCGGAAGCGTTTTTCTCCTTTTCGGAGAGGGTGCTGCCCGTTGCACTGATACCCATTGACACGGTTACGGGGAAGCTGTTATCTCCGACCTTCAGTGCCATTATTTTTTTCTGAATATCAAATTCGTTCTTTATCTGTATTTCAAGCTGCTCCTGTGAGAAGACGGCTATATATTTGTCTCTGGCATGCTCACGGATAAAGCCGTGCATCCCGGCGACCCAGTCGCGAAGGATGTTCTCAGCCTCAGCTGATGCGGAGCGGTGGTCTGCTCTTACGTACTGGGTGAGCTCCTGGAGGTTATCGAGCTGAACGTAGGCTACGATGGGGCTCTCCGCCTCGTGCATCTCAAGAAGAGATAGGTAATCCTCGACCGCTCTGAATACTATGAAGTAATAATTCTCGCCGTCGAGCTTGAAGATGTAGGATATCGCCTCGTAGCGTCTGCCGTCGGCAAGTCTTGTTATCGAGCTTTCGTGGAGCTCAAGCTCCTCGGGGAGCTCGAACATCTGCTCACCAATGTAAAAGTCTCTGTTTTTCGCCTCAGAGATGAGTGTCTTGATCGGTACCGAGCAGAATTCCGAGAGCATTATTCCGCTGACCGCACTCTTGAAGCCGAGCACGTCCTGGAGCGCGCCATTCATGATCATTGCCTTTCCCTTTGAGTCGCAGATCGCGTAGGGAAGGTCGATGACGTTGCGGAACATATCGTATAT
Organism: Eubacteriales bacterium; assembly: GCA_045132775.1. Taxonomy (GTDB): domain Bacteria; phylum Bacillota; class Clostridia; order Oscillospirales; family CAG-272; genus SVTX01. Next base: position 8,944 of record JBGUSX010000057.1, read on the forward strand.
CTCTGTCTCAAATCTTGCGGATTCAAGCCTTGCGCGGCGAGTCTTTTTGTTTCTTATTGCATAAACCAGGCACGTGATACCCGCGGTGCAGAGATAGAGCGGAAGCGAAAGATAGCACACCGCGGTTATAATATCGGAATTCGTTTCGTTACGCACGAAGAGGTCGAGGGCTGTGCAGAGTGCAAAAAGCACTATCGCCTCGATACATGCGAATATCATGGGAGCCGAGAGATCGGGATAAAACCGCTCGCTCCGACGGAGCCCCGAGTGCTCTGCGAGCCGTGTTTTTAATTCTTTTTTCTGTTTTTTGCTCATTGATCTTCTCCTTTACGGTAGTGATCCTTTGCCCACGTATCCGTGCGTGCAAAGATTATGCAGAATGCGCCTATGAGCGCGAGTACGCTGATTATTGATGCCGAGAGAGCGTTTGTGGCGAGGACTATGCCTATCCAGACGGCTATCGCCAGAAATCCTATCTTCTTCGGGAGTGCCGCGATCTTTTCCCATCCGATGAGAAGAAGCGCGGGGATTAAAATGAGCGAAAGGTTTTCAGCCGCTATCGCGACAAACGAGGGTGAGTGCGATGCTCCCGACGTGTAGGAGAACACGTGCGCTACAAGGAACACGATCGCGGCGGTGCAGGACACGGTGACGGGCGTTTCGGAGGATTCAAGGAGAGAATCTCTTTCAAAGTGCGAGAAGAGCGAGCACTGTGTCTTGTGCGCAAAAAATCCCGTTGTCAATATTGCCACGGTCACAAGACCCGGCATAAGATTGATCGCCGATGCGCCGAGTGCCCGTATTTCTATCAGTAATGTCTCATCCAGCTTGACCGCACCTGTTCTCTCGATAGCAAACCGCAAAGCCCACTCGATGCTGTTCTGCAGATATACGACTGCGTTTTCGATGATCTCTCTGTTGACCGTTCCGTTCTGCCAGGCGATATATCCCAGGACCGCGAGAAGAAGCTCGACTGCCGCTGTGGCGGTGAAGACTGCTATGGATCTTGCGCGTCCGAGTCCGCGCCTTGCGGTAAGACCCAAAGCAAGTGCGGGCGGGAGATATATGAGTGAGAGAAGCGTGAGCGGAATGCTCTGTGTCACGGCAAAAGCCAAAGCCGCCGACAAAAGCGGAGTGCCTATGACAAGGGCAAGATTTTTCTTTTCCGCCGCCGCTGTTGCCGCGGAATAGATACCCGAGATAAGCACAGTGCCGAGAATAACAACAACGGGCACGGGGTCCTTGAGGTAGGACAGGAAAAAGGTTATTGCGAGAGCGCAGATGGCGATGCCGCCAAAGCTCTTAACCAAGAGCATAAGGAGTGCAGATGCGATCATACACGCGACCCAGGCAACAGGGACGATCGCAGTCGAGCCTGTAAGCGAGAGGGGGAGGATGAGGGAGAGAATAGGTATGATTATTGCCATACATACGTATGAGATCATAGTTTTACGGTCCTTTTGACGCTTTGCTGTTTCGCGGTACATATTCTCTCCCTTCCTGCTCGCGTGTGCGCGGGCATATTTTTCCATATTAAATCATTATATGATTATATCATATCTTTTTCAATTTGTAAACAGATTTGCGACTTTTTTTCTTGTTTCTCGAATTTTTTTCTTTTATTTTACGTGTCCTTGATCATGATGACAAAAAATCAATAAAAAATTCAATAAATTTTCAAAAACCTCTTGCAATTTTGAAAAAAATGTGGTACAATACCCACAGTATCATAGTAGTGTCGTGAGTGGGTTGCAAGATCCACTCATAAATTTTGTTTAAGAGGTTTTTGATATGAAGAGCAATTCCGGAAAAAATATTGCCTCGGTCGTGCGCGAGATAGTCACTCCCGTGGCGGACGAGATGGGCTTTTTCATCTGGGACGTTGAATTCGTAAAAGAGGGCGCGGACAAATATCTCCGCATCACGCTTGACAACGAAGAGGGCATAAATATCAACGATTGCGAGGCGTTCCACCGCGCCATCGACCCGCTTTTAGACGAGGCTGACCCGATAAGTGAGTCTTACATCCTCGAGGTCTCCTCCCCAGGTATCGAGCGTGAGCTCAAGTACCCCGAGCATATCGACGCTTGCGAGGGCTGGGACGTCGAGGTCAAGCTTTACGCTCCGAAGAACGGTGCAAAGCAGTTCCGCGGAGTTCTGGTCGGTTATGATGCCGACGGCAACATCGTGATCGAAAACGGCGGCGAGAACATCGTTTTCAAGCCCGAGGAGGTCGCTAAGATATCGACCTATTTCGATTTTTCAAATTCGTAAAATAAAAACACACATACACCGATTTATTGAAAGGATCAGTAAAAATGAACAAAGAATTTTTTGCGGCGCTCCAGCTTCTTGAAAAGGAGAAGGGCATTCCCCAGGAGTACATGATCGAGAAGATCGAGGCGGCATTGATCTCCGCATTCAAAAAGGAATACGGCAGCAACACCAACGTGCGCGTTAACATCGATCCCGTCAAGGAGGACGTAAGAGTCTATCAGCAGAAAGAGGTCGTTGAGGTGGTCGAGGACCCCGGAACGCAGATCTCGCTTGAGGATGCAAAGGCAATAAGCAAGAGAAATACGCTTGGCAAGATCGTTGAGTTTGAGGTAAAGACAAAGAACTTCCGCCGGCTCTCTGCAGGTGCGGCTAAGTCGGTCATCATTCAGGGTATCCGCGAGGGTGAGCACAAGGCTATGCAGGAGGCATACGAGTCAAAGCGCGAGGAGATCATCACCGCGACGGTTGACAAGGTGGACTACGAGACGGGCGCTATCGTTCTCAACACGGGAACGGGCAGAGCGGTGCTTCCCAAGTCCGAGCAGATCCCCGGAGAGTTCTTCAAGGTCGGAGACAAGATCAAGGTATTCATTCAGGAGGTCAACAAAGAGCTTCGCGGTCCTCTGGTTACTCTCTCAAGAGTCCATCCCGGATTCGTCCGCCGTATGTTCGAGCTCGAGATCCCCGAGATCGCTGACGGTGTCGTTGTGATCAAGGGTGTTTCCCGTGAGGCAGGCTCCAGAACCAAAATTGCGGTTTATTCAAGAGACGAGAGCGTTGACGCGGTAGGCGCGTGCATCGGTGCTCACGGAATGAGAATAGATGCGATCCTCTCCGAGCTTTGCGGCGAGAAGATCGATATAGTCAAGTACAGCGAGGTTCCCGAGGAGTACGTCAGCGAGGCTCTCTCTCCCGCGACAGTTCTCGGTGTAGAGATGGACGGCGAGAGATTCTGCCGTGTTACCGTTGCTCCCGAGCAGCTCTCCCTTGCGATAGGTGCTAAGGGACAGAACGTTCGTCTTGCGGCGAAGCTCACGGGTATCAAGATCGATATCAACGCAGAGGGACTCGAGAAGAACTGATAATTCATTTTGCGCCGTGTATGAGATGCGACACGCGTATCGTACATAGGTGAAAAGGAGAATCAAATGCAAGAGCAAAAGGTAAAAAAGATCCCCGTGCGCCAGTGTCTTGGCTGCAACGAGCATAAGCCGAAGCGCGAGCTTGTCAGAGTCGTAAGACTTCCCTCGGGCGAGGCGGTGCTCGACCTCAAAGGAAAGGTCTCGGGCAGGGGAGCATATATTTGTCCGTCGGCGTCTTGCTTCAAAAAAGCGAGAAAGTCAAAGAGGATAGAGCGTGCGCTCGAGTGTGAGATCCCCGAGGAGGTATTCGACTCTATGGAGGTTCTCATCTCGGAGGCAGAGACATGACACAGGAGAGAGGACTTCTCGGAGTCATAGGTCTTTGCAGGGGTGCAGGACGTGCCGTCATCGGCACGCCGATGGTCTGCGAGGCGCTTCGCAAGGGGGCGCGCGAGGTCATCGTGATAGAAGCATCCGACACGTCGGACAACACACACAAGAAAATAACGGACAAGTGCGCATATTATAAGGTAAAGCACGTAAGGATAGAGTCCGATTCGCTCACGCTCGGCGCGGCGGTCGGAAAGGGCGCGGTCGCGGCGGTAATGATAAACGACGCGGGTTTCTGCCGCGCGGTTGAAAAAAAGCTCGCAGAGTCGGGCAAAACTACATCGTAAACTTGAAAGGCAGGGGTAATAATTTATGGCAGTAACACCTCAGATAAAAGCAAATCAACTGGCAAAGGATCTTAATATCAAGAGCAAGGACATGGTCGATATCATGTCTTCTCGCGGCTTGGACCTCAAGGCGCAGAAGGCACTCGAGCCCGTGGAGTTCGCAGTCCTTTTCGACGCGATCACGTCAATGCATCAGGTAGAGGGGATCGACGACTACATCGACGGAGTGACCTTTATTCCTTCAAAGCTTGAAAAGGTCGAGAAGAAGGCGGAGGAGAAGAAGGAGGCAGCAGATGCCCCCGAGGTCTCTGCGCCCGCGGAGGAGAAGAAGGCTCCCGAGGTAAAGGCTGAAGCAAAGAAGGCGAAGACCGAGGAGTCCGAAAAGCCCGAAAAGAAGGCGGATGCCGATACCGCCGCAAAGAAGACCGAGAAAAAGGGAGATGTCGCTGCCAAGGCAGAGCCCGAGAAGAAGGTCGAGGTATCGGAAAAGAAAACTGCAGAGCCCAAGGCGGAGCCTAAAAAGGAAGAAAAGCCTGCGGCTCCCGCTGTGAGAATGCAGCCTAAGGTCGACAGAGCGGAGGCACTTGCACGCGCCGCGGCTATCGAGAAAGCCGCACGGGAAAAGGCGGCGCAGAGAGCAGGTGCTCCCCGTCAGGATCAGAGAAATTCCGCTCCCCAGGGCGCGCAGAGACAGGATACAAGACAGCAGGCTCCCCAGCAGAAACGCGACGGCGGTCAGCAGAGACCTCAGACGGGCGGTTTTGCTCCCCAGGGTGCCCAGAATGACAGATTCTCAAGAATGGGCGCACCCAGCTTTGACCGTCAGAATCAGCAGAGACGCGACGACAGAAAGCCACAGAAGCCTCAGTTCAATCAGAACCGCGGCGGCATGGGTATGGATAAGGATGATTATATCCCGTCAGCTCCGAAGGAGAAGTTCCAGCCTCAGATAATCACGAGAGCGCAGACTCCCAAGGGAAGCGACGGAACGAGCAAGAAGGGCGCAGCAAAGACGGTGGATATCCGTTCCTCGAACGTCGACCTTTCCAAATACGACGAGAAGCTTGACAGCTTCGTTTCCGAGAATGACAGAGATCTTCGCGGCGGAAACCAGAAGCTCAAAAAGCAGCAGAATCAGACAAGAGCCGAGGGCGGCTTCCAGAAGGGCAAGCCCAATAAGAAGGGACAGAAGTCCCAGGCTCCCGTTACTATCGTAAAGGGTCCCCTCAAGGTTCAGATTCCCGAGGAGATCATGGTAAGCGATCTCGCTTCCATGCTCAAGGTCACGGTTGCGGAGGTCATCAAGAAGCTCATGCTCATGGGCGTTATGGCGACGGCTAACCAGACCGTCGACTTCGACACAGCGGCACTCGTTGCGGTCGAGCTCGGAGCAGAGCCCGAAAAGGCAGTTGTCGTAACCATTGAAGAGAAGCTCTTTGACGAGACCGAGGACACCGATGAGAATCTTGTCGGTCGCGCTCCCGTTGTCTGCGTTATGGGTCACGTTGACCACGGTAAGACCTCGCTTCTCGACGCTATAAGACACACCAACGTTACTACCGGTGAGGCGGGCGGTATCACCCAGCACATCGGTGCATACAGAGTAAAGATCAACGGACAGGACATCACCTTCCTCGACACCCCCGGACACGAGGCGTTCACCGCAATGCGTGCAAGAGGTGCGATGGCTACCGATATCGCGATCCTCGTGGTCGCGGCGGACGATGGAATCATGCCCCAGACCGTTGAGGCTATAAATCACGCAAAGGCTGCGGGAGTTGACATCATCGTTGCTATCAACAAGATGGATAAGCCCACCGCTAACCCCGATGCTATCAAGCAGGAGCTTACAAAGTACGATCTCGTTCCGGAGGAATGGGGAGGCGACGTTATCTGCGTTCCCGTTTCCGCGCTTACAAGAATGGGTATCGAGGATCTTCTTGAGAACGTTCTTCTCGTTGCCGAGGTCAAGGAGCTTAAGGCTAATCCCAACCGTCGCGCGAAGGGTATCGTTATCGAGGCGAAGCTCGATAAGGGTCGCGGACCTGTTGCGACCGTGCTCGTTCAGAACGGTACGCTCCACAACGGAGATATCGTTATCGCGGGTACTGCCGTCGGTCGTGTAAGAGCTATGACGGACCACAACGGCAAGCAGCAGAAGGTCGCAGGACCCTCTGTCCCCGTTGAGATCATTGGTCTTGCCGAGGTTCCGGTCGCAGGTGACGATTTCGCCGCAGTCGAGGACGAGAGAATGGCGAGAGAGCTCGCGGAACAGAGAAAGGCAAAGGCAAAGGAAGAGAACTTCAAGGCGAACGCGAGAGCTAATCTCAACGACCTCTTTGCTCAGATCAGCGAGGGTGTCAAGGATCTTAACATCATCGTCAAGGCTGACGTGGTCGGCTCTGCCGAGGCTGTCAAGGCGTCGCTCGCGAAGCTTTCAAACGAGGAGGTCAGAGTCAACGTTATTCACTCCGCGGTCGGTGGAGTTACCGAAAACGACGTTATGCTCGCGGCTACCTCGAATGCGATAATCGTCGGATTTAACGTCCGTCCCGATAAGGCGGCTCTCGACAGTGCCGAGAGACAGGGCGTTGATATGAGAATGTACAGAGTTATCTATCAGTGCATCGAGGAGATCGAGGCTGCTATGAAGGGTATGCTCGCTCCCGAGTTCCGTGAGAACCTGCTCGGTCACGCAGAGGTCCGTCAGACTATCCGCGTTCCCGGTGTCGGTACGATCGCGGGATCCTACATTCTTGACGGTAAGATCGCAAGACACGCACAGATCCGTGTCGTCCGTGACGGTATCGTTATCTTTGAGGACAAGATCGCATCGCTTAAGAGATTCAAGGACGACGCAAAGGAAGTTGCACAGGGCTACGAGTGCGGTGTAGGACTTGAAAAGTTCAATGACATTAAGGAAGGCGATATTCTCGAGGCATTCATTATGGAGGAGATCGAGAGATAATCCGCCGCCAAAGCTTTTGACAGATAGAATGACAAATTTTCCGTAGGGCTTGTGCCACGCCTTATTTGCCATCTGCCAATTATTATCCGAAGTCGGAATTGGAGATGATTTAAATGATATTTGAGAAATCCTGCGGTGCGGTGGTCTTCAGAGACGCCGTGCTCGAGGACGGAAAGATACAGAAGTACGTCCTTATGATAAAGCATTCGAAGAACAGTAACCACTCATTCCCAAAGGGACACGTTGAGGAGGGGGAGAGCGAGCGGCAGACCGCCGTGCGCGAGGTCTTTGAGGAGACCGCCGTGAAGATCGAGATAAAGCTCGATTTCCGTCACCCCGTCTATTACCGACCCCGTCCGGGAGCGAAAAAAGAGGTGGTCTACTTTCTTGCGCTCACAAGTCAGGTGGAGACAAAGCCGCTTGAGGGTGAGACGGTGCTTGCAAAATGGATACCCGTAGAGGAGGCGAGCAAGCTTCTGGCGCACGATAACGACAGAAGAGTCCTCTCGCACGCGCTCTCGTATCTCGAATCGAAAAAGGCGTAAAGCCAAACGGTATAATGATAACAAAAAACGCTTATCACACAAGACGTGATAAGCGTTTTTGCTTTTGAGTTTATATGTAACTTCAAATTTTGATTTATCGAATAGCCTTCTCCAGCGGAGAAGGGGGACCACGAAGTGGTGGATGAGGAGGTCGCCATTAGGATGTATTTCACGGTAGTTGTGTAGATTTTGCCTTGTAGCACAAGGATTCTTCTGCAACGAAACAAGGCTCACAAAAGACGTGAAAACCACAAAAGGGCGACCTCCTCATCCACCGCTTGCGCGGTCCCCCGTAAAGCGCGTTTTGCTTGCAAAAGGTGCTACGAGGGCTCGCCCGAGTTGTTCCCCGCTGGGGAAGGCTTAACA